>DASRUA010000028.1:0-31638 GCA_035655615.1 Dermatophilaceae bacterium
GCTGCGCGCGGACATGGACGCGCTGCCGCTGGCTGAGCGGACCGGCCTGCCCTTCGCCTCGCAGTCCGACGGGGTCTGCCACGCCTGCGGTCATGACGTCCACGTCGCGGCGGTCCTGGGTGCGGGACTGGCCCTGCAGCAACAGGCCGACTCCCTGGCGGCACAGGGGCTTGGCGTGCGTCTGATCTTCCAGCCGGCCGAGGAGGTCACGCCCGGGGGATCCCTGTCGGTGATCGAGCAGGGCGGCATCGAGGGCGTTGACGCCATCTTCAGCATTCACTGCGACCCCACCCTTGACGTGGGTCGGGTGGGGCTGCGCGACGGCCCGATCACCTCGGCCACCGACTCGGTCACCATCACGCTGAGCGGCCGTGGCGGCCACACATCGCGTCCGCACCTGACCCAGGACCTCGTCTATGCGCTGGGCAAGGTCGTCACCGACGTGCCGGCGGCGCTCTCGCGCCGGGTGGACCCGCGGTCCGGCGTCGCTCTCGTGTGGGGGACCATTCGGTCCGGCAGTGCGGAGAATGTCATTCCTTCGACGGGCACCGTCAGCGGCACCCTGCGGATGCTCGACGCGCAGCTGTGGAAGGAGATCGGCCCCCTGCTCGAGGAGCTCGTCCATTCAGTGGTCCGCCCGTATGCCGTTTCCGCCACGATCGAGCACCGGCGAGGGGCGCCTCCGGTGGTCAACGACCCGGCGCTGGTGGCGAGGCTGCGCGCCGCCGCGGAGCTGGTGCTGGGGCCTGCGGCCCCAACGCCCACTGCGCAGTCGCTGGGCGGTGAGGACTTCGCCTGGTATGTGCAGGCTGTGCCCGGGGCCATGGCGCGGCTGGGCACGCGAACCCCGGGGGGTACGACCTACGACCTGCACCAGGGGGATCTGGTCGTCGACGAGCGGGCGGTCGCCATCGGAGCACGGCTTCTGCTGGGCGTCGTAACGGCACACCGCCCCGGATGACACCGTGAGATGAAGTCCCCTCAGGGGTGCTGAAAAGACGTTCGGGGGCTGCCCGGTAAGCCGACGCGCAGAGTCGCTGGGTGGCGGGTAGAGTCACAAAAAGTGCGCCGTTCGGTGCATTTCGCGGATGGGGTGCATATACCGAGGGAGAGCGCCTTGAGAACATCGATGAAGATTGTTGCCGTCGCCTCGCTGGTCGCTATGGCGCTGGCCGGGTGCGGGAGCAGCACGGACAGCACGTCGGGTGCCAGCCGTTCGACCAGTGCGGCCAAAGGCCTGAAGGTCGGCATGGCCTATGACGTGGGTGGGCGCGGAGACCAGTCGTTCAACGACGCCGCCGCTGCCGGCCTCGACAAGGCCAAGGCCGAGCTCGGTGTTGTCACGAAGGAGGCCACTGCGGTCAACGGTGAGGCCGAGTCCGCGCGCGAGGAGCGTCTGCAACAGCTGATCGACGCCGGCTACAAGGATGTCGTTGCCGTCGGCTTCGCCTACGCACCGTCGGTCAAGAAGGTCGCCGCGGCAAACCCGGACGCGAAGATCGCCCTCATCGACTCCACCGATGCGACCGGACCCAACATCGAGAACCTCACATTCGCCGAGAACGAGGGGTCGTTCCTCGTGGGTGCGGCCGCCGCGCTGAAGTCCAAAACAGGCAATATCGGGTTCATCGGTGGCGTCAACACTGACCTCATCAAGAAGTTCGAGGCCGGCTACGTCGCGGGCGCCAAGGCGGTCAACCCCGCCATCAAGGTCCAGGTTAAGTACCTCACCCAGCCGCCGGACTTCTCGGGCTTCGGTGACCCGGCCAAGGGCAAGACCGCCGCCGAGGGCATGTACCAGCAAGGCGCAGACGTGGTATACGCCGCTGCTGGTGGCTCTGGTGGCGGAGTGTTCACCGCAGCCTCCTCTGCGGGCAAGATGGCGATCGGTGTCGACTCCGACCAGGCGCTGACCGCGCCAGCCGCAGTCAGGGACGTCATCATCACCTCGATGCTCAAGAAGGTCGACGTCGCGACGTTCGACTTCATCAAGGCGCTGACCGAAGGCAAGTTCGTGGCCGGCACCAAGGTCTACGACCTGAAGGTGGGTGGCGTTGGCTACAGCACCACCGGCGGCAAGATCGACGACATCAAGGCCAAGCTCGATGCCTACAAGCAGCAGATCATCGACGGCAAGATCGTGGTTCCAACCAAGCCGTAGGTGATTTCCCCAGTGTGTGTGACCTGCTAGACGCGGGGCCCGGGCTGGCGCGGTAACGTGCCACTCGGGTCCCCTCCGTATTGTGCTGCGGTTCATGGATCAACGTCCGCAACGTTGCGGGCCTCGTGCAAGGAGTGTGCGCAATCACCGACTCTGCCCAGAGCGCTGTGGAAGCGGGATCGACTGCGGCGCCAGCTGTCGAGCTTCGGGGGATCACCAAGCGATACCCCGGGGTTGTGGCCAACAAGGACGTGACCTTCTCGGCTCGCCGGGGCACCGTGCACGCCATCGTGGGCGAGAACGGTGCCGGCAAGTCCACCCTGATGAAGATCCTGTATGGCGCACAGCGAGCAGACGAGGGCACCATCAGGGTGGACGGTGCGGTGCTCTCCTTGCACAGCCCGTCGGACGCGATCGATGCGGGCATCGGCATGGTCTTTCAGCACTTCATGCTTGCCGACAACCTGACGGTCCTGGAGAACGTCGTGCTGGGCGCCGAGAAGCGTCACGGCATCGCCGATCGGGCGCGAGCCGAGATCGAGCGGATCTCTGCCGAGTACGGTCTCAACGTCCATCCCGATGACCTGGTGGCTGACCTTGGCGTCGGCATACGCCAGCGCGTCGAAATCCTCAAGGTTCTTTATCGCGGGGCCAAGATCCTGATCCTCGACGAGCCCACGGCCGTGCTGGTGCCCCAGGAGGTCGACGAGCTCTTCGACAACCTGCGCGAGCTCAAGAGCGAGGGACTGACCGTCATCTTCATCTCCCACAAGCTCGACGAGGTGCTGTCGCTCGCGGACTCCATCACCGTCATGAGGCGCGGCATCACCGTCTCCACCGTTGACCCGAAGTCGGTCACCGCCCGTCAGCTCGCCGAGCTGATGGTTGGTTCCGAGCTGCCCTCCCCAAGTACTGAGGAGTCCACGGTCACCGACCGACCGGTGCTGACCATCAGCGACCTGACCCTCGCCGGCGCCGGGGGACCTGACGTCGTGAAGGATGTCTCGTTGACGATCCGGGCCGGCGAGGTGCTGGGCATCGCCGGGGTCGAGGGCAACGGCCAGGCCGAGCTGGTTGAGGCCATCATGGGCATGCGTGATCCCTCTGCCGGGCGAATCCTGCTGGAGGACACAGACATCAGCGACTGGCACACCCGCGAGATCCGTGAGGCCGGCGTCGGCTACATCCCCGAGGACCGTCAGCGGCACGCCCTGTTGCTCGGCGCTCCGCTGTGGGAGAACGTCATGCTGGGCCACCAGACGCAGAAGCCGAACGTCAGGGGGATCTGGGTCGACGCTGCAGGCGCCAAGGCTGCAACGGAGCGGATCGCCGCTGAGTACGACGTGCGCACGCCCTCCATCCTGGTCACTGCCCACTCGCTGTCCGGCGGCAACCAGCAGAAGCTGATCGTCGGCCGCGAGATGAGCCACAGCCCAAGGGTCCTTATCGCAGCCCATCCGACGCGCGGCGTGGACGTCGGCGCCCAGGCGGCGATCTGGGAACAGATCAAGAAGGCCCGCCGCGAGGGCCTCGCGGTTCTGCTCATCTCAGCAGACCTCGACGAGCTCGTCGGCTTGTCCGACACCATCCGGGTGATCCTGCGCGGTCAGCTTTCCGGCGAGTTCGACCCGGATGTGGTGACTGCGGAGGATCTCGGCGCGGCGATGACGGGAGCCGGATGATGAAGGGAACGAGTCTGCGCAAGCTTGGACTGGCACTGGCCGGGCCCGTCCTGGCCATCCTCGTGGCGTTCGTGGTCACCTCGATCGTGCTGCTGCTGGCGGGCGACCCGGTTGTCGCGGTGTGGACGCAGCTGCTGACTGCTCCACGGCCCCGGCTGGTCGTTGCGATCATCAACGGCGCCTCGGTCTACTACCTGTCCGCGATCGCGGTCGCGATCGGCTTCCGGATGAACCTCTTCAACATCGGGGTCGACGGGCAGTATCGCGTTGCCGCGTTCGCGGCGGCGGTCTTCGCCGGCCAGGGTTGGTTGCCCGGCTGGCTCAACATCTTCGTGTCGCTGCTGATCGCCATGCTGGCTGGCGGGTTGTGGGCGGGCATCGCGGGCTGGCTCAAGGTCACCCGCGGCGTCTCCGAGGTGATCTCCACGATCATGCTCAACGCCATTGCCACCGGTCTCGTGTCCTACTTCCTGTTCCAGGTCGCGGACTCGACCACCGGCAGCAACGTGACCAACACCAAGCTCCTGCCCACCGCATCGCGAGTGCCCGGCTTCGCCCTGATCCCCGGGACCCCGAACAAGGTCTACGGTTTCGTCCTGCTGTCCATGCTGGTTGGTGTCGCGTACTGGGTCGTCCTGAACAAGACTCGGTTCGGGTTCGACCTGCGTGCCACCGGTCGCTCCGAGACGGCGGCCGTGGCCAGCGGTGTCGACGTCAAACGCATGGTCCTGATCGCGATGTTGTTATCCGGGGCAACAGCCGGTCTTGTCGGCATGCCGCTGCTGTTCGGCCAGGACTTCAGCTACGGCACGACCTTCCAGCCGGGTCTCGGCTTCGCAGGTATCGCCATCGCGCTTCTGGGGCGGAACAACCCGATCGGCATCGCCTTCGGCGCCCTGCTCTGGTCCTACCTGGAGCAACAGAGCAACGGCCTGCAGATCACTGTGGGCGTCAGCTCGGAGCTCGTCTTCATCATCCAGGGTGTCATCGTCCTGGCTGTGGTCATCGCCTACGAGGTCGTCCGACGCGCCGGGCTGCGGATGGAGCAGCACAGCGTGGCCAGACAGCTCAGCGACCAGCCCGACTTCCCGACCGCGGAAGGACTTCCGGTATGAGCACCGCGGGGCTGAAGGCCGGGGCGCAGGTCATCGCCGGCGCTATGCGGCGTCCGCGCCTGAGCCCGGCACGGATCGCCCTCATCGCCGTGATTGCGGTGTTCCTGATCGCGGTACTGCGGGTGGTGACCGGCGCCAGTGACCTCGCCTCCTCGGGAGCTCTCGCGGCCGCGATCGGGCTCGCGGTGCCGATCGGTCTGGCGGGTCTGGGCGGCTTGTGGAGCGAGCGGGCAGGGGTCGTCAACATCGGGCTCGAGGGCATGATGATCCTCGGCACCTGGGGCGCCGGGTTCTTCGGCTACCACTACGGTCCGTGGGCCGGACTGCTCGGTGCCATGTTCTGCGGCATGCTCGGGGGTGCCATCCACGCTGTGGCCACGGTCGTCTTCGGCGTGGACCACATCGTGTCCGGTGTGGCCATCAACATCATCGGCTACGGCGCGGCGAAGTACCTCGCGGCCCGGACCTTCACCGGGACCCCTGGCGGTGGGCCGACCCAGTCACCTTCCCTGGGTGCCCTGCCGACTGTCAGCATCCCGGGGGTCTCATCCGGGTTGGGAACCCTGGAGAAGAAACAGATCTTCTTCGTCTCCGATGCTGCCGCCATCCTGCGCTCGCTCGTCACGAACCTGTCGATCGTGACGCTGATCGCCCTGGGTTTGGTCTTGCTGACCTGGTGGGTGCTGTGGCGAACGACGTTCGGTCTGCGACTTCGCTCGTGCGGTGAGAGCCCGGTCGCAGCCGAGACGCTGGGCGTCAACGTGTACAAGTACAAGTTCATCGCGGTGCTGGTCTCCGGGGCCATGGCAGGTCTGGGTGGCGGGTATCTCGCTCTGGTCGCCGCCAGCATCTATCGTGACGGACAGACCGGAGGACGCGGCTATATCGGCCTGGCCGCCATGATCTTCGGCAACTGGCGTCCGGGCGGCCTGGTCGGTGGTGCGGCCTTGTTCGGCTACACCGACGCCGTGCAGCTTCGAGGCGGTGGCAGCACGGTCCACGCCATGTTGCTTCTGCTTGCTGTCCTCACCATCGGTGTCGGCATCTGGCAGGTCCGCAAACATCGTGTGCTTCAGGGAGTCGTGGCGATTGCCGCGGGCGCTCTGGTGGCCGGTTTGTACTTCGTCTCGGACACCGTGCCGGACGAGTTCACCGGCATGACGCCCTACGTCGCCACGCTGCTCGTGCTCGCCCTTTCCTCCCAACGACTTCGTATGCCGGCGGCAGATGGCCTGCCGTACCGAAAGGGTGAGGCGGGCTAGTGTCCCAGACTGCGTCCATTGAGTGGGATCTGTTGCACGCCAGAGCCGTCGAGGCGATGGGGCGTGCCTACGCGCCATACAGCAGGTTTCCGGTCGGGGTGGCCGGCCTGGTCGACGACGGGCGCATCGTCTCCGGCTGCAACGTCGAGAACGCTGCGTACGGCGTGGCGTTGTGCGCCGAGTGCGGGATGGTCTCGCAGCTGCATCTGACCGGCGGCGGCCGGCTGGTGGCGGTGTCCTGCGTCAACGGCAACGGCGACCCGCTGATGCCGTGCGGACGCTGCCGGCAGCTTCTGTGGGAGAACGGCGGACCCGGCTGCCAGGTCATGACCTCCGCGGGCGCGCGCACCATGACCGAGGTGCTACCGGATGCCTTCGGTGGCGACGATCTGGAAGACTTCGAGGCGACCGAAGACTGACTTCGGCCGTTCCCGGAGCTGAAGTCGGCATACCGCATTCTGAGTTTCGGCATAAAGCATGAGAGGCGGTCAGTGACGTGGCTGAAGTTTTGGACGCCGCTGTGTTTGATGCGGTTGACGTCATCATCGCCAAGCGCGGCAGGCAGGAGCTGTCCGATCCACAGATCGACTGGGTGATCGATGCTTATACGCGTGGGCTGGTGGCCGACGAGCAGATGTCGTCCCTGGCCATGGCGATCCTGCTCAACGGGATGACCCGGCGCGAGATCTCCCGCTGGACAGCCGCCATGATCGCGTCCGGCGAACGGATGGACTTCGCCGCCTTGTCACGTCCGACCGCGGACAAGCACTCGACCGGTGGGGTCGGCGACAAGATCACCCTCCCACTGGCGCCGCTGGTGGCAGCGTGCGGCGTTGCGGTTCCTCAGCTTTCGGGTCGCGGCCTGGGTCACACGGGAGGGACGCTCGACAAGCTCGAGTCGATCCCGGGCTGGCGCGCGGAGCTCTCCCAGTCCGAGATGATGCAACAGCTCGAGGACGTCGGCGCGGTGATCTGTGCGGCCGGCGACAGTCTTGCGCCTGCCGACAAGAAGCTTTATGCCCTGCGCGACGTCACGGGCACCGTCGAGGCCATTCCGCTGATCGCGAGCTCGATCATGAGTAAGAAGATCGCCGAGGGCACGGGCGCGCTGGTGCTCGACGTCAAGGTGGGGTCCGGCGCGTTCATGAAGGACGTCGACACCGCCCGGGAGCTGGCGCGCACGATGGTCGATCTCGGCAAGGACGCCGGGGTGAACACCATCGCGCTGCTGACCAACATGCAGACCCCGCTCGGGCTGACGGCCGGCAACGCCCTGGAGGTTCGCGAGTCGGTCGAGGTACTGGCCGGCGGTGGCCCGCAGGACGTGGTGGAGCTGACTCTGGTGCTGGCCCGCGAGATGCTGGCCGGCGCCGGGCGCGGCGACGTCGACCCGGCCGATGCGCTCAAGGATGGACGAGCCATGGACGTATGGCGTCGCATGATCGTGGCCCAGGGCGGCGACCCGTTCGCGACCCTGCCGGTTGCCAGGGAGACCCACCAGATCCTGGCGACCGGCTCGGGTGTCCTGACACAGCTGGACGCGCTGAAGGTCGGCATCGCCGCGTGGCGGCTGGGTGCTGGTCGGGCCCGCAAGGAGGACATGGTCCAGGCCGGTGCAGGTATCGAGATGCACGCCAAGCCCGGCGCCGTCCTGCGAACTGGCGACCCGCTGATGACGCTGCATACCGACACCCCTGAGCGGTTCGCCCGGGCGATCGAGGCGCTGGTTGGCGCTTGCTTCATTGCGCCCGAGGGCTCTCGCCCGGATCTGTTGCCGCTGGTGATTGAACGGATCAGCTGAACGGCGCAACGTCCCGAGGCTTCCTGCGCTCACTTGCCGCTACTGTGAACGCGTGCCTCGACTCATCACCGAACCTACGCGCATCTCCGTCCCTGGCGGCAAGATCATCAACGAGCACGTGGGCCGGGTCAACACCGGCAGCGAGGCCGTTTCGGTCGCCCACATGATCGCGCCCGCCAACTGGGCAGAGCCTTTCCAGACACCGGAGTTCGACGAGATCACCTTGGTCTTGGCCGGCTCGGTCATTGTCGATCACGTGGGCGGACCCACGACCGCCCACGCCGGGCAGTCGATCCTCACGGGCGCTGGTGAGCGCGTCCGATACTCCGTTGGGCCGGACGGCGCCGAGTACGTCGCCGTCTGCCTCCCGGCGTTCGGCCCCGACATTGTCAACCGCGAGGACTGAGTGCTCACCGACGACATCCTGCTGCGTGCCCCGAAGGCGCTCCTGCACGACCACCTCGACGGCGGGCTGCGACCTCAGACGATCGTTGAGCTCGCCGAGTCCATTGGCTACCAAGGACTTCCGGCGCAAGAGGCAAATGCACTCGGTGCCTGGTTCCGCGACAGCGCCAACTCGGGGTCGCTCGAGCGCTACCTCGAGACGTTTTCCCAGACGCTGGTCGTCATGCAGACCGTTGACGGACTCCACCGGGTGGCCAGCGAGTGCGTGCAGGACCTCGCCGCCGACGGCGTGGTCTATGCGGAGGTGCGATATGCCCCGGAGCTGCATCTGGTCGACGGGTTGACGCTCGAGGACGTGGTCGAGGCAGTGAATGCCGGCTTCCGCGACGGCGAGCGGATCGCGGCCGGGTCGGGCCGGCGGATCCGGGTCACCGCGCTGCTCACGGCGATGCGCCACGCCGCCAAGGGGACGGAGATCGCGCAGCTGGTTGTGCGTTATCGCGAGGAGGGCGTTGTGGGCTTCGACATCGCCGGTGCTGAGGCAGGCTTCCCGCCCACCCGGCACCTGGACGCGTTCGAGTACCTCCGCCGTGAGAACGCGCACTTCACCATTCACGCTGGCGAGGGGTTCGGGCTCCCCAGCATCTGGGAGGCGATCCAGTGGTGCGGCGCCGACCGGCTCGGTCACGGCGTACGCATTGTCGACGACGTTATGGTTGCCGGCAGGCCATACTCCGTGGATGTCGCTCACGCGGCCACGGCGGACCTGTCCGAGGTGACTCTCGGGGGCCTTGCGGGATACGTGCGCGACCGGCGTATTCCGCTCGAGATGTGCCCGAGCAGCAATCTTCAGACCGGCGCCGCCGAATCCGTTGCGTTGCACCCGATCTCGCTGTTGAAGCGGCTCAAGTTCAGGGTCACCGTCAACACCGACAACCGGCTGATGAGCGGCACGTCTTTGACCCGCGAGATGTCGCTGCTGGTCAACGAGGCAGGCTGGACGCTGGAGGATCTGCGCTGGGTGACGATCAATGCGATGAAGTCTGCGTTCATCCCGTTCGATCAACGACTGGCGATCATTGATGACGTCGTCAAGCCGGGGTTCGAAGCGCTGATCGAGGCCTGACAGACTTCGCCCGCCTGGCCCGGGCTGGGGCCGGCTGGGTCCTTGACAACGCATGAAGCCGGCGACCCAAACCGAACCTGGCGCGACGTCACGCGCGATGGAGGTCATGGAACTCTCTGGCCGATCTGGTGGACTAAGGGTGCAGCTTGTCGATCGGGTCCGCCGGGATGAGACGACTCCGCAGGGCGGCGTCGCGCTGCAGCCGGATCGCGTCGCGTCGTCGCCGGTCGGCGATGACCGCGGCGAGCACGAGCTCGGGATGGGTGTCCGCCGGGGGTTGCGGAGCGACATAGCTGACCACCTCGTCGCGCAGCTGGACGCCGAGGGTCGCTCGCGACTGAGGACTCAGCACGGACGCGCGCATGAGGAACTGCCGGACGGCCATGGCCGTGCCGTCAGGTAGTCGCGCGATGTCCGCGCCGGCCGCCCACGAAGCCAGGTGGGGCGGCATCATCGGTGGCGGTGGCAGGATCAGGTGGACCCGCTCTCGTACCACGTAGGTTCCTGCCGCATGGTCGCCGAGCCGTTTGCCTTTGCTGCTCACCAGCCCGCTGATCAGGGCAGGCACCCCGAAAAGCATCCAGATCTCCACGAATCCGACGAGCGCGCGGGTCAAGGCCTGGCGGAACCCGATCGGCCCGGCATCGTCGCGGACGGTCCGTAGACCGGTGGCGAACTTGCCCACAGAACGACCGCGGGTCAGGGTCTCCAGCGAGGTCGGCAGGACGACGAAGACCAGAACCAGGAGCACTGTCACCGCGACGCTGGCGATGGCGGCGTCGGCGCCCTGTGTCGTCAGGCCGACGATGAACAGGCCGACCATCAGGGTCAGAAGCGTGATCGCTACGTCCAGGAAGCCGGACAGTGCGTGCATGGCGATGCCGGCGGGGGGCAGCTCGAGAGCGACGGCCTCGCCGGTGACGAGGTCATCGACGCCGACGCCAACTGTGCTGCTGCTCATGCTCTGCTTCTGTTCATACTCGGGCTGCCCTTCGTGACAGATGCAGCGTATCCGGCCAGCCGCTGCGGCCGGGGGTGGCCGCGAATACAGTGTGGGCGTGGATCTGGACGCTTTTGTTGCAGCGCACCATGGCGAGTGGAGTCGTCTTGAGTATTTGACGCGCCACGGATCGCCCAGCGGGGCCGAGGCCGATGAGATCCTCGACCTCTATCAACGGGTGGCCACCCACCTTTCGGTGGTGCGTTCGTCGGCTCCGGATCCGAGCCTGGTGACCTATCTGTCGTCATTGCTTGCGCGCGCCCGGACGCGTTCCGCGGGAACGAGATCGGTGGCATGGGCGGATCTCGGGGGCTTCTTCATCGAGACCTTTCCCGCGGCGCTGTACCGGACGCGACGGTGGTGGATCGTCACTGCTGTCGTCAATGTCGCAGTTGCGCTGGTTGTTGGGTGGTGGTTTCTGTCGCACCCGCAGTTCGAGTCGTCGCTGATGTCCCGGGCCGAGATCGACAAGCTTGTCAACACCGATTTCCAGCACTACTACAGCGAGTTCGCGGCATCGCACTTTGCCGCGCAGGTCTGGACGCACAATGCCTGGCTGACTGCCATCTGTATAGCGCTCGGCGTCCTTGGCGTTCCGGTGGTCTATCTGCTCTTCGAGAACGTCCTCAACCTAGGGGTCGTCGGCGCGATCATGATCAACCACGACCGGGGTTCCCTGTTCTTCGGACTGATCCTGCCGCATGGGCTGCTGGAGCTGACGGCAGTCTTCGTGGCCGGTGCGACCGGCCTGCGCCTCTTCTGGTCATGGATCGACCCCGGCCCGCGAACCCGGTCCCGGGCCCTCGCCGAAGAGGGCCGCTCAGCCATGGCTGTGGCCCTCGGACTCGTGGTCGTGCTGGCCGTCTCGGGAGTAGTCGAGGCGTTCGTGACGCCGTCGCCACTGCCCACCTGGGCGCGGATCAGCATCGGTGTGCTGGTCGAGGCAGCCTTTCTCACCTATGTATTCACGGTCGGTCGCTGGGCGTGTCAACGCGGCGCCACCGGAGATGTCTCAGCGCGCGACGCGGGCGATACTGCACCCGTCGTCGGCTGACGATCATCCGCAAACCTAGGGACGGTGTGGTGATTTCTCCTAACCAGGGGCCGGTTTGAGGACCCTGGTGACTACAGCAGGCCCCGGCTCTTGAGCAGCAGGTAGTGATCGGTCAGGGCCATCGGTAGCTGCTCGGGCTCGGCGTCGATCACGTGGACCCCAAGGCGGCCCAGGACCTCGGCGGTTCGTTCGCGAAGGCCGATGGTGCGTTCGGCCGCGGCGGCGTCATACACGAGCGAAGTGCTGCTGACATCTGCGGCCATCGCGGCGAGGGCCGGATCGGCGACCGAGGCCAGCACCACCCGATGGTGACGGGTGAGCGTGGCGAGTGTCGGTAGCAGGCTCTCCTCGATGGCCGCAGGCTCGAGCGGAGTCAAGAGCACGACCAGTGATCTGCGTCGGCTCAGGCCGGCGATTGCCCCTGCCATCAGCGACCAGTCCGCCTCGAGCAGGGCCGGCTCCAGCGGGGCCATCGCCGTGACGAGGTCGTTCAACAACGTCGTGCGACTTGAGCCGCTCAGCCGTGCGCGTACCTGCCGGTCGCCGGCCAGGAAGTCCACCCGGTCACCCGCACGAGAGGCCAATGCCGCCAACAGCAGCGAGGCGTCCATCGCCGCGTCCAGCCGGGGCGTGTCTCCCACCCGCCCGGCCGAGGTTCGTGAGGTGTCCAGGACCAGGATGAGACGTCGGTCGCGTTCGGGCTGCCAGGTGCGCACGACGACTGCGCTGCGTCGGGCGGTCGCCCGCCAGTCGATGCTTCGAACGTCGTCACCGATCACGTAGTCGCGCAGGGAGTCGAACTCCGTGCCGGCCCCACGCACGCGAACCGCCGAGCGGCCGTCGAGCTGTCGCAGGACGGCGAGCCGGCTGGGCAGGTGCTTGCGCGAGGTGAACGGCGGCAGTGCACGGATGGCTCCCTCGATTGGGAATGAGCGCTGGCGGGCGGCCAGCCCGAGTGGCCCGACACTGCGCAGCGTGACCCGGTCGGCTCGGCGGTCGCCGCGCCGGGTGGGAGCCAAGGGGGTCCGCACCGCAATCCGCTCACCGCCGCGGACAGTGACTGTATGCCGGTCATCCGCAGCCCCCGCGGAAGGCTGCCAGGCGTCGCGAACGATGCCATGCAGCCGTCGCGGCGTCGGGTTGGTCAGCCACAACGTCGTGGAGCCACTCACGCCGAGCCGGACCTGGTGGACACGTTCGCGACTGATGACGATTTTGCGGGGGCTCAGCGCCAGCAGCAGGTCGAGCCCGATGGCGCACGCAGTGACCAGCCACCAGATCCGGACGGTGGTCATGGTCGGCTGGAGAACCACGGCGATCATCCCCAGCACCAGGAGCGCCGGCGCGCGCCCGGTCAACGCCACGATGACCACATCCCTGCCGTTGAGGGGCCGGGCGTTGGGGTGCGATGCCGGGACAGGCACGGAACACAGATCGATGAGTGCATGGCAGGAGTCAGCGGGGGACCGGTACGGAGGACAAGGCGCTGGCCAGCACCGACCCGACACTGACGCCCTCGAGCTCGGCCTCCGGACGCAGGGCGAGTCGGTGGGCAAGCGTCGCGTGCGCGAGGGCCTTGACGTCATCGGGGGTCACGAACTCCCGGCCGCTCAACCAGGCCCAGACCCGGCTGGTGGCCATCAGCGCGGTGGCGCCACGTGGGCTGGCGCCCAGCGACAGCGACGGAGAGTGCCGGGTCGCCCGGGCGATGTCGACGATGTACCCGGTGACCTCTGGCGAGACAGTCACGGTGCGGACTGCCGCCGTCGCCGCATCGAGGTCGGCCGGCCCGGCGACCGCGCGCAGGCCGGCCGCAGCCAGGTTGCGGGGGTCGAAGCCGGAGGCGTGCCGGTGAACCACGAGGATCTCGTCCTCGCGGGGGGGAAGAGGTAGCTCGACCTTGAGCAGGAACCGGTCCAGCTGGGCCTCGGGCAACGGGTAGGTGCCCTCGTACTCGACAGGGTTCTGGGTCGCAGCGACCATGAAGGGCCAGGGCAGGGGCCTGGGCATGCCGTCGACGGAGACCTGACGCTCCTCCATGGACTCCAGCAGTGCGGACTGGGTCTTGGGCGGAGTCCGGTTGATCTCGTCGGCGAGCAGCAGGTTGGTGAACACGGGCCCCTCCCGAAAGGAGAACTCGGCGCTGTGCGGGTCGTAGATCAACGAGCCGGTGATGTCGCCGGGCATCAGATCCGGCGTGAACTGGACCCGCTTGGTCTCGATGTCGAGTGCGGCAGCGACCGCGCGAATGAGCAGGGTCTTGGCCACGCCCGGGACTCCCTCGAGCAGGATGTGGCCACGGCTCAACAGCGCGATGATGATGCCTGACACGGCGGCGTCCTGCCCCACGACCGCCTTGGCGACCTCATGGCGGACGGCGAGAAGCGCCACCCGCGACTGGTCCGAGGAGGCACGGGCCTGGGCGGGGGAGGGGTGATCCTGGGCTGGCTGGCTGACGTCCGTCATGTCCCGCGTACTTCTTTCTCGAGTGCTTGGAGGGTGTTGGCTAGTTCCAGGAGGGACGCATCGTCATGCGCCGCAGGCGATTCCAGAAGATGAAGCACATCTTGGTAGTTCCGCCCGCTGACCGCGGCAGAGGCCGCCGCCAGACTGCTGACCGAAGTCGAGACGGACAGGCCGAGGTATGACGCCAGGCGCTTTCGCGTCGCCTGCTGCAGAACGGCAAGGGCACGGCTGCGGTCACGGGACTTTCGGTACATCCGTCCGCGGCTCTCGGTCGTCTCCACCGCCCTGACGATGACCGGCAGCGGTTCGGGGACCAGACGCCCAAGACGGCGTCCCCGCCAGAGGCACAGCAACACGACAGCGGAGGTCCCCAGCACCAGGCCGGGCTGGAACCACGAGGGCGCGATGGATCGGGACGTGCTGTCGGATGCCGCGATGTCGGCACTGGAGGGGACGTACCAGACCAGGCGGTTGGTGTGCCCGAACAGGCGCAGGGCGATCGCAGCGTTGTCGGAGTCGAGGATGGAGCCGTTGGTGATCAGGCCTTCGTCCCCGATCAGGATCACTGGCGGACGTCCAGTGGTTGCCGGCAGGCTGACCATCGCACCGCCCCCGTTGCTCCTGTCGCGGAAGCAGGTCGTCGCGGCGGAGCCTTTGGCCGTCGGAAGGTAAGCGCGGTCGGCCTGGGCGAGACGGTAGGCCTCGCCCAGGTCTGTGCCTCGGCACCCGGCAGCCACGTCCGTCAGATCTGTGAGGTGGGAGTCGACTGGAAGGCCCATGCCCTTGGTGACTTCGGGGTCCGGGTCGAGCAGGACGACACTGGCGGCAGAGGTGGCGTGCGCCAGCGCCGTATGTGCGGTTCGCCCGGACAGGCTCGTCGTGCCGCTGATCGCGACCGTCGTGGCGCCGTCGATGCTCTGGTCCAGAAGCTGGCGTTGGCTGCGGACGACGCTCACTTTGACGCCGTGCTCGGCCAGCACGTGGGCCAGGCCCTGGGCTCCGGTGAAGCCGGGGTTGGCCGGATCGAGGTCGTCGGTGTTGCGCTGCGGGCCGCGGGCCAGCACCGTGACTGCCAGTGCGCTCGCAATCAGCAGCGCCAACACGATCAAGGGGCCGAGCCATCGGGGCCGCGTGCGGGTCGAGGGATGCGCGGCAGTGGCGGTTGTCGTCATACCGGCAACCCCTCGTGCGATGAGGTGAGGAGCGCGGGGCGGGTTTTGACCAGGTCCGCGTCGAGGTCCCGGATCTCAGCGGCTTGGTACGCGCTCGCGCGGCGATGTCCATAACGCACGGAGTCGAACAGGTCCGCTGCCCGTGCGAGCCGGTCAGCGTGGTCAGCGAAGGGCGATGCCAGCGACAGGCTGACCTCGTGGGCGGTGCGGCCGGGGGCGTCATTGAGCACCCTGCGATCGCTCATGTCCTTGGCGATGGCACGGAATCCGTCCAGAACGGCGTCGTCATGGCGCCCGTCTCGCAATGCCTGGGCAGCCAGCTCGCGGTAGTGGCGTGCCGTGATCGTTACATCATCGAGCACCGCCCCGCCCGCAGCTGCGACGATCCGTTCGCGGCGCACCCTGGGCAGGACCCAGGCGAGGAGAGCGATCACCAGAACAGCGATCAACACCGTGATGCCGGGAGAAAGTCCGGCCAGATGGCCTGCGCCCTCGAGGATCTTGTTGAGCTGGTCGGCGATCCACCGGCCCAACGAGTCAAGCCAGGGGTTCTGGTAGTCGGAGCCATGGAGCTCTTGCTCCAGCCACCTGCGTGCCTCCGGGGGCGTGGGGTTCAGGCCGTGAACAAGTGACCAGCTCGCCGACGTCATGGGTTCTCGGTCAGACCTTCGGGGCGGGGTTGGTCTGGGCCTCGCGGAGCAGCACGACGTCGAGCGCCTCGAGGCGCATCCGCCGGTCAATGTAGAGAAGGCCTGTGACAGCCGCCAGGAATGGTGTCGTTATCGCCCCCGCGAGCAACGCCGACAGGTGCGAGACGAGGGTGACACCGATCTGCCCCGACTCGGTGTCCTGTCCGGCTATGGCCATGATGGCCAAGCCGGCGACCTGGAACGGCAGCTCGAGCAGGTACGCGGCGACTCCTGCGAGCAAGCCGGCCAGCAGCGTGATGCCCAGAATGCGCCAGAAGGCGCCCTTGGTGAGCCCGAAAGAGCGACGCAGCCCGGCGAGCACGCCGTGACCCTCGAGCACGATCGCCGGCCCGGCCAGGGAGATCTTCGTGGTGACGAAGAGGCTGACGGCAACGAGGCCAGCAATGCCGAGAAGAAGCAGGAGCAGTCCCGCGGCGATGTCATTGTTGATCAGCAGTGCCACACCTGGCCCGATCAGCAACGCCGTGGCCAGCAGGCTGAACATCAGGGTCAGCAGGATCAACCCGAGCAAAGCCGGCACCCGGCCGCGGGTGGCTTGCCACGTCTGACCGACATCCGGTTTGCGACCCAGGACTGCCTGGCCCACGACATACACGAGGACTCCGCTGAGGAGGGTGGTCGCCAGCTCGGTGAAGAACATCTGGATCAGCGAGGACGGAATCCCGACCAAGGACTGGAATTCGGGTCCGACCCTGCTCAGGGCCCTGACCACGAGATGGGTCGCGCCGACTCCGATCGCGGCTGACGGAACCAGGAACGCGGCCAGCACTATTGCCGACAGCCCGACCATCGACTTGGGGTTGAAGCGAACGGACCTGACCGCGCCGTCCAGGATGTCCCCGAGCTGAAGTGGTCGAAGTGCCACGATGCCCGGTTTGTGCGCGGTCAGCATCGGGATCTGCGGCAGGGGGGCTTGTCGCGAGTACGACGGCGGTTGCATGGGGGGGCCGGTCGGCGGGGGGGTGCTGGGTGGCAGCCCGGCGGGCGACCAGCTGGTCGCGGGCTCGCGGTCCTGCGGTCCAGGGGCGGGGAATCCGCCGGTCGCCGTCATCTGTCTCCCTGTTCAATCCGGTATCGGCGCATGATGTCCCAGACCGGCGACCGGCGGGGCGGCCTTGCAGGCGGGGCCCGCCGCTGACGGTCTGTAGCAGAGAGGCTACTTGGTAGGGATCGTCGTGATTTGGTCCGCCGCTGGCGCGGTCACAGGCGGCACGGCGTTCCATTCGGTGAAGTCCCACGCGCTCAGCTGGCCTTTGGAACCTTCGACCCGCAGCAGGCGGGCCTGGCCGTCAGCCGAGACGTAGGGCTTGGTGTCGTCGGTATTGGTCGTCCTGACGTAGGCGGGGACCCCATTCACCTCGGTCTTGACGACCTTGGTGCTCAGCTGGCCGGCAGCGGATGCGTAGATCTGGGTCAGCAGCTTGCCGACATTGCTGTCACTCATGTTTGCCGCGGACCCGGCCGGGACCAAGATGTACTTGCCTGCGGCCACCTTGGCAATCGCCGCGCTGCCATTCTTCGTCCAGTACGCCTGTCGGCCTTGACGCCAGTCATGCCCCCAGATGCTAACGACCCTTGGGGTGCCAGACGGTCTTGGTCTCCAGGAAGGCCTTGATCCGGGTCAGGTCCGGGGTGCGCGACCAGTCCGGCTCGACGGCGTCGATGTCGTCGCCGGCCGGGCGCAGGACGCGCTTGAGGTTGTCGGCGCTCGCACGCTCGAGCTCTGCCCAAACCAGGCCGTCGGCGTCGGCGGCACCGGCCAGGTCAATGGCGTTGACGTCCTGGTGGGCGGCCAGCCAGGGCGCGACCTCCCCGGTGCGTCCGGTGATCAGGTTGATGACACCCGCTGGCACATCGGAGGTTGCCAGGACCTCGGAGAGCGTCACTGCGGGTAGCGGCCGGTGCTCGCTGGTGAGCACCACCGCCGTGTTGCCACTGACAACGATCGGAGCCAGGACAGAGACCAGGCCGAGCAGCGAAGAGCGTTGCGGCGCCAGGGCTGCGACCACTCCGGTGGGCTCGGGCGCGGAGATGTTGAAATATGGCCCGGCGACCGGGTTGACTCCACCCAGGACCTGGGCGATCTTGTCCGCCCACCCGGCATACCAGACCCATCGGTCGATGGCCTGGGAGACGACCTTGTCGGCGCGCGGCGGGGTGAGCCCCTCGGCGGCGGCGACCTCAGTGGCGAACTGTGCGCGTCGGCCCTCCATCAGCTCAGCCACCCGATAGAGCACCTGGCCACGGTTGTAGGCCGTGGCTCCAGACCACTTCCCGAAGGCTCCCCGGGCGGCCACGACGGCGTCCCGGGCGTCCTTGCGGGAGCCCATCGCGGCGTTGGCGAGAAACCTGTCGTGGCTGTCGCGCACCTCGTAGGTGCGTCCGGACTCGCTGCGCGGGAACGCGCCACCGATATAGAGCTTGTAGGTCTTGCGCACCTCGATGCGTTGAGCGCCAGCAGCATTCGGTGCAGCGGCATTCGTCTGGGTTGCCTTGCCTCGGGCTGGGGCGGGGCTCATCGGGTCGCTCCTGTCGTGACGTAACCCTCGAGGCCATGGCGGCCACCCTCACGGCCGTAGCCGGACTCCTTGGAGCCGCCGAACGGCGAGGTCGGGTCGAAGCGGTTGAACGTGTTCGCCCAGACCACACCTGCCCGCAGCTGGTCAGCCATCCACAGGATGCGGGAGCCCTTCTCGGTCCAGATACCCGCTGAGAGCCCGTATGGCGTGTTGTTGGCTTTGGCGACCGCCTCCTGCGGAGTGCGGAACGTCAGCACCGACAGCACCGGCCCGAAGACCTCTTCCTGGGCGATCCGGTGGGACTGCGAAACCTCTGTGAAAACCGTGGGGGCAAACCAGAACCCGCGCTCAGGCAGCACACATGGCGCGGTCCAGCGGGTGGCCCCCTCAGCCTCCCCGATGTCCGTCAGCTCGCGGATCCGGGAGAGCTGCGCAGCAGAGTTGATGGCTCCCACGTCCGTGTTCTTGTCCAGCGGGTCACCCACCCGCAGGGTCAGCAGACGGCGCTTGAGCCGCATGATCACGTCATCGGCGACGTTCTCCTGCACGAGGAGACGGGACCCTGCGCAGCAGACGTGGCCCTGGTTGAAGAAGATTCCGTTGACGATCCCCTCGACGGCCTCGTCGATGGCGGCGTCGTCGAAGACGATGTTGGCGGCCTTGCCGCCGAGCTCGAGAGTGGCCCGTTTCCGGGTCCCGGCGATGGCACGGGCGATGTCCTTGCCCACTTCGGTCGATCCGGTGAAGGCGATCTTGTCGACGCCGGGATGGCGGATCAGGTGGGCCCCGGTCCGGCTTGTGCCGGTGAGGATGTTGACCACCCCGGCCGGCAGGTCGGCCTGCTGGCAGACCTCGGCGAACAGCAGAGCGGTCAGCGGGGTGCTCTTGGACGGTTTGAGGACGACGGTGTTTCCGGCAGCAAGGGCGGGTGCGATCTTCCACGAAAGCATGAGCAGCGGGAAGTTCCACGGGATGACCTGGCCCACGACGCCGAGAGGCCTCGGGGGTTGCCCGCTGCCGCCTGAGAGCCCCGCGTGCTCGAGCTTGTCCGCCCAGCCCGCGTGGTAGAAGAAGTGCGCCGCGGCCAGCGGGATGTCGACGTCGCGCGACTCCTTGATCGGCTTGCCGTTGTCCAGGGTCTCCAGGACGGCGAACTCCCGCGCGCGCTCCTGCAGGATGCGCGCGATACGGAAGAGGTATTTTCCGCGCTCGGCGCCGGACAGTCGGCCCCACGGTCCGTCGAAGGCCTTTCGGGCCGCCCTGACTGCGTTGTCGATGTCGGCCTCGCCTGCCTCGGTAACCTCGGCCAGGACCTCCTCGGAGGCCGGGTTGATGGTCTTGAAGGTAGACCCGTCGGTGGCCTCGACGAACTCACCACCGATGAACAGTCCGTATGACGGACGAAGGGTGACGACGGCGCGTGACTCGGGCGCTGGGGCGTACTCGAACTTGGCCATGGTGTCTCTGCTCTCCGCTCAGTCGATCGTCACGTAGTCGGCGCCGGAGTAATGGCCAGTGGCCAGCTTCTGGCGTTGCAGGAGAAGGTCGTTGAGCAGGCCGGAGGCTCCGAAACGGAACCAGGCGGGGTCGAGCCAGTCATCACCGGCGACCTCGTTCACCATCACCAGGT
Organism: Dermatophilaceae bacterium; assembly: GCA_035655615.1. Lineage (GTDB taxonomy): Bacteria > Actinomycetota > Actinomycetes > Actinomycetales > Dermatophilaceae > UBA4719. Next base: position 20,104 of record DASRUA010000028.1, read on the forward strand.
ACTTCATCGCGTCCTTGGTGGTCCTGATGCCACCAGCCGGTTTCACCCCGATCTGGGTGCCGGTCAGGTCGCGCCAGTCGCGGACGGCCTCGAGCATGATCAGCGTCACCGGCAGCGTGGCGGCAGGCGATACCTTGCCCGTCGAGGTCTTGATGAAGTTCGCGCCGGCCAGTATGGCCAGCCACGAGGCGCGGCGCACGTTGTCATAGGTGACCAGCTCGCCGGTCTCGAAAATGACCTTCAGATGTGCCGGCGCGCGGCGGGTCCCCTCTTGCTCGCACGCCTCCTTGATGGCCGCGATCTCGTTGAACACCTGGAGGTACCGCCCGGACAGGAATGCCCCGCGGTCGATGACCATGTCGATCTCGTGCGCGCCGGCCCGCAGCGCGTCGCGGGTGTCGGTGAGCTTGACCGCCATGGTGGCGCGACCGGATGGGAAGGCTGAGGTCACGGCCGCAACATGGATATTGCTGTCCTTGAGTGCGTCCACCGCCACCGTCGCCATGTCGGCGTAGATGCAGACCGCCGCGACCTGCGGAGTTGTCGGGTCACCCGGGTCAGGGGCCATCGCCTTGGCGCACAGCGAACGCACCTTGCGCTCGGTGTCGGCACCCTCCAGCGTCGTCAGGTCGATCATGCTGATCGCGGTGTCGATGGCCCAGGCTTTGGAGGTGGTCTTGACGGAACGGGTGGCCAGTCCGGCTGCCCGCGCGTCTGCGCCGACATGGTCGACCCCTGGCAGCCCGTGCAACCATCTCGTCAACGAGGCGTTGGTCAGCGCGCCCACTCCGAGCAGTTCGCGTGCACTGGCTGCAGCCGTGGTTGAGCTCACCGTCGGAGTCTATCGGCCCACCCTCAGATGATGAGGTGTGGTGGATCGCAGGCGATCGGTCACGTCCGACCGGTAACAATGCAAGGATATTTCCAATGGCTACCGAGACCCCGACGATGCAGCACGTGTTCCGCCAGCGTTCGTCGCTGGGGCTGGCTGCGGTGTGCGGGGTCACGGGCCTGCTCCTGCTCCTGTCCCTGGCCCGGAACTGGGCTGACTACCCGCGGCCGTCGTTCGCCGCGTGGGTGGTCTTCGGGCTGGCGGTCGCCTGGGCGATATTCGTCCGGCCCGTGGTCCTGGTGGATATCGGGGGCGTGACCCTCCGGAACGTCGTGCGGGACGTTCACATCCCGTGGAGCCGGGTGACCGGTGTGACGGCCCGCTGGAACCTCAGAGTTCTGGTGGGGGACCGGGGCTACAACGCCTGGGCCATCTCTTCCCAGGTCGAACGTCCCAAGGGTGCTCAGGGAGGGATCTTCGGAATCCCCTTGCCAGGACGGCTGAACAGGGTGGCCCGCGCCGACGCCGGGCCGTCCGCGACTCAACCGAAGATCACGGCGCAGAGCGTCGCGCTCTTGATCAGGGCGGCCAAGCAGGAGTATGACGACGCCGTCGAGCAGGGAGAGATCCCCGCGGCGCCCGATGAGACAGTGCGGCTCACCTGGGTGCCGCTGGTCATGGCCGTTCTGCTGCTGCCAGCCATTGCCGTCATTGCGCTGTCGTTGACCTGATCTGACCTACCTGATCTGACCTGGCCTGACCGGTTTCAGGCTGGTGTCGTCAGCCGTCGCATCGAGGCACCCATCCGAACCAGGCGGTCCGCGGCCTCGGTGCGGGCGGCAACCAGCCCCGAAGACTCCTCGACCGCGACGATAGCCTCGAGATAGACCTTGAGCTTGGGCTCGGTCCCGCTCGGTCGCACGATCACCCGGCTTTCGTCCTGCAGGAGGTAGCGCAGCCCTTCCGTTGGCGGCAGCCGCTCCGAGCCGTGCGCCAGGTCGTCGATCCGGGCTACCGGGACCCCGCCCAGGTCGGTGGGCGGCTTCTTCCGGAGCCGGGACATGAGGGTGTTGATGAGGCTCAGGTCCTCGACCCGGACGGCAAAGGCATCGGTGGCGTGGACTCTGTGCCTGACCGCGAGGTCGTCCAGGACGTCGAGCAGTGAGCGACCCTGGGCCCGCAGACCCGCTGCCATCTCGGCCAGCATCAGCGCTGCACTGATGCCGTCCTTGTCGCGAACCTGCCGGGGGTCCACGCAGTACCCGATGGCCTCCTCGTAGCCGTACCACAGCCCGGCCACCCTTGAGATCCACTTGAACCCGGTGAGCGTCTCTTCGTGCCTGATCCCGGCTTCGGCAGCCATGGCCGCCAACAGCCGGGAGGACACGATCGAGTTGGCGAAGACGGCACCGGCAGGAACCCCGCGAGACAGGATATGGGCCCCGAGCAGGGCGCCGACCTCGTCGCCGTGCAGCATCCGCCATCCCGCGGGGTTGTCGGCAGTGGCTCGGGCCGGGTCGGGCACGGCGACCGCGCACCTGTCGGCATCCGGGTCATTGGCCAGGACGATGTCGGGATGCACCCGGGTCGCGAGTGCCAGGGCGGCATCGATCGCACCCGGCTCCTCGGGGTTGGGGAAGCTCACCGTCGGGAAGTCGGGATCTGGTTCCGACTGGCTGGGAACCACGAGGGGGGCGCCGAAACCGGCACGGGTGAATGCCGCGACCACGACGTCACTGCCGACTCCGTGCAGGGCGGTGTGGACGACGCTCAGCCCGCGAGGGCTGTCCGGAGCGACGACCGCCGTCGCCGCATCGAGGTAGGCCTCCAGCACGTCGTCGTCCAGCGTGACCCAGCCAGAGCCTGCTCGCGGTACGTCAGCGACGAGCTCCACCTGCGCGATGTGCGCTGCGATGTCGGCGTCGGAGGGCGGCACGATCTGGCTGCCGTCGCCGAGATAGACCTTGTACCCGTTGTCCTGGGCAGGGTTGTGGCTTGCTGTCACCATGACGCCGGCATCGGCCCCGAGGTGACGGATCGCGAAGGCCAGCAACGGAGTTGGCAAGGGGCGTGGCAGCACCATCGCCCGGCCCCCGGCGGCGACGACCACGGCAGCCGTGTCACGTGCGAAGACGTCCGAGCTGTGCCTGGCGTCAAATCCGACGACCACCAGGGGTTCCGGCGAGGACTCCCGCAGGTATGCCGTGAGCCCGGCCGCCGCACGGATCACCATGGAGCGGTTCATCCGGTTCGGACCCGCCCCCATGGCGCCCCGAAGCCCGGCGGTGCCGAACTCGAGCATGCCGGTGAACCTTTCGGCCAGGTCGGCTCCAGCCTCGGCGTCGCCCGATGCCGCAGCCTCCAGCAGGCCGTCGAGCTCTGCACGGGTGACCTCGTCCGGATCGTCATCGCGCCAGGAGGTCGCCCGCTCGATCAGGTCAGGCGGGGCGGCATACGCCGGAGAGCTTGCCGTGGTTCCGCTCGCGCTCATCAAGGACGATCGATCCGTGCGACGACGGCAGCGAGCAGGCGCCCGCAGCGCTCGGCTGCCGCGTGCCCGGCCTCGAGGACGTCGTCGTGGGAGAGCGGCTGGTCGCCGATGCCAGCCGCCAGGTTGGTCACCAGTGAGATCCCGAGCACTTCCATGCCGCATTGGCGAGCGGCGATGGCCTCGAGCGCCGTGGACATCCCGACCAGGTCGCCGCCCAGGATCTTCGCCATCTGGACCTCGGCCGGCGTCTCGTAGTGCGGTCCCCGGAACTGCACGTAGACGCCTTCGTCCAGACCGGGATCGACCTGGCGGGCCAGCTGGCGAAGTCGGGGCGAGTAGAGATCGGTCAGATCCACGAAGTTGGCTCCCTCGATGGGGGAGGCTGCCGTGAGGTTGAGATGGTCCCGGATCAGGACGGGTGTCCCGGGCGTCCATGCCGGGTTGAGGCCGCCGCAGCCATTGGTCAGCACGATGGTGCTGCATCCGGTTGCGGCCGCAGTGCGCACCGCGTGCACCACCGAACGGACGCCGCGGCCCTCGTAGAAGTGGGTGCGGGTGCCAAAGACCAGTGCCCGGCGGTCGGTGCCGGCGATCTCCACCGATCGGATGACCCCCGCATGCCCGGCAACCGCGGCCCTGGCGAACCCGGGAACGTCCGCATTGTCAATGGTGGCGACCGTCTGACCGATCAGGTCACCGGTCTGTCCCCAGCCGGATCCCAGCACGAGTGCCACGTCATGATGCGAGGTCCCGGCGCGCGCCGCGATGACCTCGGCGGCGGCCGCCGCCACCGCGAAGGGGTCCACGGACGGGTCGCGCAGATCCAGGGAGTCGGTGCTGGAGTAGGTCACGCGGGCAGCCTAGCTCCGCGGCATCCCAGGCAGCCTGCTTGCTGCCGCCGAAGCGCACAGGGTCTCCGCAACAAGGGCCGTCTCCGCAACAAGGGCCCGGGAGCAAAGCTCATCCCTCGAATCCCAGGTCGGCAGACAGAGCCTTGGCCGCGGCCACGACCGCTTTCCCGGGAGCGATGCCGGTCGCCGCCGACTCGTCGCCAGGTCGCTGCGAGAGCTGTATCGCGGCGAGCACGATGCCCCGGAAGTCACGGATGGGCGCCGCGTACCGCGCAGGTTCCGCGTCGTTCTCGGGGGCGTGCACGTACCCTCTTGCTCGCGCTTCGTGGCAGCTGGCGATCAGGTTGTGGTGGTCGGGGGCGCCCTCGGCCACCAGCCGGCGGAGTGCAGCATCCGGCCAGTCCATCGCAAGCACCGGTCCGCACGGGGTCTGGGAGGGCGCTTCGGTTCCATCGGCCTTCACAGGCGGCAACGAGATCAGCGTCAGCACCTGCCCCCCGATCAGCACGCAGAGCCGAACCTCTCCGTGCTGTTCCTCGGCCAGCCGGTTCAGGTGTCCAGAGGCGGCGAGCACCAGGCGCGCCTCGACACCGCGGGCGGCCAATATGTATAGGCCCCAGCCCAACTGGTAGCTGCGAGTACGGGGGTCGCGTTTCACCAGTCCCTCGCCTTCGAGCGCACGCAGTGCGCGCGAGACCTGACTTTTCTCCCGCCCGAGCCGCACGGCGATGCGCACCACACCGAGACCGTTTCGGCGCAGGCATTCGTCGCTCGCCAGCTCCCGGAGCACCTCCATGTCCCGTCGCAGTCCGGCTGAAGGCGGCGCGCCATCGGGGGCTGGCGAGGTCACTGGGGTCTCCGATTCGTCGTGTGATTTGTCGTGTGATTTGTCGTGTCACGCGAGCCTCGAGCGGCTCGTCCGACAGCCATCGTGCCGCAGCCTCTCGAGCCGACGTACGGCGAGGGGTCGCCTGGTCAGCGGGTCACGTGTTGTCAGCCGGGCGGGTCTTCTGCTGTTAGCCTGTTGCAACCAGTGCATCAAAGATGGTGCACATGGCCTTGGTGCATCGCAGTCGCGATCCAGTGGTCGTGACTCGCTTTCGTCTGGTCATTCACGACCACGACGAGACGGAGTAGGACACTGAGCCTGGGCGACTATCTTTCGGAGAACTGGATCGACGTCCTGAATGACGCGATCCAGCACATCGATATCACCGCGGCAGCCATGGCCATCGCAGTCATCATCGGCGTCGGCCTGGGCATGCTGACCTATCGGCATTCCCTCCTGTCGAGCCTGGCAACGACGACAACCTCGGCATTCCTGACGATACCGTCCATAGCCCTGCTCGGCATCTTGATCGGCCCCCTGGGCCTGGGCACGGCCAACGTCTTGTTTGCTCTCGTCCTGTACGCGCTGCTCCCGATCACCCGGAACACGATCGTCGGGCTTGCCGGCGTTGACAGCTCCCTCGTGAACGCGGGGCGCGGCATGGGCATGAGCCGCACGCGACTGTTGTGGCGGGTTCGTGTCCCGCTGGCATGGCCGGTGATCCTCTCGGGCATTCGCGTCTCCACCCAGATGATCATCGGCATCGCTGCGATCGGCGCCTATGTCTCCGGGCCCGGACTGGGCAACGAGATCTTTCATGGTCTGGCGCGCTTCGGCGCGGTGAACTCGCTGAACCAGGTGCTGATCGGGACCGGGGCGATCGTGATCATTGCCCTGCTGTTCGACCTGGCCTATGTAGCAATCGACCGACTGACGACCTCAAGGGGTATCCGTGCTTGACATTGCACTTGACTCGAAGACTTCGCAGAATGCGGCCGGTGTGCCGGCGCAGTCGCAGACCCTTGCCGCTGCGCCCGCAAGGAGCGGCGGCGCCACCATCCAGCTCCTGGACGTTACCAAGACCTACCCGGGAACGGTCGCGCCCGCGGTCGACCACATCACGCTGGAGATCCCGGCCGGCGAGATCGTGGTGTTCGTTGGTCCGTCGGGCTGCGGCAAGACGACCACGATGAAGATGATCAACCGACTCATCGAGCCCACGTCCGGGAAGATCCTCATCGGGGGCACGGACGTCCTCAAGCTCGACGCCGACGAGCACCGCCGCAATGTTGGGTACGTCATCCAGCAGATCGGCCTGTTCCCGCACATGCGGATCGCCGAGAACATCGGCCTGGTGCCACGCATGCTGGGCTGGAGCCGTCGCAAGACCGCCGAGCGGGTCGAGGAGCTGCTCGAGGTCGTCGGGCTGCCCCCGGGCGAGTACGCGCGGCGCTACCCCCGCGAGCTCTCCGGCGGCCAGCAGCAGCGGGTTGGCGTTGCTCGTGCCCTGGCAGCCGACCCGCCGGTGATGCTGATGGATGAGCCCTTCGGGGCAACCGACCCGATCACCCGTGACCGACTGCAGAACGAGTTCCTGAGACTGCAGAGCGAGATGGGCAAGACCATCGTGTTCGTCACCCACGACTTCGACGAGGCGCTGAAGATGGGGGATCGTATCGCCGTGCTCGGCCCGCAGTCCGTCATCGCCCAGTACGACACGCCTGAGGCAATCCTGGCCGCCCCAGCCAACGACTACGTGAGCAGCTTCATCGGTTCAGGCGGGCAGCTCAAGCGGCTTGGCCTGATGCCGCTGCGTGACGCCGAGCTGCGCCCGGCTCCTGCGCACAAGGATCTACCGGTGATCACGGTCGAGGCCACCCTGCATGACGCGCTCGACGTGATGCTGGAGAACGGACGCGACAAGGTTCTGGTGGCCGAAGGCGAGTCCGGTGCCGGACAGGTCCTGGGCTCGATCCGTATGGACGACCTGATGACCGCTATCTCCGACGAATCCAACGACGACCAGGACGCCAAGGCTGACGCGTCCGTGGCCTCCTGATGGCAGCAGCAACGGTCGCGGCGGCTGAACCGCGTATCGGTATCCGTCAGCACGCGACCCGCGGCAGCGGTCTGTTGCGGCGCTGGGCGGGCATGGCGATGCGTCCCATCGTGCTTGGTGCCGTCCTGCTCCTGCTCTACCTGTGGGTGCATGCCCAGACGCTTGACTCGATCGAGAGTCGAGCGCTCGATCCGCAACAGATCAGGATTGCACTGTGGCAACACGTGCAGCTCTCGCTAGTCGCCACCGCGCTCACGATCGCCATCGCGGTGCCCCTCGGAGTCCTGCTGACCCGGCCCTTCGCCCGATGGATCAAGCCGATCGGGCTGGGGCTTGGCAACTTTGGCCAGGCGATCCCGTCGATCGGGCTGATCGTCCTGCTCGCACTGTGGCTCGGCACCGGCTTCTGGACGGCGGTGATCGGGCTCGTTGCCTACGCAACCCTTCCGATCCTTCGTAACACGATCGTCGGCCTGGACGGCGTCGACCCTGCCCTGAAGGAGGCCGCGCGAGGAATGGGCATGTCCCGCCTGGCCGTCCTGCGCCGGGTGGAGCTGCCGCTGGCGGTGCCGGTGATTCTGGCGGGCGTTCGCACTGCGCTCGTGCTCACCGTCGCCACTGCCGCCCTGGCCACGTTCATCGACGCCGGTGGCCTCGGCGGCGGGCTGGTGGCCGGCATCAAGCTGAACCGTCCGAGTCTGAGCCTGACTTTCGGAGTCATCGCCGGCGTGCTGGCGCTCTTCGCCGACTGGATCGGCGGCATCGCCGAGGAAGTACTTCGACCTCGGGGCATCTGACCGCCGGTAAGACCAAGACCATCTCGAGCAGGCCGATTCTCGCCCTGCCGAGCTGCAGACGTTTCTGGATAGATCCCGAAGAACCACGGAAGAGAGAAAACATGCGCACAACGATTCATCGACTTGCCCCTTTGACCGCAGTCCTCGCGGTGGCCACTGTTGCGGTGTCCGGCTGCACGGTAAGCAAGGCCAGTGGTGGCGAAGATGTGAAGAGCGGGTCGATCCAGAAGGTTGCCGCGCTCAAGGGTGCCACCATCAAGGTCGGCTCGAAGGACTTTGATGAGCAGCTCATGCTCGGGCAGGTCGCGATGGTCGCTCTGCAGGCCGCCGGTGCAGCACCGGTCGACAAGACGAACATCCAGGGGTCGAACAACACGCGTAAGGCGTTGACCGGCGGGGCGGTCGATCTGTACTGGGAGTACACCGGCACCGCCTGGATCAGCTATCTGAAGCAGACCAAGCCGATCCAGGACTCACAGAAGCAGTACGACGCGGTCGTGAAGGCCGATGCGGCGCAGGGTGTCACGTGGTGGGATCGCGCCCCGGCCAACAACACGTACGCGTTGGCGCAGACGAAGGCGACGCTGGACAAGTACGGCGTCAAGACGCTTTCCGACTACGCGGCCCTCGCCAAGAAGAACCCTGCGGCTGCTTCGATGTGTGTTGAGAGCGAGTTCCAGAGTCGGGACGATGGTTTCCCGGGGGTGGAGAAGACCTACGCCTTCAACCTCCCAAGCACATCCGAGCACCTGCTGGACACCGCGGTGGTCTACACGGAGCTCAGCAAGGGTGGCACCTGCAACTTCGGCGAGGTCTACACGACTGATGGTCGGGTGGCTTCCCTGAAGCTCAACGTGATCCAGGACGACAAGAAGTTTTTCCCGATCTACAACCCGGCGCTCTCCGTTCGAAGCGACGTTGCCAAGAAGTACCCGGGCCTGGAAGCGCTCTTCAAGCCGATCTCCGCCAAGCTCACCACCGAGACGCTCCTGGCTCTGAACAAAGAGGTCAGCGTGGATGGGAAGAAGCCCCGCGCGGTGGCCGAGGAGTGGATGCGGACCGAGGGTTTCATCAAGTAACCCAGGCTTCCGCGTCGTGCGCGGGTCCACAGCCGCCCCTCGCGCAGGCGTCTCCAGGGCGGGGTGACCTTCGGGTCGCCTCGCCCTGTTTGGTTGGCGGAACCTTGTCAGGCTTCCGGACGCGCATCCCGGGTTTGGCCATCGCTCCGTAGAGCTACCAGTGCGTCCGGTGCCCGGGTATCAGCCCGGGGCAGCCGGGCTGGCGACTGCTCCGGCTGGCATGGCAGAGATGGCCAAGGCTGGGTTGGGTCGCGGGACGAGGGTGACCAAGTCTCCCGGGTTGAACGTGGCCACCGCGTCATTGTCGATCTGTGCCACGACCTTCTCGCCGGACTCCGTCACCGCATGCAGACTTCCCGTCGAGCCAAGGAAGCTTGCCGAGATGACCGTGGCGCGACCGGCGGGATCGGCTGTGACGGCAATGGATTCGGGACGAATCAGCACCAACGCGTCTCCACGCTGCACCGAGCCTGGCAGCAGAGGAATCGAGGTCCCGAGAAGGTTGGCTCGCTCGTCCTGGACGGTGGCCCGCAGACGGTTCGTGAGACCGACGAAGTCGGCCACGAACGGCGTCGCAGGCCTGGCGTAGAGGTCGTGGGGTGAGGCCAGCTGCTCGAGGTTGCCGGCCTGCATGACGCCAACCCGGTCGGCAACAGCCAGGGCCTCCTCCTGGTCATGGGTGACAAACAATGTGGTGGTGCCGACCTCGAGCTGGATGCGGCGGATCTCATCCCGGAGCTGCACCCGCACCTTGGCGTCCAGAGCAGACAGCGGCTCGTCGAGCAGCAGGACCTGGGGCTCGATGGCCAGCGCGCGGGCCAGGGCGACTCGTTGCTGCTGCCCGCCGGACAGCTGGTGGGCATAGCGGTCTGCATGGTCCGAGAGCTCGACGAGGTCCAGCATCTCGGAGGCGCGCGCACGGCGGCGGGCGGACGGAATACGGCGGAGCTGGAGTCCGAACTCCACGTTCTGGCGTGTTGTCATGTGGGGGAACAGGCTGTAGGCCTGGAACACCATCCCCATGTCACGGGCGCTGGTCGGCACGGAGGTGATGTCCTTGCCCCCGACCTCAACCCGTCCGGAGTCGGCATCTTCCAGCCCGGCCAGCACCCGAAGGGCCGTGGTCTTGCCGCAGCCGGAGGGGCCGAGGAGTGCGACGAACTCGCCGGGCGCGATGTCCAGGGTGAGCCCATCCAGTGCGTGAATCGAACCATAGGAGCGGTGCAGGTCGGACAGCGTCACGGCCACCCCCTGGCCTGATCCGCTTCCGGGCACGGTGTCCGAAACCGGCAGCTGAGTGGGGGACATCAGTTCTCCTCTGGGCGACTTGATCGACGACCGGTGCCGACGAACGACATCGCGAACAGCACTAGGAAGGCAATGACCATGAACGCAAAGGCGGCGGCGATTGCGAGCGAGGCATCGCGCTTGCCGAGCTGGTTGATGGCGACCTGCAGGTTGTCCCGGCTGAACAACGAGGCGATGGTGAACTCGCCGAGGACAAGGGCCACGGACAGGAATGACGCGGAGAGCACAGCGGTCCGCACGTTGGGCAGGATGATGCGCCACATGACTGTCGGCCACCCTGCGCCGAGCGAGCGGGCTGCCTCCGCAAGGGTCTTGACGTCGATCGCGCTCAGCCCGGCGTCCAGCGCCCGGTAGGCGTAGGGCAGGACGAGTACCACGTAGGCGAAGGCCAGCCACAGCGAGGACTCGCCCAGGAAGTACGACACCCAGGCATAGACCGGGGCGAGGCCGACCACCAGCACGATCGCGGGGATGGTCAGCGGCAGCAGGCAGATGAACTCCACCGTGCGCCGTAACCCCGGCAGCCGGAGCCGGACCCAGGTCATCGTCGGGACCAGCATGATGAGCATGATCGCCACGGTGAGCAGGACCAGACCGGCAGAGGCCAGGACGCCCGTCTTCAGCTCGGGGTAGTCCGCATCGATGACGTTGAAGTCGAACAGCGTGGCCCATGTGTCCAGCGTCCGGCCGCCGCCGGGGGCTCGGGTCGTGAACTCGACCATGCCCATCAGTGGGAGGGCGAAGAACAGGCCGATCAGTCCGACGACGACCCGCCGGAAAATGGTCTGCTTGCGCCGACGAGCGGCGCGCAGCTTCATCGGCCCAGCCATCTGGTGGTGCGCCGTTCGAGAACCGCGTAGAGCGTCATGACGACGGCGACGATCGCGACCATGCCCAGTGCCATGGCCTTGCCGATGTTCTCCTGACCCAGGATCACCTCGGAGCTGAGCGTGCCGCCAATCTGCAAGGGGATGATGGGGGAGCCCTGCGAGATCAGTGCCGCAGCCGTTGCATACGCGCTGAAGGCGTTGGTGAACAGCAGCAACATGGCCCCGATGAAGGAGGGCGCCAGGATCGGCCCGCCGACATGTCGCCAGTAGTCCCAGGTGCTTCCGCCCAGAGACTCCGCCGCTTCGCGCCATTGCGGTCTCAACCCCTCCACCGCGGGCAGGAAGACGATGAGCATCAAGGGGATCTGGAAGTATGTGTAGACGAGCATCAGCCCCTTGTACGGCTCGTACAGCCAGAGGCTGCTGGCCAGGTCAATGCCGATGTTCTTCAGCCAGAGT
>DASRUA010000029.1:0-9970 GCA_035655615.1 Dermatophilaceae bacterium
CGCGGTTTGGCGCCCGAAGAACCGTCTGAAGTGAGCAAAGCGGCCTCAAGTGAGCAAAGGTTCGAAGCCGGTGACCGTCAGGACGGCCTCGCCTGCTTCGTCGGATGCCTCCAGGTCGACCTCTGCGGTGATGGCCCAGTCGTGGTCGCCCTCCGGATCGTCGATGACCTGCCGAACAACCCAGCGCCGTGCACGGTCGTCCTTGGCGATCTGAAGCATCTGCGGGCCACGGGCGTCCGGCCCGGTGCCGATCCAGTCGTGATCGGCGAAGTAGGCGTGGATGCCGTCCTCCCATGCCTCCTCGCCGAACTCGGGGTCCAGCTCGCCGAGGTCGATCCACCGCCGCAGGGCGGCGAGCTCCACCCGCCGGTACATGGCGTTGCGGACCAGCACCCGGAAGGCGCGCTCGTTGGCGGTGATCGGCTTGGGCTGTGCCGCAAGAGAATCCGGCGTGATCTCCCCTGTGACATGGCCGGGATCATCGGGGTCGGTCAGCTGTTCCCACTCGTCGAGAAGGCTGGAGTCGGTCTGGCGCACGACCTCGCCGATCCACTCGATCAGGTCGATGAGCTCCTCGGTCTTTGCGCTGTCGGGAACGGTCTGTCGCAGCGCCTTGTAGGCGTCGGACAGGTAGCGCAGCACCATCCCCTCCGAACGCGTCAGTCCGTAGAACTGAACGAGCTCACCGAAGGTCATCGCGCGCTCATACATGTCCCGGAGCACGGACTTGGGCGACAGCTCCGTCTCGGCGATCCAGGGATGCCCCTGGCGATACAGCTCGTAGGTGGCCTCCAGCAGCTCGAGAAGGGGCTTCGGCCAGGTGATCTCGTCGAGCAGCTCCATCCGCTCGTCGTACTCGATGCCCTCGGCCTTCATCTGGGCGATCGCCTCGCCCCGGGCCTTGTGCCGCTGGGCGGTCAGCACCGGTCGCGGATCCTCAAGGGTGGCCTCCAGGATGGAGACCACATCGAGGGCGTAGGTCGGCGACTCGCGATCCAGCACGTCGAACGTCGCGAGGGCGAAGGTCGAGAGCGGCTGGTTGAGAGCGAAACCGAACTGCAGGTCCTCGGTCACCCGCATGGTCCGGCCGGTCTCGTCCGGTGGCTCGAGCCGCTCCACCACGCCGGCGCTCAGCAGCGTCCGGTAGATCTGGATGGCGCGCCGGGACAGCCGGGCCTGGTTGCGCGGCTCCTCATGGTTGTCCCGCAGGAGCTGACGCATCGACTCGAACGGGTCGCCCTCCCGCTCGATGACGTTGAGCAGCATGGAGTGGCTGACCCGCATCCGGGATACCAGCGGCTCAGGCTCGGCTTCGACCAGCCTCTCGAAGGTCGCCTTGTTCCAGGTGACGAACCCCTCCGGCGGCTTCTTGCGCTGGATCTTGCGCAGCTTCTTCGGGTCGTCGCCCGCCTTGGCCACGGCCTTGGCGTTCTCGACGTCGTGGTCCGGAGCCTGCACCACCACCGACCCGGACGTGTCATACCCGGCCCTGCCCGCGCGCCCGGCAATCTGGTGGAACTCCCTGGCCTTCAGCACCCGCTGGCGCGAGCCGTCGTACTTGGACAGCCCGGTGAAGACCACGGTGCGGATCGGCACGTTGATCCCGACGCCCAGGGTGTCGGTGCCGGCGATGACTTTGAGAAGGCCAGCTTGAGCTAGTTGTTCAACAAGTCGTCGATACTTGGGCAGCATCCCGGCGTGGTGGACGCCGATCCCGTGCCGCACCAGCCGTGACAGCGTCTTGCCGAAGCCGGACGAGAACCTGAACCCGCCGATCAGGGCGGCTATCGCGTCTTTCTCCTCGCGGGTGCAGACGTTGATCGACATGAGGGCCTGAGCACGTTCGAGGGCCGAAGCCTGGGTGAAGTGCACGACATAGATCGGGGCCTGATGGGTGGCCAGCAGCTCCTCGAGAGTCTCATGCAGGGGGGTCATGGCGTACGAATAGCTCAGCGGCACCGGCCGGTCGACAGACGTCACCACAGCTGTGGTGCGCCCGGTCCGCCGGGTCAGGTCGGACTGGAACCGCTCGACGTCCCCCAGAGTCGCCGACATCAGGATGAACTGGGCCTGCGGCAGCTCCAGGATCGGCACCTGCCACGCCCAGCCCCGCTCCGGCTCGGCATAGAAGTGGAACTCGTCCATGACGACCTGGCCGACGTCGGCGCCCTTGCCCTCGCGCAGCGCGATGTTGGCCAGCACCTCGGCGGTGCAGCAGATGATCGGCGCCTTGTTGTTGACCGAGGCGTCCCCGGTGAGCATCCCGACGTTGGCGGCACCGAAGATGTCGCACAGGGCGAAGAACTTCTCGGACACCAGCGCCTTGATCGGCGCCGTGTAGAAAGTCCGCTTGCCCTGGGCCAACGCGGCGAAGTGCGCGCCGGTGGCCACCAGGGTCTTGCCCGAGCCGGTGGGGGTCGACAGGATCACGTTCGAGCCCGTCATGATCTCGATGACGGCCTCTTCCTGGGCCGGGTACAGCGTGATTCCCTGCTCCCCCACCCAGGTGGCGAACGCGTCATACAGGGCGTCCGCGTCGCGGGCTTGCGGGCTGGGTGGCAGGAGCTCAGTGAGTGTCATCAGGGATCCCACGGTATGCCGTGTGCGACCTCTCGTTGTCAGGCTGGTCGCTCCGTGGCAGCGTCCTCCTCGCGAAGGCGAGGCTCGGTCCGCAGCTCGGGATGCACACCGTGCTTGTCCGCATAGAAGGCGCGGACCTTGTCCATGTCCGCCACGACATCCCCCGACGCCATGAAGGACGGGCCGAATCCCAGGGTGCGAGTTGGTCCGTCGATGAAGCCCATGCTTATCGGCAGACCGGTCTGTCGCGCGATCCGATAGAAACCGGACTTCCAGTAATCCTGCTTCTTGCGGGTGCCTTCGGCGGCGATGATCAGCAGGAAGGGCTCGCCCCTCTTGGCTTCGGCGAGCAGGTCCCGCACGACGCTGCCCGGGTTCTGGCGATCCAGGGAGATACCGCCGTTGGCGCGCAACAGCGGGCCGAGCGGCGGGCGCATGACCTCCGCTTTGATCAGCACCCGAGGGGGGACGCCGCCACTCCACATCAGCAGCAGCATGGCAACCCAGTCCCAGTTGGAGGTGTGGGGCGCGCCAAGCAGGATGCCGGAGCTGGGGACCTCACCGACCGTGTGCCAGCGGGCCAGTCGCAACAGGAAACGAGCAAATGCTTTGCGCACGTTCAGGTCTCCTTGTCACGCCCCAGTTCTGCTTGCCTTACCGACGCCAAGCGTAATCCGGTCTGGGGTCGGTGATCTCAGCTGGGCCGGATGTGGGCGTCCTCCCCGGTCACGGCCTCGACGTCCTGGGCCGCGGTGTCGAGCAGCTGGTCGGCCAGGTGTCGCAGGGCCCGGGCGACGGCGACCTCGTCCCCGATCTCGGGCACGACCGGGTCCGCGGTGCCTCGATGACTCTGGCCGCGGGCGGTGAGGTGAGTCGGCGCCTCAGTCAGCAGGACGACGTTGGCACTTGTGTCGTCCCCAGACTCGAAGATCGACACCCGCACCTGCCACTCACGGACGTGCGGGAGCGTGGGCTCGACGACTCCCGCAGTCGCTCGGGCGGAACTGGCCTCGGGGGTTTCCGCTTTCCCTCTGGGCACGTGCTCGTGCTCGCCTTCGACCCGCAGGATGGATCCCGGCCCGGGGTACATGAGCCCGGTGTGCCCGTCCGCCCACCGGACGAGGTAGGGCGGCTCGCCGTTCGCGCCCCTGACCTCAAGGACCTCTCCGTCCCTCGTGGGCTCGTCCGTGTGGCTAGCCGCGAGAATAATTCGATCGCCCTTTTGTGCCTTCATCGTCCGTCTCCTTAGTTCTTGTCCGGTCGCGGTAGGTGCCAGTTCTTGTCCGGTCGCGGCAGGTGCCCTACGGAAAACCCGATCGTGTTCAGCAGAGCACTACATCGGACCAACGGATCAGGGCCGAACGTCCTGCCTTCGCCCTGGGTGAATCCGCTTCGAGCAGAAGGGTGCCCACCGGACGCCGCGACACCTCAGTAAGATGAAAAGTTGCTAACTTTTGTAATTTATGTAATTTGATAGACTTTGAAGGCACGAAGGGAACCAGATGTCTTCAAAGACAACGAAGTTCGAGCACCTCCTCGAGGCTGTGCCTGATGCCTCGGTGGGAATGGACCAGCAGGGCCTGATCCGGTTTGTCAATCGCCAGACCGAGTCGCTGTTCGGAATTGAACGCGACCAGCTGATCGGTCGGCCCATCGAGACGCTGGTGCCAGAGAATTTCTGCCAGATCTATGCCGAGCTCCGGGACAGCTACTTCGCGGACCCCAAGACCCGGTCCCTTGGCCTCGGCATGGAGATGACCGGACGGCAACGGGATGGCACCGAGTTTCCGATCAACGTCAGCTTGTCCAGCATCGACACCGGGGACGTCCTGGTGGTGTTCACCGCGGTGCGCGACGTGATCCAACGAACGAAGGCAGTCCAGGCCGCCCAGCGGATGGCTGCCATCGTCGAGGGTTCGGACGATGCGATCATCAGCGGCTCGCTCGACGGCCTCATCACGAGCTGGAACGCGGCGGCCGAGCGGATGTACGGCTACTCCAGCGCGGAGGTCATCGGAAAACCTGCTGAGTTCCTGACTCCGAAGGATCGCGCAGGCGAGATCAAGGCCGTTCTGGAACAGATCGTGGCCGGCCAGCATGTCGAGCACCTCGAGACCGAGCGTGTTCGAAGGGACGGAACGGTGTTCCCGGTCTCGCTCACCGTCTCCCCGATCCGCGACGCTGACGGCGCGGTTGCCGGCACCTCCGTGATCCACCGCGACCTGACCGAACAGAAGGGAGCGTTGGCGACCGCCCAGCACATGGCGGCGATCGTCGAGTACTCCGACGATGCCATCATCGGCAGCACCCTCGAGGGCATCATCACCACCTGGAACCCGGCGGCCGAGCGGATGTACGGCTACTCCAACGAGCAGATCGCCGGCAGTTCGGTCGACCTGCTCAGCCCCGACGATCGAGCCGGCGAGATCCGAACCATCCTGGCCAAGATCCGCCGAGGTCGGCCTGTTGAGAACTTTGAGACCATCTGTGTCCGAAAGGACAGGACGACGTTTCCGGTCAAGCTCACGGTCGCACCGATCCTCGACGAGGGCGGCGCGGTCGTGGGCGCATCGGCGATCGCCCGCGACGTGTACGCGATCGCCCGTGACGTGACCGAACAGAAGTAGGTGCCGGCGGCTGTTCTTCGTGGTCACGGCAATGATGGGTGGTGGCCGCGAAGAGGCGCCGCCGAGGACCACTACTTCACCACAATCCGTCCCCCGCAGTCGTTCGACCTCGTGATCCCGGGCGCCTGAGAGGGCGGCCAAGGCCAGCGCACCAAGCGTGGTGCCGGCGTGTCGACGAAGCTCGTGCCGCGGCGCGCCTGTAGCGCATCAGGTGACCCTGCTCGGCGCTGCTGGGCCGCTTCGCCGATACCCTCGACCCTGGTCCCTACTGTGGGGGGACCGCTAGCCCAGGTCGGCAGGAGGACCAATGCGCATTTCCGTGATCGGCTGCGGCTACCTTGGCGCGGTGCATGCCGCCGCCATGACCCAGCTGGGGCACGACGTCGTGGGTGTGGACATCGACGAGGCCAAGGTCGAGGCGCTGGCCGCGGGTCGCGCGCCCTTCTACGAGCCGGGACTCAGCGATCTGCTCACCGGGGCCCTCACGACGGGGCGACTACGCTTCACGACCGACCTCGCCGAGATCGCGGGCGCCCGGGTCCACTTCGTATGCGTGGGCACGCCGCAGAAGCGCGGGGAGTTCGCCGCGGACCTCAAGTACGTGGACGCTGCCTTCGCCGCGGTGCTTCCACACCTGTCCGACGGCGACCTTCTCGTCGGCAAGTCAACGGTGCCGGTCGGCACGGCCCAGCGCCTCGCGGTTGACCTCAAGGGCTCAGGCGCAACCCTGGTCTGGAACCCGGAGTTTCTACGCGAGGGGCTCGCGGTCCAGGACACGCTGCATCCCAACCGCCTGGTCTACGGCGTTCCCGCGGGCATGCCGGGCGAGAACGCAACGGCGGTCCTCAACGAGGTCTACGCAGCCCCGCTGGCCGACGGCGTGCCACTGGTGGTGACCGACTACGCGACCGCTGAGCTCGTCAAGGTCGCAGCCAACTCGTTCCTGGCCACCAAGATCTCCTTCATCAACGCGATGGCCGAGCTGTGCGAGGCGACCGGCGCCGACGTTACAGGGCTCGCAGAAGCCATCGGGTACGACGAGCGCATCGGACGCAAGTTCCTGAACGCCGGCCTCGGCTTCGGCGGCGGCTGCCTGCCCAAGGACATCCGCGCCTTCATGGCACGCGCGGGCGAGCTTGGCGTCGACCAGGCGCTGTCGTTTCTGCGCGAGGTGGACTCGATCAACATGCGCCGCCGGGTGCGGATGGTCGACCTTGCGCGTGAGGTCTGCAACGGCTCGATCGTCGGGCGCCGCATCGCCGTGCTGGGCGCCGCGTTCAAGCCCAACAGCGACGACGTGCGGGACTCCCCGGCACTGTCGGTCGCCGCGCAGATGCAGCTGCAGGGCGCCCACGTCGTGGTCACCGACCCGCAGGCGATCGACAACGCGCGCCTCAAATGGCCAGACCTCACCTTCGCGGAGACCGCGCAGGACGCCGCCACCGGTGCGGACGTCGTGCTGCTCGCCACCGAGTGGGAGCAGTACCGCGAGCTCGACCCCGTGCAGCTGGCCACGGTGGTCCGCGAGAAGCGGATCCTCGACGGACGAAACGTGCTCGATCCGGAGGCGTGGCGCGCCGCAGGGTGGACGTATCGCGCGCTCGGGCGCCGCTAGCGGGGCAGTCTTCGGGCGCAGTTAGCGGCGCACATGTCCCCCGGACGTGGGCGTTGACGCACCTCGGGGTCGCTGAGGATGTCCGCCAGCAGATGGACCGGCGTCGCTAGCCGGTCTTGACCCGGTACCGGCGCTTGGGCACCAAGCTGCCAGGAACCGGCACGACGTTCTCCAGGACGCCTCCGCAGCTCTCGATGATTTTGGCGGGACCATGCCTTCCGGAAGGTCAACGGCCAGGCGCAGGCTCTCCACCCGCCCCAGGTAGACCGGCCAAGCCTCGCCCCGCTTCAGGTCGAAAAGAAACTCGAAGTCATCCTTCGCAAGCTCCTTGTGTGCCTGCAACGCCTGCTGCTCGTCGGAGACATCCATTGGCCGCAGAAGCACCGACGGATCCGCGTTGGTCTGGTTGTCCACTCTGCCAGCTGCCTGTTGCAGGCTGCGCCGCCTGCCTGTTGGTGTGCAGGCTATCGAAGAGTCAGAACACCGTGGCGAAGATGCCCCAGCCGGCACCGATCCTTGTCCCGCCCCCGGCGAACCCACCGGCGCCGTTGCCGCGATACAGATACAGGTCCCCGTTGCTGCTGACTCCCAGGATGTCCGCCTTGCCGTCACCGGTGAAGTCACCCGGTGAGAACACCTTCGCGAAGATGCCCCAGCCGGCACCGATCCTGGTCCCGCCCCCCGCGAACCCACCGGCGCCGTTGCCGCGATACAGATACAGGTCCCCGTTGCTGCTGACTCCCAGGATGTCCGCCTTGCCGTCACCGGTGAAGTCACCAGGTGAGAACACCTTGGCGAAGCCCCATCCGCCGCCGATCCTGGTGCCGCCCCCCGCGAACCCACCGGCGCCGTTGCCGCGATACAGGTAAAGGTCACCGCCGCTCGCGACTGCCGCGATGTCGGCCTTGCCGTCACCGGAGAAGTCCCGACCTGAGAACCAGGGGAGTGAGGTGCCGGCGCCGTTTGCCGGAGCGTGCATGAATCCGCGGATGCCGGTGCCGTACTGTCCGGTCAACATGGAACCGGTCAGCAGGTAGCTGTGCCGCCCGGTCAGGGTGGCATTCTGCTCTACGGCATACACAGTGTTGCCGACGGTCCGGTCGACGACAGAGACGTGCCCCCAGCCGGATGTCCACGATTCGATGATCAGGTCCCCTGGGACCGGCAGGTAGCCGCTGTTGTTCGGGTGGAACGTCAGGTTGGGGCTGCCTTCGGGGATGTACTGAGCGCCGTATCGGTAGGCTCCCGCGGCGGCGCCGCCGTCGGCGTAGACGCGGCCCCATCCCTTGACGGCGTACAGGCGGGCGGCGAGCTCGACGCACTGCCAGCCATAGCCGTTCTGCAGGCTGGCATTGCTGACGCTGAAGCCGGCGCAGGAGTAACCGGTGCCCTGGTTGGCACCGTTTGAGTGCACATCGACGCCGTAGCCGCCCAACCAGGAAGCCGCGGTGACCTGGACCGCCGAACAGGCTTGCGCTGCTGCGGCGACGGTCGAGGGTCGGACCATCGATGCCGGGGTGGTCGAGGGGCCGACCATCACTGGCGCGGGGATCGAAGGGCCGCCCTGGGCTGCTACCGCGGGAGGCGCGGTGCCGACCAACCCTGCCAGTGAAATCATGGCCAAGGCCAGTACCGAGGTTATCGAGATGCTCCGCCGACGCCGACCAGCAGCAACCGGCATCCCTCCGGCTACCTTCGACATGCAAACCTCACTGCAACTCGACTCCCTGCCTCCGGGGTGATACCACAGCCCCTCTCAGCAGCGTGTCGCAGATCCCGACCGTCAACATCGACCTAACGGGCGGGCCTGTCCAGCCTTTCGGCTGACTTCTGAAGCAACCACGAACCCGTCAGCTTGCGGCGGTCAGTTCTCGTAGAAACCGCGGATGTGGGATTCCAGCAGGTCGGCGGCCCGCTCACCCTCACCGGCTTCGATAGCGCGGAAGACCGCGTGATGTTCGGATCGCAGACTCTCCAGCATGCAGGGCCAGCTGTGTTCGCCGGTCGGCGGCATCGCGGTCGCGGCGGCCAGGAACGGTATGCGCACCGACTCGCGCACTGCGCGGGTCATATCGCACATCAGGCGGTTGCCGCCTGTCTCGGCAAGCTCCACGTGGAAGTCGATATCCAGCTGGTTGAACGTCTCCCGGCTGAGGTCTGGTTCATCCATGGCCAGGAGGATTGCCCTCATCCGCGCAAGGTTCTGCGGCCGGGCGTTGCGACAGGCCAAGACCGCCATGGATCTCTCGAGCGTCACCCTGGTCTCGATGACATCCGCCAGCGGGAACGACCCCAGGGCCACGTGCAGGCGCAAGAGCCGGGTCATTGCGTCGCTGGGCACGCGATCGATCGTCGTACCCGAGCCGGGACCCTGCCCGACCTGTGACCGCAACGCCCCCTGCGCCTCCAGGACGCGCAGTGCCTCCCGCACGGCTGGGCGACTGACCCCGAGCAGCTCGGCAAGCTCTCGCTCCGGCGGCAGCCGCTCGCCGGCACGCAGGGCGCCGCTGACGATCTGCGCCTCTATGCGTTGCAGCACCAGCTCGTAGGTCCGAACGCGCGGAACGGGAGCCCACTCCTGCCTCTCGCGCCAGGGCTCAGATGCAGCCACGTCCGGCGGCCTCCTGATCAGATCGGCCATGGATCCCCCAATGTCGTCAAAGGTCACTGCCGAAGGTCCTCGGCAGTGGGGAACTCTACAACTAAGGTCGACCCAAGGTTTTGGTAAGACCATACATCCCGGGCAGCGGACCGGATGACGTTCATGGTGAGACCGTGGCGGACGCCACCATTGCCCGGACCGCAGACCGCAGTCTGTTCCACTCGTTCAAGCCTGCTCGCACCCACCCGATGTGCTGACGGCAAGCGCCCCACAGGTATGTCCCGAGATTGAAGCGCCACCAACTGGGAGCACAGACCACGTGACAACCCATTGACCAAGACCCGTCCGCGGACCAATCACGATGTCCCGCCGCATTCTCGGCAGACCCCACAAGCGTTACCCAAGAAGTGGGGTCTCCATCTCGCTGCCGTAAGATCCGGCCGTGGCGCTGCTCGCTGGTCAGGACTACCCGAACTCCTACGCAGAGCTGCGTGCCTGGTTCAACGAGGACTGGAAGTGCCTGGACTATCTGGACTGGCTGCGCTG
>DASRUA010000030.1:0-23552 GCA_035655615.1 Dermatophilaceae bacterium
GCGGCTACCCCCATCGGCGGCCGCCAGCTCGGCCGGGGCGGTGGTGCGCACGTGGTACCGGTTGGACAGGAACTGCTCACCGTTGCGGCGGTGCTCGACGCGGACGATGCCGGCTTCGGTGAGCTGGCGCATCGCCCGGTCAACGGCATCGACCGAGCGGCGAAGGCGCCGGGCCAGGGTTTGCCGGGACGGCATCCGGGAGCCGGAGCCGTTCCCGTAGCGAAGCAGCAGGGAGTACAGGCGGAACGCTCCGTCGGAGACGGCTGCGTCGATCACCCATTCGGGGACGATCGCGAACCGGGGTTCCTCGACGACCAGGGTGCCGGCGGAGGGGGGCGTGGTGTGCGTCGGTGGGGCTTGTCGGGTCACGGCGATGGCCTTTCGAACTGGCGCTGAGGGTGGGCAAGGCTGACTGGACCGCTGCCCTCGACGGGGAGCGCTTCAGGAAACGCACCGGAACTGCACGGACGCAGCGGTGTCAGGCGTCCAGGCCGGCACGACGGTCAGGTAGGAAACCGCAGGTCAAGACCCGTTCTGGCCGACTCCGGGACAAGGCGGATGCGGGCCAGACGGACTGCGGACCAAGGATTGGGCGTTCCGGGGCGGAGCCCGGCCGTGGCCGGTCGCGTCTACGCCACCTCGGCAGGGCCTTCGGGAGTGCCGCTGTTGGGAGACGTCGCGGTCGGGCGTGCCGTCGTCCGTGATCGAGGGTCGTTCTGATGAGTGGGACGCCGGCCCTGCCGAATGTCGGCGGACCTTGGGTCTCACATCGGCAAAGCTTTCGGATCGAAGTTCCGTGCAACATCTCGTGCAACATCTCACGGCGAATCGGGGTATCTGCCGGTCAATCGCGGCTACTGACCGCCCGCTGTCACAGCCTTGAAAACGACAAAACCGCAGGTCAGAAGCCTCCTGACCTGCGGTTATGGTGGTGGCCAGGGGCGGGGTCGAACCGCCGACCTTCCGATTTTCAGTCGGACGCTCGTACCAACTGAGCTACCTGGCCTTGCATGAAGCTGGGCGCGACAGGCAAGAATCAGCGACCCCGACCGGACTCGAACCGGCGACCTCCGCCGTGACAGGGCGGCGCGCTAACCAACTGCGCTACGGGGCCTTGGGTAAGGCCTTTTTGCTGCTATCCCATTGGGATTACTGCGTATCCCCAACGGGATTCGAACCCGTGCTACCGCCGTGAAAGGGCGGGGTCCTGGGCCGCTAGACGATGGGGACCCGGAAATGCTCACCCGGACCCCTCGCCGCTAGCGAGCAGCAGCTCGGATCCGTCGAGGACTAGGGAAGCATATGGGAGAGGGCGCTCAATCTCCAAAGCGGCTGCCGCTTCGCGCCGGGTTGGCCCACGCGAGCAGCCGGTCAATCTGCCAGGTGTTCACGATCCGTTGCACGGGCACGCCTATCCGCTCCGCCCGGGCGCATCCGTAGATCAGGAAGTCCAGCTGGCCGGGCGCGTGGGCGTCACTGTCGATCGAGAACAGGCACCCGGCCTCGAGAGCCAGGATCATCAGGTCATCGGGCGGGTCCGCGCGCTCGGGACGCGCATTGATCTCGACGGCGACCTCATAGGCGGCACAGGCCTCGAATACCGCGGCGGCATCGAAGGAGCTTCGGGCCCGGGTGCCCCGTTCGCCCTCGACCAGTCGCCCGGTGCAGTGGCCAAGAACGTTCGTGTGCGGGTCCTGGACGGCGCCGATCATCCGGCGGGTCATCGCCGCCGCCGGCATCGCCAGCTTGGAGTGGACCGAGGCCACCCGCAGGTCCAGCTGCGTGAGCATCTGCGCGCTCTGGTCCAACGAGCCGTCGTCGAGGATGTCGACCTCGATGCCTTTGAGGAGGCGGAACTCACTGCCATTGCGGAGGCGGAACTCCCCGACGGCTGAGTTGACCTCATCGACGACCAGCAGCTGCTTCGAAAGACGTTCTGAAGAAAGGCCGTTCGCGATCTTCAGGCGTGGCGAATGATCGGTCAGCACCAGGTACTCATGCCCAAGGTCCATTGCCGTCACGACCATCTCCTGGATGGACGAGCCGCCGTCGGACCAGTCCGAGTGAGAGTGCAGATCGCCGCGCAGCGCCGCCCGCACCTCGAGCCCGCCGGCCACCAGCGGCTCATTCGCCTTGTCCTCCAAGGACGTCAGGTATGCCGGGATCTCGCCTTCCAGCGCCTCCCGGATGACAGCCTCGGTCGCGGCACCGATGCCGGGCAGTTCGGTGAGCGTTCCCGCGGCAGCGCGCGACCGCAGCTCGCCGGGGTCGGTCGCGAGCAGCGTAGTTGCCGCCCCGCGGAAGGCCTTGATGCGGTAGGTGCCTGCGCGCGAACGCTCCAGCAGGTAGGCGATCCGGCGCAGCGCGTCATACGGTCCGAGTGAAGGGCGCACGGGTCAGAGACCGAACCGGTTGCGCATCGTCGCGTCCCACACCCGGTCTCCGCCAAATCTCCGCAGGTTGATCATTGCCTTCGCCGCCGGGGTGACCACGTAGCGCGAGCGCGGTCGCGAGGACTGGACCGCCTTGACCACCACTGCGGCGACCGTCTCCGGGCCGGTCGCCAGGAAGTCGTTTGCGTAGCTGCTGGTCGTGTTCTTCTCGTTCGTCGCCAGCAGGCCCCCGTACGCCGTGTCTGTGTCGGGCCGGGCCGCCCCGACCTCGAGGCCCTCGTTCATGCGGCTCTCGAAGTTGGTGCGGATCAGTCCTGGCTCCACCAGGATGACGTCGATGCCGAAGGGCTTGACCTCGACCCGCAGGGCGTCGCTGATGGCTTCCACGGCGTATTTGGTGGCGTGGTAGTAGCCGCCGATCGGAAAGGTGATCCGTCCGCCCATCGACCCGATGTTGACGATGCGCCCGGATCGCGCCCGGCGCATGGCGGGCAGGACCAGCTGCGTGAGCCGCGCGAGGCCGAACACGTTGGTGTCGAACATGGCTCTCACCCGATCGAGGTCGGACTCCTCGATCGGCCCGTACTCGGCAAACCCGGCGTTGTTGATCAGGGTGCCGACCTGTCCATGCTCTGCCTCGACCGTCTTCACGGCGGCGAGCATTGAGTCCTCGGAGGTCACGTCCAGCGCCAGCGGGTGAGCGCCGAGCGCCTCGAGGTCGGCAAGCGTCTCGACCTGTCGCGCCGTTGCATAGACGGTGTGTCCGGCCCGGACGAGTGCTGCGGCGGTGGCGGCGCCGATCCCTGACGAACAGCCGCTGATGAGAATGGGGTTGTGACGGGTCCTCGCCTGGGTGCTGGCCGGGTTCCTTGCCTGGGTCATGGCCTCATTGTGGTCCACTGGGCTCTCGCGGGCACAAGAAGGTGAGTCCGGATCCTGACACGAATCATTAGCAAGTGTTTGGATATGCCAAACTCTGCGTTATGACTGTCAACACGGAGCGGACAACCTCTCACACGGGCGGCCAGGGTCAGTGGGCCCTCGGTGAGCTCGAGCCGCTGAACCCCAACGAGAGGTTCAAGCTCGAGGACGATGCGCTCAACGTGCGGGCACGCGTCGAGCAGATCTACTCCAAAGAGGGCTTCGACTCGATCCCGGAGGAGGACCTGCAGGGTCGTCTGCGCTGGTGGGGCCTATACACCCAGCGCAAGCAGGGAATCGACGGCGGCAGGACCGCCAACCTCGAGCCGCACGAGCTCCAGGACAAGCACTTCATGCTCCGGGTCCGCATCGACGGTGGCGCACTGTCCACCGAGCAGCTGCGTGTCATAGGCGAGATCTCCCGGGACCTCGCCCGCGACAGTGCTGACATCACCGACCGGCAGAACATCCAGCTGCACTGGGTGCGCATCGAGGATGCGCCGCAGATCTGGTCACGGCTGGAGGCTGTCGGGCTGTGGACCACAGAGGCCTGCGGGGACTGCCCTCGCGTCGTCCTGGGCTCCCCGGTCGCCGGTATCTCCAAGGATGAGCTGATCGACCCGACCTGGGCGATCGAAGAGATCAAGCGCCGCTTCATCGGCAACCCCGACTTCTCCAACCTCCCCCGCAAGTTCAAGACAGCACTGAGCGGCATGCTCACCAATGACGTCGTGCACGAGATCAACGACATCTCGTTCGTCGGGGTCGAGCACCCCGAGCTGGGCCCGGGTTTCGACCTGTGGGTCGGCGGCGGGCTGTCCACGAACCCTCGTCTGGCAGAGCGCCTCGGGGCTTTCGTCGCCGAGCGCGACGTGCCCGACGTCTGGGCCGGGGTGATCTCGCTCTTTCGCGACTATGGGTACCGGCGGCTGCGGTCCAAGGCCAGGATGAAGTTCCTGCTGGCCGACTGGGGCGTCGAGAAGTTCAGGCAGATCCTGGAGCAGGAGTACCTGCACCGCACGCTCCCGGACGGTCCGGCTCCGGCGCCCTCGGCCGAGCGGGGCGACCACATCGGGGTCCATGAGCAGAAGGACGGCAGGTTCTACATCGGGGCAGCCCCGATGGTCGGCCGCGTGTCGGGCAGCACGCTGCTCGCCCTGGCTGATCTTGTGGAGTCGCACGGTTCTTCACGGGTCCGGCTCACGCCGCACCAGAAGCTCCTGGTGCTGGACATCGAGGCGCCACAGGTGGAGCCGCTGGTCGAGGCGTTGCACGGTATCGGCCTCGAAGCCCGCCCGTCGCTCTTCCGCCGCAACACCATGGCGTGCACCGGCATCGAGTACTGCAAGCTCGCGATCGTCGAGACCAAGGGTCTGGCGGCCAAGACCGTGGCCACCCTCGAGGATCGGCTCGCGGACATCATCAAGGAGATCGACGTCCCGGTCACGCTCAATATCAACGGCTGCCCCAACTCGTGTGCTCGCATCCAGGTCGCCGACATCGGGCTCAAAGGCCAGCTGGTCACCGACGACGCCGGCAACCAGGTCGGCGGCTTCCAGGTCCACCTTGGCGGGACGCTGGGTCTGGAGGCCGGCTTCGGCCGCAAGGTTCGTGGCCTGAAGACCACCGCGGAGGAGCTGCCTGCGTACGTGGAGCGGGTGGTCCGCAACTTTGCGGGCGACCGTGAGCCGGGCGAGCGTTTCGCGACGTGGGCCCTTCGTGCCAACGAGGAGCTGCTGGTATGACGACCGCTCCCGTCAACGACACGTCCAACGTCACGTCTGAGGCCACTTCTGAGGTCACGCTTGACGTCTCGAACCTTCGCGATCTGCCTGTGGCAGAACGTGATCGGGCCCTGGCCGTCGTCTCGGCGACGCTGGAGGGAATGCCCGCTGAGCAGATAGCCGCCTGGACGGCCTGCACGTTTGGCAGGGACGTCATCGTCGCTGCCTCGATGCAGGACGTGATACTGCCGCATCTC
This sequence comes from Dermatophilaceae bacterium, assembly GCA_035655615.1. Taxonomy (GTDB): domain Bacteria; phylum Actinomycetota; class Actinomycetes; order Actinomycetales; family Dermatophilaceae; genus UBA4719. Next base: position 5,296 of record DASRUA010000030.1, read on the forward strand.
TTCGCTCAGGTGATCCCTGATGTCGAGGTCCTCTTCCTGCAGACGGGGTATCACTTTGACGAGACGATGCAGACCCTCGATGTGGCTATCCGGGATCTGGCAATCGCCGTGATCGAAGCGCTGCCCCGCCAGAGCGTGCCCGAGCAGGACGCCGAGTACGGCGAGAAGCTGCACGACCGCGATCCGAACCTCTGCTGCTTCCTGCGCAAGGTTGACCCGCTCGCCCGGTCCCTGGACGGCCGGGCCGCCTGGGTCACGGGCGTGCGCCGGATCGAGGCACCGACCCGGGCCGGCACGCCGATCGTCTCCTGGGACGACAAGCACGATCTCGTCAAGATCAACCCGCTGGCGGCCTGGTCCGACGAGGATGTCGAGGCCTATCAGGTCGCGCATGCCCTGCCGCGCAACCCGCTGGTCGCACAGGGCTATCCGTCGATCGGATGCGCGCCCTGCACGCGCAAGGTCGCCCCTGGCGAAGACCCCCGGGCCGGACGCTGGTCCGGCAACGACAAGACCGAATGCGGGATACATCAATGAGCGCCGCCACCGAGACGGTCAGGAACCCCAACCCCGAGACAGTTGGGAACACAAGCCCCGGGACGGTCGGGAACGCAAACCCTGAGCCGGTCGGGATCGTAGAGCTGGCGGACAGTCGCCTGACCCTGGACCACCTGGACACCCTCGAGTCCGAGTCGATTCACATCTTTCGAGAGGTTGTCGCGGAGTTCGAAAGGCCAGTGCTGCTTTTCTCCGGCGGCAAGGACTCCGTGGTCATGCTGCACCTCGCGGCGAAGGCCTTCTGGCCGGGGCCGGTCCCGTTCCCGCTGCTGCATATAGACACCGGTCACAACTTCCCCGAGGTGCTCGCCTATCGCGACCGTGCCGTCGCCGAGAAGGGTGTGCGCCTCGAGGTTGCCACCGTGCAGGACTACATCGACGATGGTCGCCTGGCCGAACGCAGGGACGGCACCCGCAACCCGCTGCAGACCCAGCCGTTGCTCGACGCCATCGCGGACCACAGGTTCGATGCGGTCTTTGGCGGTGGACGGCGCGACGAGGAGAAGGCCCGCGCAAAGGAGCGGATCTTCAGCCTGCGCGACGAGTTCGGTGCCTGGGATCCGCGCAACCAGCGTCCCGAGCTGTGGAACCTCTACAACGGAAGGCACCGACCGGGGGAGCACGTCCGGGTGTTCCCGCTGTCCAACTGGACCGAGCTCGACGTCTGGCGCTATATCGCCCGGGAGGACATCGACCTGCCCGAGCTCTACTACGCCCACCAGCGTGAGGTCTTCGAGCGCGACGGGATGCTGCTCGCAGTCGGCCCCGTGTCTGCGCCGCGGGAGTCCGAAACCGTTGTCACCAAACAGGTTCGCTATCGCACCGTCGGTGACATGTCCTGCACGGGCGCCGTCGAGTCCGACGCGGTGACGGTCCAGGACGTCGTCATCGAGGTGGCCGCCACCCGGCTGACCGAACGGGGCGCGACCCGGGCCGACGACCGGATCTCCGAAGCCGCGATGGAAGACCGCAAGAAGGAGGGGTACTTCTAGTGCCGACCACTACGACCCGCAACCACGCCGCGACGAGCGAGACTGCGACGAGCAAACACCTGCATCCCACGCTTCTGCGTCTTGCGACGGCCGGCTCGGTCGATGACGGCAAGTCCACGCTCGTCGGGCGCCTGCTGCACGACTCCAAGTCGGTCCTGGCGGATCAGCTCGATGCGGTCGAGCGGGTCTCCCGCGACCGCGGTCTGGCCCACGCCGACCTCGCCCTGCTGACCGACGGTCTGCGCGCCGAACGCGAGCAGGGCATCACCATCGACGTGGCCTACCGCTACTTCGCCACGGCTGACAGGTCGTTCATCCTGGCGGACTGCCCGGGACACGTTCAGTACACGCGCAACACCGTCACCGGAGCCTCGACCGCAGATGCCGTGGTGCTGCTCGTGGACGCACGCAAGGGCGTTCTGGAGCAGACCCGGCGGCACCTGGCGGTGGCGGCCCTGCTCCGAGTCCCGCACGTCATCGTGGCCGTCAACAAGATCGACCTGGTCGGCTTCGACGAAGACGTCTACACGCGGGTCGCGGCGGACCTGGCGGAGGTGGCGATCGACCTCGGACTTCCCGACCTGATCAGCCTCCCGGTGTCAGCCCTTGAGGGTGACAACGTCGTCGACCGCTCGTCGCGCACTGACTGGTACACGGGCCCAAGCCTGCTCGAGATCCTCGAAGCGCTGCCGGTTGCCGATGACCCGAGCCACGAGGAGTTTCGCTTTCCGGTCCAGCTCACCCTGCGACCGCAGGAAGCCGCGCGCGACGCGGCTCACCGTGAATACCGCGGGTATGCCGGCCAGATCGCCTCCGGAGTCGTGCGGGTGGGCGACCAAGTGGTGGTCCTGCCCGGCGGACGCCGGACCACCATCGCCGGCATCGACACCGCTGACGGCACGCTGGCCGAGGCGTTCGCCCCACGCTCGGTGGCGCTGCGCCTGACCGATGACATCGACGTGGCGCGTGGGGACCTCATCGCAGCTGCCACCTCGGCTCCTGAACCGACGCGGGACCTGATGGCGACAGTCTGCTGGCTCTCGGCCGAGCCGCTGAGCAAGCACAGCCGGGTGCTGCTCAAGCACACCACCCGCACCACCCGGGCCATCGTCAGCGCTGTCGACGGGGTCCTGGATCTCGATGCCGTGCGGATCATTTCGGCCCACGACCTGGGGCTCAACGACATCGGGCGTCTGCGGATACGCACCGCAGAGCCGATCGCAGCCGAGCCGTATGCCCGGCACCGTCGCACCGGCGCGTTCCTGCTCATCGACGCACAGAGCGGGCAGACCCTTGCCGCCGGAATGGTCGGAGACCCGCTGGCCGGCGAAGGCGAGCACGCCGACGAATGGGACATCTAGTCCTTGATGCCCTTCCAGGCCGCCCGTTCCGGGCTCCATTTTCGAGTTAGTTAGTTAGGCGCGCCATGGCCACCGAGTCCACTGCAGTCCTCCTGCTCAGCCACGGAAGCCGAGACCCGCGAGCCGCCTACGTTGTCGGCGAGCTGGTCCGGGCTGTCGCAGCGGGCACCGGTACGAAGGTGTGTGCCGCCCACCTGGACTTTGCCGCGCCCACCGCGACGGTCGCGTTGCGACAGCTGGCGGCCGATGGGTTCACCTCGGTGCGCGTCGTGCCGTTGTTGTTCACCCCGGGCTACCACCTGAACCATGACGTTCCCCTGGCTGTCGCGGCCAGCGGCGTCACCGGGCGGATGGACGTCAGCGTGGCACCGCCGCTGCTGGCCGGAGGGCGTCGTCAGCGCGGGCTGTTGCTTGTGGCACTGGCCGACCGCCTGGTCCAGGCCGGGTCGGACGGGCACGTCGACGGGCTGGTCCTGGCATCGGCAGGGTCGAGCTCCCAGCAGGCACGTCTGTGCATCGAGAGCCTCGCCCGGGACCTTGAGCGCTTACACGGCGTACCGGTAGAACCCGCCTTCGCGTCCGCAGGCGCCCCTACGCCGACCCAGGCGCTGGAAGCCCTGGCCCACAAGGGGATTCAGAGACCGGCGGTCGCCTCCCTGTTCGTGGCGCCGGGGAGGCTCACCGACTCGGTGGTCGCCGCCTGTCCGGACGTGCCGGTGGCGGACCCCTTGGGGGTGAGCCCGGCGTTCGTCGGGCTGCTCGTCGCGCAGACCCGAGCACTGGCCAGGACACGGTAGTGGCGTGTCTCCCCACTGACTGACAGTTCCTCGAGGGCGACCCCACTCCGCATGTCTGCTGGGCTGCGCGGGTCGCTGGGGCTCGCGGGTCGCTGGGGCTCGCGGGCCGCTGGGGCTGCGCTGGTGCTCCAGGCGGGCCACCCGCGATGTTGCCGCGGTGTTCGATCAGGCCTTGAGTGTGGTGACCCGGAAGACAGCGAACTGTGCGGCGATCCGCTCGAAGTCCCGCAAAGGGGCGCGACGGTCCACGGGTATGTGGGGTCTGGCTCCCGGCGCGACGGCCAGGTAGCGACGCAGGATCGGCGCACGAGCGCCGGCGTCGACCTCATCGAGGCGCACAGCCTCGGGGTGTCGACGTCGCAGCACCGCACGTCCTCCGGCCGCGCGGGCGTTTGCACCCAGTTCGCGTCCTCGCCGAGCATCGACACCAGGTAGCGCTCGCCCTCATAGTCGGCGACGACCACCGGGAACGAGATAGTGCGACCGCTGCGCCGCCCAGGTACCTCCAGCGTCGCCGCACGCTCCGGCGACAGGATTCCGGCCGAGAACTGGATCGCCGAGATCCGGTTCATCACCCTGGCCAGGCCACCCGGACCACCGCGTCGATACATCCACCGCTTGACCCGGTACAGCCGTCGAACAGAGATCTGGGTTCGACCTTTCACCTCGGTCATGTGCGGTTTCACACCTTCCTGGGGACCTTGCCGGTTGCCTCGGAAAACAGCCGCAGCACCTTGTGTCCGGCGTCGGCGGTGGGGTCGAACATCAGCGGGCAGCCACCGTCGATCACCGTGATCCCGTTCTCGCGGCCGTACTGCGTCGCGGCGTCGGAGACACTGCCGGTGCCGTACAGGCGGTGCATCCACACCTGGTAGACGCCGAGCTCGACGCACTCCCGCATGGTGTCCGCGGCGATCTCCGGCCTGGTACCGATCACCACCGCCTCGACACCCCCGGGGACCGACTTCAGGTCGTGGTAACTCGGGTCACCTTCGACCTGGTCCGCGTTCGGGTTGATCGCGAACACCGTGTAGCCCCGATCCCGCAACCTTTGGTACACGACGTTTGCACCGTGTCCTTCCGGCTTTCGGGATACGCCCGTCACGGCGATGCGCTTGGTGGCCAGGAACTGTGATGCGGCTTGTTTCACGCTGATCATGGCTACCTCCTATGCACAGGGAACCGCCATACACACCCTCATACGAATCCTGGTTCCCGACGATGAGAAGGGACTTTGGTCCCTGACGCAACTCGCTCTGCGAGGCTAGGCAGAACGCGGGACGCGGTCAGGGTGAACGTCCCGGGCGCGTCCCCTTGGTTTGTGGGCAAGCCAGCTGCACCGTGCCTAGGTTTGTGGGCAAACTGAAGCACCGTGCCTCGGTTTGTGGCAGGCCAGCTGCACCGTGCAGCGGTTTGTGGCAGGCCAGCTGCACCGTGCCTAGGTTTGTGGCAAGCCCGGGGTCAATTTGAACGTGGGATGGTCGGTGGCGCCGGGGAGCCTCTTGCGGTAGCCGTTCACCTCGCGGCCAACCTTCTTGCGGTACGCCTTGAGGATGTCGGCGCGCCCGTCGGCAGGCACCTCCGTGGTCGCATACGTCTCGAACTGGCCCTTCTGGCCCAGCCGGACCCTCCCGGCCGCGCGGACGTTCTTCACCCAGTCGGCCTCACCGCCGGTCGACACGACGAAGAGCGAGCCTTCAAGCTCCAGCGGAATCACCGGAACCCGTTGCGGGTCAACGGCATTGCGACGGGCAACCTCGAGGGTGTGGACGTCCCCTACGGTGCCGTGCATCGCCAGCTTGTTGAATATCTTGGTTATCCTTGCCGGCGGCTTCAGATAGACCATGGCGCCATCCTGCCCCACTGGAGACCCTTTCGTTACCTGTTTCGGTGAAGCCCTTTACCAAAGCTGTGGAATGACGCAACAGTCTACGCAGATTCTCGACCCCTGCGAAGGCTACTGCGCCGACCGAGTTCGGGAACAGATGAAGCGTTGCGCACGACGACTCAGGACAGGCCGACGACTTCGCCGTCCTCGTCGATGTCGATCCTCTCGGCGTCCGGGTGCTTCGGCAAACCGGGCATCGTCCGCATCTCTCCGCAGATCGCGTAGACGTAGCCGGCGCCGACAGCGGCCCGGACCTCTCGCACCGGCATCCGCCAGCCGGTCGGGGCGCCCCGCAGGGTCGGGTCCGACGACAGGGACAGATGTGTCTTGGCGATGACGACCGGGTACTCCCCGTAGCCCAGCACCTCGAACCGTTTCAGCTGCTTGGCCACAGACGACGACAGGTCAATGCCATCGGCGCCGTATATCTCCACGGCGATCTTCTCGATCTTGTCGACGAGCGGCAGGTCGAGGTTGTAGAGGTAGTGGAACGAGTTCGGCTCGTCCGCTGCCTCGATGACGAGCTTCGCCAGCTCCACGGCGCCCTTCCCGCCCTCGGCGACATGCCGGGTGACGGCCACCCGGACGCCGGCCTCGGCCGCGATCTGCCGGATGACCTCGAGCTCCGAATCATGGTCGGTGGGGAAGGCGTTGATGGCCACCACCGGTGACACGCCAAAGTGCTTCACGATGTCGATGTGGCGCTGCAGGTTCGCAGCGCCGAGCCGGACGTCCTCGGGGTTCTCCTCGAGCATCTCCGGGGGGAGCGCGCGGCCGGCGACGACCTGATACCGGCCGGAGTGCGTCTTCAGCGCACGCACCGTGACGACTAGTACTGCCGCGTCCGGCTTCAGCCCTGACGCCCGGCACTTCACGTTGAAGAAGCGCTCGGCGCCCATGTCGGAACCGAAGCCGGCCTCAGTCAGGAGGTAGTCCGACGTGCGGATGCCGAGCAGGTCGGCGACGACCGAGGAGTTGCCGGTGGCGATGTTGCCGAAGGGGCCGGCATGGATCAGGGCCGGCGTGTGCTCCAACGTCTGCAACAGGTTGGGCTTCACCGCGTCCCGCATCATGACGGCCATGGCTCCAGCAGCCTTGAGGTCCTCTGCGGTGACCGGCCGGCCGGCGTACGTGTAACCGACGACGATGCGGCCCAGACGTAGCCGAAGGTCCTGCAGCGAGGTCGACAGCGACAGGATCACCATCACCTCGCTCGCGGCGGTGATGTCGAACCCGGCCTGCCGGGGCACGCCGTCCATCCGCTCGCCGAGGCCCACGACGATGTTGCGCAGAGCGCGGTCGTTGACGTCCAGCACCCGACGCCAGGCGATCGTCCGCGGGTCGATGTCGAGGTCGTTGCCGTGGTGCAGGTGGTTGTCGACCATGGCCGCGAGCAGGTTGTGCGCCGAGGTGACCGCGTGGAAGTCGCCGGTCAGGTGCAGGTTCACGGCTTCCATCGGCACGACCTGGCTGTAGCCGGCTCCGGCCGCGCCGCCCTTGATGCCGAACGTCGGCCCGAGCGATGGCTGCCGCAGCGAGAGCATCGACCGATACCCGAGCGCCGAAAGGCCCTGGGCGAGCCCGATCGACGTGGTCGTCTTGCCCTCACCCAGCGGCGTGGGCGTCACCGCAGTGATGACGATGTATTTCGCGGGCGGCTGATCGGCCAGGGCGGCCGTTGCGCTCGGAGCGACCTTGGCGATGTATGCGCCGTACTGCTCCAGGTGTTCTGCTGCGATGCCGGCCGAGGCGGCGACCTCCTCGATCGGCAGGAGGTGGGCGGCGTGGCCGATGTCGAGGTCGCTCAGGATTTTGTCCATACGTACAGCATGGCAGTCATTTCTGCGTCCCCTGACCACAGACTGGACAGTTCTTCCGGCCTCAGCCGTCTGTGAGTTGGATGATCCACCACAGGCCTGTCGCTAACGCCGTAATTTCGAGCCATATTTCAGGGGACATTCTGGAGTCGCGGAGGCTAGTGTCGCCACCATGATGAGGACGACCCGAGTGCTGCAGGCGGCCGACGAGGGTCCTCTTGAGCTCGAGCCGATCATCACAGCGCTGTCCGCCCAGTTCGCCGTGGCCACCGGCTCGAAACAGATTGTCCGCCGGGTGCGACTCGACACCTTCGACCGGCTGCTGGGTGCGGCCGGTCTCGCGTTGGAGCACCAGACCGTTGAAGTGCGAGAAACGGCCGTGCGAGATACGGGGGAGCGGCTCGTGCTCAGTCGACCGGACGGGTCGTCGACGGTGGCAGTGTCGGTGAAGAACCTGCGGTGGCCCGCGCTTGTCGATGTCCTGCCGTCCGGACCGGTCCGGGACGCGATCGCTCCGGTGATCGGCATCCGGGCGTTGATGGTGGTCTCCGACGAGCGGCGGCGCCTGCGGCGGCTGGACCTGCGCAACGAGGACCGGAAGATCGTGGCACGGGTCGAGCTGGACGAACCGGCTTCCCACACGGCAGTGGCCGCGTCGCCGGCCCAGCTCACGGTGCGCAGGTTGCGCGGCTACGAAGAACAGGCACGACGAGCGGATCGTCTGCTCGTCGGTCTCGGTCTGCATGCTGTTGGGCATGGTGAGGACGGAGAACCCGGCTCCGCGCAGAAAGCGTCCGTCACGGACCGCGGGATACCGGCAAGAGAGCTTCTGAGTGCGGCGCTGAGCGAATTTCTCGTGACGATGCGCGAGAACCTGCCCGGTCTGCTCGCTGACGTGGACACCGAGTTCTTGCACGACTTCCGGGTCTCGGTGCGACGGACCCGGGCGACGCTCAAGCTGGGGCGACCGGTCCTGCCCGAGGTGATGCGCAGCCACTGGGAGCCTGCCTTCAGGTCGCTGGGTGATCTGACGACCCCGGTTCGGGACCTGGACGTCTACCAGCTGGACCTGCCCGCGATGCGCCTCTGGCTGGTGACGGCGGACCCCGCAGACCTGGACCTTCTTGCGGCCTATCTGCGACGCCGGCGGGCGGTGGCACGCCGTGCCCTGGTGCGCTCGTTGAGGTCCGTCACCTTCCGGCGGATGCTCACGGAGTGGGGTGGGGAGCTGGCCACGCTCATGGACACGCCGGAGGAAACGGACCTGGAACCTTTGTCGGCCGGTCAGCTGGCCGACCGCAGCATCTCCCGGGTGTACCGGCGGGTCGTGCGCGGCGGTGCCGGCATCGGGGCCGACTCGCCGGCCCAGGATCTGCACTGGCTGCGGAAGCGGTGCAAGGAGCTGCGCTACGCACTGGAGGTGTTTGCCCCGTTGATAGACCATGCTGCACGAAAACGGGCGGTCGCCGACCTCAAGAGTCTGCAGGACGTTCTAGGCCGTTTCCAGGACACGGAGGTGCAGCGCCGGGCGATGCGCGGGTTCGCCGAGGAGATGATGGCTGAGGGGACGACAGCGGGGGCGGTGCTGGCCATGGGTGAGCTGATCGGTCACCTCGACGTCGAGCAGGACCGGGCCCGCAGGGAGTTCGACGCTGCGTTCGGGCGTTTCGAACGGCCGTCCAGCCTGCAGCTGATGCACCGGCTGGGAGGCGTGCGGTGAGGGTTCTCGCGACATACAACATCAAGGGTGGCGTCGGGAAGACGTCGACGGCGGTGAACCTTGCCTATCTGGCAGCACGTGAGGGCCGGCGCACCCTGCTGTGGGACCTCGACCCGCAGGCTGCCGCCACGTACATGTTCCGGGTGCGGCCGCGGGTCAAGGGCGGCAGTCATGCCCTGGTGACCCGCAAGCGTCCGATCGAGGAGGCGCTGAAGGCAACCGACTTCGAGAACCTGGACCTGCTGCCCGCCGACTTCAGCTACCGCAACATGGACCTCGAGCTCGATGACACGAAGAAGCGGACCCGGCGGCTCGGCCAGCTGCTGGACAGCGTCGCGGCCGACTACGACATGGTCTTCCTGGACTGCCCGCCCAGCATCTCGCTGGTGTCCGAGAATGTCCTGCACGCCTCCGACACGCTCCTGGTGCCGCTGATCCCGGCCACTCTGTCCCTGCGCACCCTTGACCAGCTGACCCGTTTCGTGGCCGACTCGCAGGGCAGCCGGCCGGAAGTGGTCGCCTTCTTCTCCATGGCCGACCGCCGCAAGCGCCTGCATCGGGACGTGATCGACGCGATCCCTCGGGATCGCACCCGGGTCGCCGACACGGTGATCCCGGCGCTCTCGATCATTGAGCAGATGGCCGTGCGCCGGGCACCCGTGCCTGCCTTCGCGCCGACCAGCCGGGCGGCGCAATGCTACGAACAGCTGTGGGCCGAGGTGTGTCCACGCTGACCCGGATGCGAAGGTCCTGGCCTTGGTCCAGAAGGGTCTACGCGTGCGCGAGGCGTTCGTGGAGCTCATCGTTGACATAGCGCCGCACCAGCAGGGGGACGAAGGAGCGGACAGTGGCCTCGTCGAACTGGGCGGCCACCCGGCCCAGACACTCGTCCACTGCCTGCGGGTCCAGCTTTTCGTCGAACTCGTGGTGGACCGTGTGAACGACGTCCTGAAGGTCCGGGTTGATCTCGGGTCGATCTTGGTGGGCGGCAGACGCTGTGGAACTGGACATGCCCCGAATGTAGTCCCCGGCGAGCAGGTCGGAGTCACCCCCGAGTCAAAGCGCCGGCTGTCTGATATCTCACCTGCCCGTCAGCGGAAGTTCTACCGGCAGAGTTGGAACCTGGTTAGAGTTCATGCTCTAATTAGTGCATGAACTCTAAAAACGAGTCGACTTCTGGCCTTGACCGTTGTTAGAGCGTATGCTCTAACAATGTCCCGGATGCCGACCACTGAGGGAGCGCGGCGGACGCGTGATCGCGTTCTGAACGCTGCCCTCGAGTTGTTCAACGAACGCGGTAGTGCCTCGGTGACCACCAACCATGTTGCCGCTCGCGCAGGCATCAGTCCGGGCAATCTCTACTACTGGTTCAGTGACAAGAACGAGATCGTCCGCGAGCTGTACGGACAGTACGTTGCGGCGTACGAGCAGCTCTGGAGTGCCGGCCACAATGACGATCGTGCCCAGGGTGAGCATCTGGACCTGACGCCCGATGACGTCTTGGCCCGTCTTGCCGGCGGAGCCGCACTCTCACGCCGGTACGCCTTCCTGGCCCGTGACCTGCTCGCTTTGCTGCATGCCGACCCGGCGCTCGCAGCCGAGTACGGGATGGTCCGTGAGCGCCGAATCGCTGAGTTCACGGCACTGGCCGGTGCCTGGCGCGCAAGGGGACTGATCCGCCCGTTGGACGATGGGACCGTGGCCGACCTCGTGCAGGCTTTATGGGTTATCGCAGAGACGTGGCTGGCTTTCGGTGAGCTGGACGGCGGCTATACGGACGCCGAGCACGGCACCAGGCTCCTGCGCGTCGTGCTGCGGCCGTACCTCACGCCGGAGGGCGGGAGCGTCGACGCATCGTGAGCCGCCGGTTCCCCGGACTGCGACGCTTGTCCCCCGATGGCAACCGTCAGCTCACCTGCCGCGGCACTGCTCCGGACATGCTGAGGATGTCTGCCGGGGATCGACTTCAGGTCGGGATAGCAGTGTCCCCCTCAACGGTCTCGGCATTCGGGTTGACGGCGAACACCTCGTAGCCCCGCTGCCGCAGCCGCTGGTACACGACGTTGCTGCCGTGTCCCTTCGCGTCTCTGGAAACCCCTGTCACCGCAACTCTTTTCGCGGCGAGGAACTCCGTGGCGGCTTCTTTGATGGTGTCCATGAGGATCACCATACTGACTGTGCAACGATCGCCACAGGCGACTGAGGGAGTGGCATGTTCTGGCATGGCAAGCAGATGTACCGGCGGCTCTCCGAGGATGTCTGTGCGGCCGGAGTGGCAGCGGGAGGTGCCGATGACGAGGTGGTGACCGAGGACGAACTCGCCGGGCTTCCGGCGACGGTGCGGCGATACCTGCACGCCATGGGCGTGGTGAACCGGCCTCGTGACTGGTCGTTCCAGGTGCACATCACCGGGCGCTTTCGGTTGCGGGGCCAGGGATCCTGGATGCCGGCCGAGGTCTGGCAGTACAACAGCGCGCTGGAGGTCGCCCGCATCTTTCACATGCGCATCGACTTCGCCTCAGTGGTGCCGATGGTGGGGCGGGACACCTATATCGGAGGCAAGGGAATCATGCACGGCAAGCTTCTCGGCCTGGTCACGGTGGCGCACACGGAGGGCCCGGAGACGGACCTGAGCGAGCTGGTCACCTACCTGAACGACGCGGTGCTGATGGCGCCCTCAATGCTCCTGCAGCCAAATACCTCGTTCGCAGCTGTTGACGACAACTCTTTCGACGTCACCCTCGTCGACGCCGGCCAGACGGTCACCGCACGAGTGTTCCTGGGCGACGACGGACGCCCGGTCAACTTCAGCACCACCGACAGGTACGCCGACCTTCCCGGCGGCCTCGTCCGGGCGCAGTGGACCACGCCCATCGACGGCTGGCAGCCGGACGGTGACCGGTTCATCTTCACCCGCGGCAGTGCCATCTGGAACCTGCCCGAGGGTCCGCTGAGTTATCTGGACTTCAGCATGTCTCCGGGAGATGTCCGCTACAACGTGGCACCGGCCGACATCTCGCCTTCATCCTCGTGATCGGAAGAGCGGACGCCTTCACCTAGGTTCGACGACAAGGGGCAGGTTGCGCCTTGGTTCGATAAGTGTCAATATTGATGTATGTCGAAACAGGTGCAACTGTCGAAGCAGACCCAGCAGGCGAAACCGAACCGGCCGGTCGTGCAGTCCGAGCCATGTTGCATACCTCTGGTTCGCGAGCCGCTGACCGAGGACTGGGCCGGTGACCTGGCCCGGATGTTCAAGGCTCTGGGTGACCCGGTGCGATTGCAGCTGTTGAGCCGGGTGGCCAGCCATGCCGGCGGAGAGGCCTGTGTGTGTGACCTGTCGGTCGGCCTCGACCTGACCCAGCCGACGATCTCCCATCACCTCAGGGTTCTTCGGGAGAGCGGGCTGCTCGAGTGCGAGCGGCGTGGCACCTGGGTCTACTACTGGGTGGTGCCATCTGCGCTGGCCCAGCTCTCCGCGGTGCTCGGCTCGACGGACGTCACTACTGCCCAGCTCGCCGTGACCGTGCCGGCCAAGGGCATGACCGCGCCGGTGGTGCTGGTATGACCGTGCCGGTGAACACACCCGCCGCCCCCGCCGAAGCCGTGGCCGGAAAGCTGTCCACCCTGGACCGGTTCCTGCCCGTGTGGATCGGCGTGGCCATGCTGGCTGGGCTGTCGCTGGGCAGGGGTGTGTCGGGCCTGGAGAGGGCACTTCAGGCGGTGCAGGTCGACGGCATCAGCCTGCCGATCGCGATCGGGCTGCTGGTCATGATGTATCCGGTGCTGGCCAAGGTCCGCTACGACCGGCTTGACTCGGTCACCGGGGACCGCAGGCTGCTGATCTTCCTCGGCATACCCCTGCTTGCGGGGTTCTTGTCCCGGCGCGTGGGTGAGAAGGCCAAGGGCCGCACCTGGTATGAGGAGCGCTTCATCCCCCGCGTCGCACCGTTCGCCCTGTACGGCCTGTTGTTCACGATCGTGGTGCTGTTCGCACTGCAGGGTAAGGCGATCACCAGCAATCCCCTCGATGTGGCGCGGATCGCCCTGCCGCTGCTCGCCTACTTTGCGGTGATGTGGGGAGGCGGGTACGCCCTGGGCGCCGGGCTCGGACTGGGATACGAGCGGACGACGACCCTGGCGTTCACGGCTGCGGGCAACAACTTCGAGCTGGCCATCGCCGTGGCGATTGCGACGTTCGGGGTGACCTCCGGGCAGGCGCTCGCGGGGGTCGTCGGCCCGCTGATCGAGGTGCCGGTGCTGGTCGCCCTGGTCTACGTCAGCCTTGCCCTGCGCAAACGGTTCACCCCGATATCTCGCCGGGGATCAGTCCCGAGCAGCAGCTAACTTCTCTGAGAAAGGAATCTCACCCCGTGGCAGACAAGCCCAGTGTCCTGTTCGTCTGTGTGCACAACGCCGGCCGATCCCAGATGGCCGCGGGCTTCCTCACCCACCTCGGCAGCGGGGAGGTCGAGGTTCGGTCAGCGGGGAGCCTGCCCGGCGACCAGGTGAACCCCTCGGCAGTCGCCGCGATGGCCGAGCTGGGCATTGACATCTCCCGGCAGACGCCGAAGGTTCTGACCACAGACGCAGTGCAGGCCTGCGACGTGGTAATCACGATGGGCTGCGGTGACGCCTGCCCGATCTTCCCCGGCAAGCGTTACCTCGACTGGGATCTTGACGACCCAGCGGGCCAGGGCGTGGCGGCGGTGCGCCCCATCCGTGATGAGATCCAGGCCCGGGTGAAGGCTTTGCTGGCAGAGCTGCTGCCCGATCAGAGCCCCGCACGAGCAGAGCCCCGCACGAGCAGCTAACCACTAACCACCATTCGCACTATCGAGGAGAAGACAGAACATGAGTGCACCTGATGACATCCGGGAGTCAGTCCGCAAGCGGTACGCGGAGGCGGCGACCCAGCCCGCAGTCGGGGGCCAAGGGCAGGCGTGCGCGCCCGAGACGTCGTGTTGCGGTCCGACACCGGTGTCCATCAACGATGCGCAGGGTCGCGTCGTCTTCGGTGCCGGGCTCTACGGCCCCGACGCCGCAGGTGCTCCCGGCGCCGCACTCGCCGCCTCGCTCGGCTGCGGCGTGCCAACTGCGGTCGCGGACCTGAGCCATGGCGAGGTTGTCCTGGATCTGGGCTCCGGCGCCGGCGCCGACGTCCTCATCTCCGCCCGCCGGGGCGCCCCGGGTGGGCGTGCGATCGGGTTGGACATGACGGACGAGATGCTGGAGCTTGCCCGGCGCAACGCTGCCGAGTCCGGGTTCGACAACGTGGAGTTCCTCAAGGGCTACCTGGAGGAGATCCCGCTGCCTGACGCCAGTGTTGACGTGGTGATCTCCAACTGCGTGATCAACCTTGCCGCGGACAAGAACGTGGTCCTCGCCGAAGCAGCCAGAGTGCTGCGCCCGGGTGGGCGGCTGGCGTTCTCCGACGTCATCGCCGACGAGGGCATGGACGAGATGACCAAGGCGGACATGGCCGAGTGGACGGGGTGCATCGCCGGCGCCCTCACCGACGCCGAGTTCACCGCAGCGCTCAGCGCCGCAGGGTTCACCGATATCGAGATCCGCCTCACCCACCGTGTGCACACGTACGCCCAGGCCGCAATCATCCGCGCCTCCCACTGACCGGCCCGCTCCTCCGACTGACCGCCTCGCGCCTCCCACTGACCGGCAGGGATAAGAGGAGACGCGACAACCAACACCCTGCTCCCTGCGGGAGGTCCTATTGGTTTTGCCGGAGGCGTGTCTTCAGCTCCTCGCTGACGTAACGCCGTACGAGTAAAGGGACGAAGACACGGACCGGGGCGCCCTCGAACCGGGCGGTCACCTGGCTCAGGCACTCGTCGACGGCACGCGGATCGAGCAGGTCATCGAACTCCTCGTGCACGAAGTGCGCTACGTCGTGCAGCTCCGAGTCGATTTCGGGTTGATGTGCACGCGAGTCAACCGACGACAGATTCGCCATGTATTACGGCGACATCGCAGAGCTGGATCGCGCAAGATCC
This sequence comes from Dermatophilaceae bacterium, assembly GCA_035655615.1. Taxonomy (GTDB): domain Bacteria; phylum Actinomycetota; class Actinomycetes; order Actinomycetales; family Dermatophilaceae; genus UBA4719. The sequence goes on from DASRUA010000030.1 coordinate 20,440, forward strand.
GATCGCTGAACCTTTCGTTCTGCAACGGACAAGTCCCGTTCCCGTGGGCGCCAGTCTTTTCCTCGGTGCCGGTGTTGTCCTGCCCTGCGGCGCGAACTTGATTCCAGACGGATTCAGCTACCGGGTGCCGCGGACCGCGCGTTCCCAGACGTCGGGGACCGCGGGAAGGGTCTCGCCGGTGTCGTGGCGGAACGCGTCGAGCATGTATGCCGTGAGTCGTCGCCAGGCCTGCGGGGCGGTTCGCCGGGTCGCGCGGGCGACCCCGGCGTTGGCCAGGATCAACAGGTGCAGGTCAGCGTGGTCGAAGTCCGGGCGGACGACCCCGGCCGCCCGGACGCGGTCGACGAGCACCAGTGAGGCGTCGAAGGCGCGCTGGTGCTGGGCCGCGAAGATATGGGATCCGAGCTGGGGGGCCACGAGGGTATCGGCGAAGGCGGGATCGGTCACCTGGTGCTCCATGACGAACATCAGGTAGGAGGAGAAGGCCTCCCACGGCTCGGTCAGGGCCTGCGGCGCAGACGATGGAGTCGCGGTTGCGCGCTGCATGCAGCCTCGCTCAACGGGTTCGATCTCGCAGTGGCCGCCGGGTATCTGACCGGGCTGATGGAGCACCGGTACCCCGTGGTTCTGGGCAAGGACTTCGCTGGAATCGTGGACGCCGTCGGCGAGGGTGTGACGGACTACTCGCCCGGTGAGCGTGTCTTTGGCGTCGTGTCCAGGCCCTACCTCGGTGACGGTTCGTTCGGGGAGTACGTCGTCGTGCCGGTCTCAGTTGGCCTGGCGAAGCTGCCCGAGTCAGTGGGCTTCCCCGAAGGGGCCGCCCTCGGCCTTGCCGGCGCCGCTGCCCTCGCCTCAGTGGACGCGGCACACCTGCAGCCCGGCCAGGTGGTTCTGGTGGCGGGTGCCACCGGCGGAGTCGGCACCCAAGTCGTCCAGCTCGCAGCGAAGGCCGGCACCCGGGTGATCGCCACGGCACACACCGATGAGGAACGCGCTCTCGTGGTCGGTCTTGGAGCCGGCGATGTCGTCGACCATACCCAGGACGTCGTGGCGCATGCGCGCTCGCTCGCCACCAGCGGGGTTGACGTCGTCGTGCACCTCGCAGGCGACGCCGCCTCACTGTTGCCCGTGGTCCGCGACGGTGGCCGGTTCGTCTCGACCCTCCTCGGCTCACCGGACCAGCTCCCCGCCGAGAACCTCACTGTCGTGCCTGTGGCGGCCAACCCTGCCCCCGCGACGCTGGACCGACTTGCCCGTCACCAGGCCGAAGGAACCACCCGCGTGGTGGTCCAGAAGATCTACCACCTGGACGCGACACCCGCCGCATTCGCGGACTTCGGGGCCGGATCCCTCGGCAAGCTGGTCATCTCGACCCAGTGACCTCCCCTTGCGGTGGTGAGATCAAAGAACCAATTCCAGCATCTTTCATCGGTCGATCGCGGAGGCACTTAATGACAGCACTTGCTCAGCAGAGTTCAACGGCGTTGCTCGCCAAGTTGGCGGAGGGCTCTCTGGACGGGGCCTGGACGGTTGATCCGTCCAAGTCGTCCGTCTTGCTGAAGACGGGGGACTAGTCAGGATCAACGCGGTGTTCACCGACCTGCAGGGCGAGATCGCAGTTGCGGCAGGTGCCGTGACGGCCCGCATCGCAGTGGGGACGGGGTCGATCGATACGAAGAATGCCAAGCGGGACAAGCACCTGAGGTCCGACGACCTACTCGCGACTGACACGTTCCCTCACCTCATCTTCGTTCTGGATTCCGTTGCCCCATCCCCGACGGCGATCCAGGCCAACGGCACCCTGACCGTGCGCGACCAGACTCGTCCGATCGTCTTCGAGACGACCGTCTCTGCGGCCGGCGACTCGGAGATCACGGTGGCTTCAGAGCTCGACGTGGATCGAGGCGACTACGACGTGACCTGGAATCAGCTGGGCATGGCGAGGATGAACAACTCCGTCAGTATCAAGGCGGTCTTCACTCGAGCCTGATCCTCGAAGTCGCTCCCTGCTCAGGAGACCGGCACGTGTGCCAGCGCGGCGGCCGGCTTCGTCATGTTCTGCTCCGTAACGGTTCGGCAGGGCATGAAAGCGGATCCAAAGCCGCTGACCTGAGCAAAAGACTGGTGGGCCCCGTCGGGATCGAACCCACGACCTACGGATTAGAAGAGCGACCGAAACCCGTTCGGAAGGTTGGCAATTCGTCGTTTCGTGCGTGATTGGTTGACGCTGGCTGACCGGGCTGGGGGGCGTTTCTCACTTTTGTGTGCCATAGATGTGCCATTGGAACTCCGAGGCTGCACGGATCCGCCGACCTCGGCAACAAGGAAGCTCCAGTAAACCCCTGGGGGTATAGTGGGATTTCTTGTTTCGATCAACGCTCCCGGAGGAACGCCCAAATGTGTCGACAGGTAACCTGCCGCAGGTGCGGCAACGCGACGTGGTCTGGCTGCGGCCAGCATGTCAGCCAAGTGATGGCCGGCGTGCCGAAGTCCAAGCGTTGCCAGTGCCCCCCGAAGGTCTCCTTCGTAGAGCGGATCTTCGGCGGCCGCAAGTCATCTGTTTGACCGGGTGAAGCCACCAATCACGGGCGTACGCCGCTGACGACTGTCTCGCCCGGTGTTGGTGGTCCGACGGCTGAGCCACAAACGAGCGACAGTCGGAGGGCTACTCACGGTGACGCCCGTCAGTATGCGCGCCACCTCGGCTTCCGGGATGTCCGCGTCCTGGACAGCGGCATCGCCGCTTGGACCGCCGCCAGTCAGCCCACTGAATCCGGTCCGGCCACACCGGGAGCCGGCGACTTCACACCATCCAGCAAGGGGCGGGCGTCAGCCGGTGGCCGGTTCCGCGGGCGAGCAGTCCGGACACAGGCCGAACACCTCGAGCGTATGGCTGATCTGGGTGTACCCGTGCTGTTTGGCAACATCGTCGGCCCATTCAACGACTGCCCGGCCGGCGATTTCGATGGAGCGACCACATGACCGGCACAGGAGGTGATGGTGGTGTTGCTGGGAGCATTGCAGATAGACCGTCTCGCCGTCCTCGCGCGTCAGGACGTCCACCTGGCCGGAGTGCACCATGAGTCCCAGAGTCCGGTAGACCGTACCGAGTC
>DASRUA010000031.1:0-2236 GCA_035655615.1 Dermatophilaceae bacterium
CCCTGCACAGCAGCGTCAGCGTCGGCATCTCCTTGTTTCCCGACGACGGCCCCGACCTGAGCACCTTGCTGCGCAAGGCCGACATCGCCATGTACAAGGCCAAGACCTCCGGCAAGGGACATCACGTCTACAGCGATACCGACCACACCGACTACGGCACCCGGCTGCAGACGGTGGAGGAGCTGCGAACCGCACTGAGCACCGGACAGCTCGTCATGCACTACCAGCCCAAGATCGAGCTGGACACCGGCGACGTGCGCGCTGTGGAGGCGCTGGTCCGCTGGAATCATCCCACCCGCGGGTTGCTCTACCCTGACGCCTTCCTGGCCCTGGTCGAGGAATTCGGGCTGATGCCCTCGTTGACCCGGGTCGTGCTCGCTCTGGCCCTGGACCAGGCCGAGGTCTGGCATACCCAGGGCCGGCCACTGACCGTCGCGGTCAACCTCTCAGCCAGCTCACTGGTCGACTCCGACCTGCCCAGGCAGGTCGCCTCGATGCTCGCCGCCCGAGATGTCTCGCCGACCGCCCTGCAGCTGGAGATCACCGAGGAGTTCCTGATGGCCGACCGCGATCGGGCCCGGTCGATCCTGACCCGGCTCCGCAACAGCGGTGTCCAGATCTCCGTCGACGACTACGGCACCGGCTACAGCTCACTCAGTTACCTGCGTGACCTGCCCATCGACGAGCTCAAGCTCGACCAGTCGTTCGTCATGCCCATGGTCGAGGACGCCCGCGCCGCAGCCCTGGTCGCCTCGACCATCGCCCTGGCTCACAGCCTCGGCCTGCGGATGGTCGCCGAGGGCGTCGAGACCGAGGTCGCCTACGCCGAGCTGACGCGACTGGGCTGCGACCAGGCGCAGGGCTTCTTGATGTCCAAACCCCTGGCTGCCGCCGAGCTCGACCGCTGGCTCAGCAACTGGCGCGATGAATCCGCTGATACCCCCCGAAGGCTCTCCTCCGTGGCCCTCGGCTAGGTGCGCGGCACGTCGGCCGCACCGTCCCTGGGTGGCTCGTACTGGTGGCCTGTCGTGATCAGTCGTTGACGAGAACCTGGACGTCTTCGGCCGGCGACTCAGCGGGCTCGTAGGGGCACGCCGGGTCCTCTCCGAGCGGGTCACCACTTGCGGCGAACGCGCGAGCGCGCGACCCCCCGCACAGGTCGGCGTACTCGCAACGGCCGCAACGGCCGGTGAACTCGGCGTTCCTGATCTTGCGCAGCAGCGGGTCGTCACGGTAAATCGTCGCGACCGCCTCATCCCGCACGTTGCCGAGCGGCAGGGGGAGGAAGCCGGCGGGGTTGATCTCACCGTCATGGGCGACGAAGAGGATCCCCTTGCCGTCACGGGTGGATGCGGTCTGCGCCCTGGGACGCCCGGTGGCCGGCCCCATCAGGGTCTCCAGCCGTGCGGCCAGCGTCGTGTACAAGGTGCTGGTCGGGACCGGGTCCCCAGCCTCTCGACGGGCCACCACGCGGCGGAAGAACGGGGCCTCGACCGTGCGGACGATGAAGCCGTGCTGCGAGGCGTCATACAGGAAGTGGCAGATCTCCTCGTGCTCCTGCGGGCTGACCGCGTCGGTGGCCACCCCGCGCCCGACCTGGACCAGGAAGAAGACCTCCCAGATGTGTGCGCCGGCGCGCGAGATCAGGTCCGCGACGTCTGCGAGCTCATCGACGTTGGCCCGCATCACGGTGGTGTTGACCTGGACGGTCAGCCCGGCGGCGGACAGCGCGCTGATCGCCTTGATGGTGTCCTCGAAGTGGCCGGGGATGCCGCGCACCCCGTCGTGGGTGGCCGGAACAGCACCATCGAGACTGATCGAGACGGCCTTGACGCCGCTAGTGACCATCAGGTCGATCTTTTCCGGGGTCAGCTGCGGCGTGACAGACGGCGAGAGCGCCACCGGCACACCGAGCCCGTTGGCGTACTCGACGAGCTCGAACAGGTCCGGGCGCAGCAGGCAGTCACCACCGGTGAGGACGAGGATCGGGTACGGACGACCGAAAGCGGCCACCTGGTCGATCAGGCCGCGACCCTCGGTGGTGGTCAGCTCACCGGGCAGTGCTCCCTCGGTGGCGCTGGCCCGGCAGTGGAAACAGGCGAGCTGGCAGGCGCGGGTGACCTCCCAGAAGACGAGCATCGGTCGCTGGGCGAAGTTCAGGCGCGCACGCGGCACGGCCCCGGTGATGGCAGTCATGAAGTTACCTCGGTAAGGGGCCGAACGTCGGCCGGGGGTT
>DASRUA010000032.1:0-25376 GCA_035655615.1 Dermatophilaceae bacterium
GAAGGTCCGCAGACGATTCCCTACGTCGCGAGCGGGGTCCTTGTCTGATGCGCGTTCTGGCTGTCCCTGACAAGTTCCGCGGCACCGCAACCGCTGAGCAGGTCTGCGCTGCGATCGCGGTGGCGGTCGTGGCGGCAGGCAGCAGTTGCCGATCGCTGCCGATCGCCGACGGTGGCGAGGGCATGCTCGAAGCCTTTGGCGGCCCCAACCGGCTCACAGCTGTAACGGGGCCGGCTGGCGGGCCCGTGTCGGCCGGGTGGCGAATGAATGCGGACGGGCTGGCGGTTATCGAATCGGCGCAGGCCTGCGGGCTGCTGCTCACCGGCGGTGCCGCAGCCAACGACCCGGTTGCCGCGACTACGCGAGGGGTTGGGGAGCTGATCGTCGCGGCCTTAGTCGAAGGGGCGGCCCGGATCCTTGTGGGCCTCGGCGGCTCGGCGACCACCGATGGCGGACGGGGGGCGGTTGATGCGGTAATCGACGCTGGCCAGCTCGACGCCGTGCGCTCAGTTGAGCTCGACGTCTGCTGCGACGTCGAGACCCGATTCACCGACGCGGCCAGAGTATTCGGCCCGCAGAAGGGTGCGTCACCTGCCGACGTCAGGTTTCTGACTGATCGACTTCGATCCCGGCGGGCGGAGTACTCGGCGCAGTTCGGCATCGACGTCGAAGCTATCCCCGGCTCCGGGGCGGCCGGTGGGCTGGCCGGCGGTTTGGCGGTCATTGGGGCGAGCCTCGTCGGCGGCTTCGACCAGATCGCGCGAGAGCTCGAGCTGGACAGGATGCTTGCTGACGCCGATCTAGTGATCACCGGCGAGGGCAAGTTCGATGCGACGTCGCTGGCGGGCAAGGTCGTCGGCGGCGTGTGGCGCCGTGCTGCCGCGCTCGGCCTGCCGGTGGTCGCTATAGTCGGCGTGCAAGATCCCGAAGCGAGATGTGATGGATTGACCGTGCTGTCACTGACCGAGCTCTACGGATCCAGCCGGGCGCTGAGTGACACGTCCCTAGCGATCACCGATGCGGTGGCCGGGTATCTGGCGACACAGACCCAGCGAGGACACTGAACGCATGAGCGTTGAACTCGATCGGCTGCTCGGCCGGCTGGCCGACGAACAGCGGTTGCTGACCGGCTACTCCGGGGGCGCCGATTCAGCGTTACTCGCCTACGCCGCGCACCAGGTCCTCGGCTCGCAGGCCATCGCAGTGACCGCGGTGTCGGCCAGCCTGCCCTCGCGCGAACGCCGTTCCGCCCGCGACTTCGCCCGCGAGCACGCCATGGCACACGTCGAGGTCTGCACCGACGAACTCGACCGCGACGAGTACGTCGCCAACACTGGCAACCGCTGCTTTCACTGTAAGTCCGCACTCTTCGACGCAATCGGTCCGCTCGCAACGATGATGAACGCCTCGATGGCCCTCGGTACCAACCTCGACGACCTCGGCGACCATCGTCCGGGCCAGGCGGCGGCCATCTCGCGCGGCGCGGTCTTCCCGCTGGTCGACGCCGGGCTGAGCAAGGCCGACGTGCGCGCGATCAGCGCCGAGCTCGGACTGAGCACAGCCGACAAGCCGGCGGCGGCTTGCCTGTCGTCCCGGATCGCCTATGGCGACGAAGTGACCTCCGAGCTCCTCTCACGCATCGAACGCGCTGAGGTCGCGCTCGAGGACCTTGGATTCGCCCCGGCTCGGGTCCGCGCGCACGCAGATGGGACGGTGGCCCGTATCGAGCTCGACACCACGCAGTTGAACGAAGCCATCCTGCGGCGCGCCGAATTGGTGGCGGCGGTGCGCGCCACGGGGTTCACGTTCTGCGCCCTTGACCTCGCCGGCTTTCGCAGCGGAAGTATGAATGCCTTGCTGCAGTTGACGGTGCTGCGCTCGTGACCCGGTCCGCGGAGTCGGTCCGGCTCGGATTCGCGACGGTCGATGTCGACCGCGAGCACCGCCAGGGGCTGCCGGAGGTCGTGTACGGCTCCGGCAAATCCGCTGCCGAGATCGCGGCGATCGTGTCCGTGCTGCTGGAGCTGTCGGCCGGTCCCGTGCTGGTGACCCGCGTTGATCCTGCGGAGGCTGATGTTGTTCAGGCGTCGGTCGGCTCGGGTTCCTACGATGCGGCCGCCCGGTTGCTCGTGTGGCGGCCGTCCCCTGACCTTGGTTGGCGGGCCGCGTTGGTGACCGCCGGCACGTCGGACGGAGCAGTGGCGGACGAGGCATCAGCGATCGCGCGGGCGATCGGGCTCGAGGTCACTGACATCCGAGATGTAGGCGTAGCCGGGCTGCACCGGCTGCTGGAGCGTGTCGAGGAGTTGCGGGCGGTTGACGTCGTCGTGGTGGTGGCCGGCATGGAGGGCGCGCTGGCCAGCGTCGTAGGCGGTTTGGTCGCGGTGCCCGTCATCGCTGTCCCCACCTCGACCGGTTACGGTGCTGCATTCGAAGGCGTCACTGCATTGCTGGCTATGTTGTCGTCGTGCGCCGCGGGCGTCACCGTGGTCAACATCGACTCGGGCTTTGGTGCGGCGATGGCTGCCTACCGGCTCACACGCACCCGGACCGTCCGGTGATCCTCTGGCTGAACCCGACGGCGGGGCTGTCGGGCGACATGCTGCTCGGTGCGCTGCTTGATCTCGGTGCGCCGCTGGATGCTGTGCGAGAGGCGATTGCGAGCACCGGCGTCTTGGGGTGGTCCGTGGAACCGGTCGCCGTGCAGCGGCAGGGTATTCGCGCGCTGCACGCTCGGGTTGCTGTGACCGACTCGGCGAGTGAGCGTTCTGCCGCCGACCTGATTGAACTGGTGTCCGGCGCGCAACCTGAGCTGGTGGGCGCCGTCGCGCGGGCCGCCGTGCTCTCCCTGGCGGAGGTCGAAGCTGGCATCCACGGCGTGTCGATCGACCAGGTGCACCTGCACGAGCTCGGCGGCATTGACACCGTCGTCGACACGGTGGGGGTGGCCGCTGCCATCCATGCGTTGGGTATCAAGTCGGTGTGGTCCGCGCCGTTGCGACTTGGCTGCGGGCAGACAACGTCCGCGCATGGCATGTTGCCGGTGCCCGCTCCTGCCACGCTCGCGCTGCTAGCCGGTGTTCCCGTGGTAGGTGTGCCCGGGGGATCAGAGACGGTGACACCAACCGGAGCTGCCCTGTTAGCTGCCTTGGGATGCCGCTATGGCGAGATTCCGGCGATGACGCTCGCGCGAACCGGCTACGGAGCAGGCACGCGTGACACGGCCGATCGCCCGAACGTGCTAACGGCGTTGCTCGGGTCGCCGACCGCGACTTCTTCAAGCCGTGAACCCCTGACCGTGCTCGAGACGACCGTCGACGACGTGACCGGCGAAGTGCTTGGCCAGCTCATTGACCGGCTGCTTTCGGCGGGCGCGGTCGATGCCTGGATCGCCTCGGTGACTGGAAAGAAGAACAGGCCCACGCAGGTCATCACGGCCCTGTGTCAGCCGTCCGATGACGCCGCCGTCACGGCTGTGCTCATGGCCGAGACGGGGACTCTTGGCGTCCGCCGGATCGATGCCCAGCGCGACGTCCTGCCACGAAGCCAGGGGCGCGTCAGCGTGGCCGGTCACGAAGTGCGCATGAAAGTCGGCCCGCACCGCGCGAAGCCCGAGTACGACGATCTGGCCGAGATCGCCCGCATCACAGGCGCACCGGTGCGGCTGATTGCCGATCGGGCACAGACTGCTTGGCTCTCCCAATCCTCGCCGCCTGCCGTTGAGCTAGCCGCTCCTGACGATTCATAAGAGCAGGTATAGCGCGATCGACCTGTCCTTTGACGGCGAACCCGCGCGGCGCTGTCCGTTCCCTGTGCCACTGCTGGTCGGGGTATGCCGCGACCAGCTCATGTTCGATGTCGAGCCGCGGCGACAGCGGCAGAACCCGTCCACTATTTCGGGGGGGAACGTCACCGGGCGTTGATGGTTCGGCTGGCGAACGAGAACTCGGGCTGGGTGATCGCCGCATCCTGAACCGCCCTCGGGTTCAGTAGAGGGCCGGTTCTCCGGGCAACGGGCTGCTGCGCGGGGGTGACCTGACGGCCATGGGCCCGCTCGAACTCGAGCGGCGGGACGTGACCCAGCGCGCTGTGTAGGTGGGCCTGGTTGTACCAACAGGCGCACCTTCGGCTGGCCCTGCAGCGAGAGCACGAGCCGGCTGTCAACCGACATCGAAGCGCTTACGGACGACGAGCGCTGGATCCTCGCCGCGGCCATCCCGCTCCGGCGCGGCATTGCCGACCGCGGGTTCACCGCCGAAACCTTCACAGAATGACAAGGAGCGCAGGATGACCGACGCATTCCTCTCGGGCACGACGACCGTCGAGGGGCACGGGGGCCTCGCGATCGAGGCGTATGCCGCGCACCCGCCGCACCGACGGGCGCCAGCGGCGTCGTCGCGATCCACCACATGGCAGGCTTCGACGAGCCGTCGAAAGAAGTCCTCCGGCGGTTCGCCTCCTGGGGGTATGCCGCGGTGGCCCCACGTCTGACCTACCCAGATGTTGCTTAGCTCAAGCAACGACCCAGTACGTCAGTTCACGGCCATCAGCCCGCGGGGTTGAGCCATTCCCGGTGACGCAGGATGGCCTGTATCCGCTCGGACAGGTCCTCAGTTGCGTCGTCGTCGAAACGGTTGCAGACCTGCCCGCGCAGGTAGGGCTCCGATTCCTCGAGATGCCCCTCGGGCTGCCGGACCGGCGCCAGATCCAGTCTCGGGATCTCCTCGAAGTGGGCGACCTCGGCAGCAGCGCGGACAGTCGTGATGTCGCCGGTGGCCACCGCGTCGTGGTGAGCCGACTCTGAGAACAGGCGCGGCACTTAAGGTCCAGGCTACTGGTGATGACGACGACCCCTCGGCAGCTACAGCCGTGCTCCGGTTATGTACTGGTCAGGTTGTTGAGGCCGGTGCGGCTCATCAGCCTTCGACTGCAGAGCACACTGTCTTGGCACGAAACTCACGAAGCAGCCATGCGGCAGCAGAAGGCGCAGCGCCACACCCGGCCGTGAACTCAACCACTTCGCGCCGATGTCTTCTCATCAGGATCGCGCCTACCGCGGCGGCTGGTTGCAGATGGCGCCTCAGATCCGTCGCACTCGCGGCGGTGCGGGCGCCAGCGATTCGCGGTAGCGTCCGGGGTATGCAGACTCGACGGCTCGGGCGAATCGGTCATGACAGTTCGGTTCTGATCTACGGAGCGGCCTCCCTATCTGACGTTGATCAGGCCCGTGCAGACATCTCCATCCAGGAGGCGCTGGACGCGGGCATCAACCATTTTGACGTGGCGGCCGACTACGGTGACGCCGAGTTGCGGCTGGGGCCGTGGATGCCACGCATCCGGTCCCAAGTTTTCTTGGCAACCAAGACTGGGCGCCGCACCGACGCCGAGGCCTGGGCAGGAATCAACCGTTCCTTGGAGCGGCTGCAGACCGACCACCTCGACCTGATTCAGCTTCACAGCGTGGGTGACTTGGAGACCCTAGACCAAGTGACGGGCAACGGGGGAGCACTGGCGGCCGCCGTCCGCGCCAAGGAGGAGGGACTGGTGTCGGCGGTGGGCATCACCGGTCACACGCACACCGCGCCGTCGGTACACACCGAGGCATTGCGCCGCTTCGACTTCGACAGCGTCCTGACCCCAATGAACTACCAGCTGGCCAAGGACCCGATGTACGCCGCTGATTTCTCGGGGCTATTGGAGGCGGTCGGCGCGCGCGACACGGCACTGATGACCATCAAGACTATCGCCCGCCGCAACTGGCAGGACGATGAGCAACACCGGTACGACACGTGGTACGCCCCGTTCGACGAACAACGCTACATCAGCGCAGCCGTTACGTGGGTGCTCAAGACGTACCCACAGGTGACCGGGATCGCGACGGCCGGCGAAACCCGTTTGCTGCGGCAAATGATCGAGGCCGAGGCCGAGGCCGCGTCCGAGGGCATGTCTGTGCAAGACGCAGCGCGGGTCTTGGACGAGGTCCAGGACTACGCCTCGCCCTTCACTTCGATGCCGTTCTAGCCAATCGTGGCTCTCTGACTCGGTTCGGGTCAGCGTTCAATCCCCGAAGGCAAGACCGTGAAGAATCGACTCCACCTCGATGTCGTGACCTCAGACATCCCAGAGGCTGCCGAGCAGGCACAGGCCCTTGGTGCCGAACGGGTCGGCGGCATCCACCGCGGCGCCTCCGCATTCTTCCAGGTCCTGTTCGATCCTGAGGGCAACGAATGGTGCTTAGCCGTCAGGCGGCCGACGACCTGGTGATGATGTCCTCAGGCCTGCGTCCGACAGCGGTGTTCGCGGCGAATGACTTGGTCGCCATCGGCCTTCTGCAGGGTCTTTCGGCGCACGGCCTGCGAGTGCCGGACGACATTGCGATCGTGGGTTACGACGACATCGAGTTCGCGGCGGCGGCCGCGGTGCCGCTGTCGTCGGTGCGCCAACCCCGTGACGAGCTCGGGCGCCGTGGTGCCGAGCTGCTCTACGAAGAGCTGGGCGCGCTCAAGTCAGGACGGCCCGTCGAGCACCAGCACATCCGCTTCCAGCCCAAACTGATCGTCCGGCTCTCATCCGCTTGAGGAATCAGGTCGGTTCGGTCGATCGCTTCTGGCGACCGACCGATCCCGGACTTCTGGGGTCGCTCCGTGGCTCCTTCTGAATCGTCGTCTAGGCCGTCGACTCGACCAGCACGACGCGCAGGGTTCTCGGGCCGTGTACGCCGTGGACCCGGATGAGCTCGATGTCCACGGTGGCGCTGGGGCCGCTGACCCAGGTGAGGGGGCGTCCGGCGTCCACCGAGGCGCTCAGCCTCGCCACCGCCTCCGGGACGTCGCCGACGATCTGATCCGCGGTGAGGACGCACACGTGCAGATCCGGGACCAACGTCAGGGCGCGCCGACCCTGGCCTTCGGTGTGGTCAAGCACAATCGTCCCGGTTACGGCTATCGCAACGGTGGCGCTGGTGAGAACGGCGTCGATCCCATCGAGATCCTCGGAGCTCAGGGCCGGCTCGTCCGGGACGGGGTCGATGCCCTCGGGTAGCCATGACTCGTTGAACCCGGCTGGGACGACCACTCTTCTGGCCCCTTCCAGGCTCTTGGCGACAGCTGCCGCGACTCCATCGAGGCCGGTGCGGATCACGGTGGCCTTGTAGTCCTCGACCCGCTCCACGAACGTGGCCACCGGGTCGGCCAGCTCCACTGTGTGGGCATAGTCCCGGCGCACGGGTTGATGAGTGGCTGCGATATTCGCGGACTGCACTCGTTGCAGAATCTCCTCGCGTGCTTTCATTTCTGGCCCGTTCCTTTGCGAGGGGTGTTGCTCGCTGACCCGGCATTCTTGAGGCCACCGTCGGTGCGCGCCCACCACCGGCGGAATGACTCCCTGGGAGGTGCGGGACAGTCCCGGGCATCGGTCCAGCGGCTCATCGGCCGAGGCATCCGCCCGATCACGCCCTGCTTCCACAGCACCCGGCTCGAGAGCCCGGCTGCCTTCTGGAGAAGCCCCAGCCTCCAGCCACCCCCGAGCAGCCATGACGCACCCTTCATCGTGGTCATCAAGGTTCCCGGCACTCCCCCGCGATGGGAGTCCACGACCTTCTCGCGCAGATGGACCAGCACCTGCGGGATGTTGATCCGGACCGGGCACACCTCGTAGCAGACCCCGCAGAGACTGGACGCGAAAGGCAGCGAGTCGATCTGTGCGGACGTGCCCACGCCCTTCAGCATCGGCGTCAGGATCGCTCCGATCGGGCCGGGGTAGATCGAGCCGTAGGCGTGTCCGCCGACCCGCTCATAGACGGGGCAGACGTTCAGGCACGCCGAGCAACGGATACAGCGGAGTGCCTGGCGGCCCACCTCGTCGGCCAACACCGTGGTGCGGTTGTTGTCCAGGAGCACGACGTGCACCTCCTGGGGTCCGTCGCCCTGGGTGACCCCGGTCCATGTCGAGGTGTAGGGGTTCATCCGCTCACCGGTGGCCGATCGGGGCAACAGCTGGAGGAAGACCTCGAGGTCCGCCCAGGTCGGCACGATCTTCTCGATCCCCACCACGGAGATGAGGACCTCGGGCAGCGTGAGACACATCCGCCCGTTGCCCTCGCTCTCGACCACGACCAGGGTGCCGGTGTCCGCGACCATGAAGTTGGCACCGGACACGGCCACCTTGGCGCGCAGGAACTTCTCCCGCAGGTGCCGGCGGGCGGCCCCGGCCAGCTCTGCCGGCTCGTCGGACAGGTCGGCTGCGGCAGGCATGCCGACCTTGCCCATCTCACGCAGGAAGATCTCACGCACCTCGGCGCGGTTGCGGTGGATGGCCGGCACCAGGATGTGGCTGGGCAGATCATGGCCGAGCTGAACGATCAGCTCGGCCAGGTCGGTCTCCCAGACGGAGATCCCGGCCTCCTCCATGGCGACGTTGAGCTCGATCTCGCCAGTGGCCATCGACTTGACCTTCACCACCTCACCAACCTTGTGGCGGCGAGCGATGTCGATCACGATCTGGTTGGCCTCCGCGGCGTCCCGGGCCCAGTGCACGGTGGCTCCGGCTTTGACCAGCGACTCCTCGAGCTGCACGAGGTAGCCATCCAGGTTGGCCATCACGTCGTCCTTGATGTCCGCGCCGGCCACCCGCAGCTCCTCCCAGTCAGGCAGCTCACTAGTGACACGCGCGCGCTTGGTACGGATGGTGTGGGTCGCGTGATGCATGTTGCCGCGCAGCTGGCTGTCAGCCAGAGCCTTCTTGGCCGCGATGGGGAACGGCGGGATACCCAGGAAGGTCTGTGTCTTGAGTGTCTTGAGTGTCTCGAGTGTGTTGAGCGGGCGCCCGCTTGTCATGCGGCTTCCTCCGTCGAGGCGAGGATCTCGGCCAGGTGCATGACGCGGATCCCCGCCCGTTCACGGGACAGCAGGCCGCCGATGTGCATGAGACACGAGTTGTCCCCGGCGACAAGCACCTCGGCACCGCTCTCGCGAACGTGGCGGGCCTTGTCCGAGCCCATCGCCACCGAGACGTCGGGGTTTTTCAAGGAGAACGTCCCCCCGAAGCCGCAGCACTCCTGCGCCGCAGGCAGGTCGACCATGGTGATCCCGCGTACCGCCTGCAGGAGCTGCTCGGGCCGGTCCCCGACTCCCAGCAGCCGGGTCGAGTGACAGGTGGGATGCAGGGTGACGCGGTGCGGGAAGTAGGCCCCCACATCCACCACACCGAGCACGTCGACCAGGAACTCGCTGAGCTCGTAGACATGCGGCGAGACGTCGTCCACCGCATTGATCAGTGCGCGGTCTCCGGAGCGTGCCGCCACGAGCTTGTGCTGTTCGCGTGCCGAGGCGACACACGAGCCGGACGGGGCGACCACGGCGTCATAGCCGGCGAATGCGTCGACGAAGGCTCGCACCACCGGGATCGCCTCGGGGACATACCCGGAGTTGACGTGCATCTGACCGCAACACGTCTGGGCCGTCGGGAACTCGACGTCCACCCCAAGCCGGCGCAGCAGTCGGACGGTCGCCTGACCGGTCTGAGGGAACATCGTGTCGTTCAGACAGGTCACGAACAGTGCCACCTTCACGGCAACACCCACGAGGAGCCACCCAGCGCAATAGTGTCCGGTCGAAACACCGGGATCATTGGGTCTCCGATCATGTGGTTTAGACAAGTAGTTGAGTTGACCATAGTTGTGAAATCCTCTGCTGTCGGGCCCATCATGGCGGGTCGACCCCGTGGTGGCTGAATCGTCATGTCGCTCTGCAAACTCATCCGCCCGTCCCGCAAGCCAAAACGTCATAGAAGAACGGCGCAGGTCCAGACCTGGGCGCCAGAGGTGGCCTCCCATAAGCCCTGCCGGGTGGCGATTCCCGCTCGTCGGTGCTATCGCGGCCACCGACGGAGGGCCCAACGGGTCAGCTGGCGGCCTTCCTCGGGTCAGCCAGTCATGGCTGTAGATGATGCTCCCGGTGCGTTCGGACAGTTCCATGGCCGCCTCCCGTCGTCGGAAGCGTCACAAACGTCCTCGCGCAGGATGCGCTCCGCTTCGCATGCGTGTCCTTCGGCGGCGGCGACCGTGGCCAAGCCCAGTCTCGGGATCTCCTCATGTGGAGCGGCCAGCTCGGCGGGGCCCCTGGTCTGATCGCACCACGACATACGGGTACACGGAGTCGCTCCACCGAGGACAACTGCAAACCTTGAGGTGCAAGCGGACCGCCCTGCAAGATCTATGCCATGTGGTTGGAATCTTCGTCAAACTCGTGACTGATTCGTGGTCTAGAACAGCGCATCGGGTGAGGGAGGCATGGATCCCCTGCCGCCGACAATGTCCAGCAGTACAGCAGCAAAGTACAGCAGCGGGGCCACTCTTCGGCGATCCCTAGGCACTCCTTGCGCTGCTCACGCAAGACTGGCAGAGAGGGGAATGCTCCGCCTGCGAATCCAACGAAGGTTCGCAGACTCTGGCGTCAGATCAACGCCCCAGGTCAGCCCCCACAGTGACACTGCAACGACCAGCCCCCACATACCGAAGAGAGACAGACGGAGAGCCTGATCCGCGGTCAGGAACCTGAGTGTCGGCGTCGTGGACATGGACGAGCAGCGCGACACTGTTCCCACCGATGAGGCGGTAGTCGATCCCCAGGTCGGTCGCGACGGCGGCGACATCGGCCACCGCGAGCCAGGCTGCGTCCTCAGCGTTGCTCGTTGAGGCCAAGGTGACCTGGCGGGCTTCGCTCATGCGGTCCGCTCCCCCAGAAGGTGAGTGCGCAAGGCGTCGGCTGCATCGGTGTTCCCCCGAGCAACAGTGTCCGCCCAGATCCTCCACGGGTGGGCGATCACGAGGTCAGTGGGGAGTTGGCGGGCATCGCGCAGGACGTAAGGGTCGTCCGGGACGACCAGCTCGAGCGTTGCGGCATCAGGTGGTGCGGGGGTGATGCCCAGTGGCGTCAGGTCGAGGGCTTGGTCGGCATACAGAAGGGCACGGGTGGGTCGGGCCCAAGGCGCGATTAGATCCGCGGCAACGTCACCCGAGAGTGCATAGGTGACGTTCCGGGCGGTCAGCCAGTGAGCAACGCTGGTCGCGGCAGGCGCCGGGTCATCCAGGCCGAGCCAGGTCGTTGCTGTGCGCCCCGGTGGTGGCTGCTCGGCGAGCCACTGCGAAAGGCCGACAGGATCAGCGGCAGTCCAGCCGCGATCGATCCGCTGGACCCAGCGTTCCAGGGCGTGCAGGACCTGGGAAATGCGCGCTTGCGACACCCCTGCGCGCCCGGCCAAGGCGTCCTGCGTGGAGGCTTTGCCTTCAAGGAGGTAGGTCGCGATCGCGATCGTGGCCCACGGCCGGGGGCCGGGGCGTGCTGGGGTGGCAGTGGTCTCGGCCAGGGTGAGCAGGTCCCCGGAAGGGGTGATGAGGTGGCCGCGGGTGAGCTGCCCGATGCTGTCCGGAGCCAGCAGGAGTGATACGCCAGAGCGCAGGGCTGCATGCTGCGCGGCGGGACTTGCTTTGGGCGCGATGAGCAGCCCCGGCAGGTGCTGGGTGCTCGCATCTGCGGCCGCCTGGACGACCTGCGCGGGCCCTGGTGGGCGGGTAAGGATCTGCAGGAGGTACATCCGTTCACCCGAGTGCCCGGTCAGGATCACGTGGTGGGCGTCAGGCAGGGAGACAGCGAGGTCGTGTTCGGCGAGATCAACCCAAACCTGGGATATAAGCATTATTCGCCTCCGTAGATATTGCTTATATGTTACCGGTCGTGGGTCCCGGTGGGAACCCTCCAGACTCAGCTCCCCACAGATGGGCAACGAGACCTGGCGTGCAGTCCGCGTGCAATAAGCAGGTATCAAGACGGGTCATTGGCCAGCACGTCCGAGGTGGTCACCTGAACACGGTGCGCGGGTCCATATCGGATTCCCAAGCTGACAGTGCGGGTTCGATTCCCGTCACCCGCTCCACGCGCGAAATGCGTTGCCGTTGTTAGAGATTCGTGAACTCCATTCTCTGTTATCCGCCCGTTCTGGGCCCATTTCCAACGGCGTGAACGATCCGTGGGCGATCTACGGGCCACACACGGGCCACAGACTGCAATGTCAGCACCGCTCTTCCGGCAGTCAGTCCCCGTTTCAGTTAGAAGATGGAGAGGGTGGGCAACAACTGCTGAGCGGCCATCAGCAGCCTTGGCGTCCTGGATGGCCTAGCCGACCCAATCCGAGCTAGCGACGTGGCGATGAAGCACACAAGCCTTCCTACGCCACCGTAGAACCGGTCGGGATGGTCAGCGAACACCGTGATGGGCATGCCGAACGAGTCAGCAGTCATGCACCGCATCCTTTGTCGGATCGACCCGGACTCGCGAGCCCACGACGCTGGATCTACATGGCTTCCGCGATCTGGTCGACCCACGAGTTGACCGCGGCGACGGCCTCCTCGAGCGTAATGTTCACGTACGAGCCGGCCCGTGCGGCCGCGAAGTCGGCCCGCCAGTGCTCATGGGCGACAACTACGCACGGCCATGTGCGTTCGGTCCGTCCGAGCGCACGGGCATCGGCAGCACGAGCCGCAAAGATTGCCTCCGCAGCAACCCGAAGTTCGAGCAACGTTGGGCGGCCTTCCGTGCGGACCAGGTCACGGAGCAGCAAGAGGTCGACGACGTCGCGCGGCCGGTCGTTGATCGACGCAGGCGGGTCATGTGGATCGGTGCATGCATGGAGCTTCTGCGCGATCTGGAACCGCAAGGCCAGCGTCGCGAGGGTCTCCGGGCTCGGGAGTCCGAATCCTGCCAGAGATGGGGGAATGACGACGTCGGAGCTGTCTCCGGCACCACCTTCGTCGGAGGCGACCTCGACCTGGATTCTTCGCCAAGTCGTCGTTCCGACGCGCACCTTCACGCTGAAGCGCATCGGCTTCGTGATCCGGGACGGTGTCTTGATGTACTGGACTGGTCCTCGTTCAATGCCCAGCGGACCCCACGGCTCCTTGATGACTTCGTCGAGGACGACCAGGAACCGGGTCAGGTCACCACGGACGAGGCCGTCGATGTCGCCGGTTGCGCGTGCGTCAAGGCCAAGGCGGTGCTGCAGGAGCGTTCCGCCTTTGAGGAGGAACAATGGACCGGCCTCATCGACGGCACGTTGCAGAGCTGCGACGACCACCGTGGAAGCGATGAGCCACCCAAGCCGGCCGCCACTGATCTCCCCGCCAAGGGTCTGCTGAGCCTGAGCGACCCAACCATCAAGGACGCGGGCAGACCGAGGTTCCTTCTCCTTGGGCTTCAGCTGGTTGATGGCTTCGCTGAATGGGGACTGGCTCATGAGACCTTTCGAGTCAGGTGCGCGTTGAGGCGCCGGCGGTCCGCGTCACGGATCATCGCCTTCTTGTATGCGGTAGTGATCGCTTGCCGGATCAGGTAGGTGGGCACACCGGAGGTGAGTGCCTGTTCGATCGCGGTCAGCGGAGTCACGGTGCGTATGCCCTCCCACCAGGTGACCTGCTCGGGGCGCAGGTGCTGGTGATGGATGACGTACCCCTCGCCGCCGGCCTTGCGAATGCGGCGCCCGACAGGAACGGTCACGTGGTACTTCGAAGGGTTGATGTCGCCTAGCTCGTAAGCGGCCAGGGCGCTGTCATGCGACAGGGCTGCCGCGGGGTCACGAGTCCACAGGACGGCGAGAGCTTCAAGGTCATGGCCGGTCGCTGGCACGGTCGGGAGCCGGTAAATGCCACGCACGGGCCGTTCGATGTGCCCACGCCACGCGGCCTGCTTCAGGGCGTCGTATGTCACGCCCGCTTCCTCGGCCTGTTCCACAGTCACGTACCCGTGCTGGTCAGCTGCGACCTCCCAGAGTGCATCCCAACCAGCCATGTCAAAACCGTAACACAGCGTCACTGTTCTGACAGGAACTCTTGCTCGACATCGTCACGAGAGCCGACGATGTGATAGCGACAAGAGCACCGCGTTCTTGGCCGGGTCTCATGCCGAGCATCGTCTACGGATCTGTGTCACCTGATGCTCGACACTCGGCATCCTGGGCAACCTTCTGTCCGACGACCACGATCACGGCGGCGTCGTCGTCACTCCGCTGCACCCGGATCGGCTCGGCTGAAGGTCGCGGTGTGATCCGTGTGATCCGCTTGCCCGCTTGTGCTGTGAGGAGTTTCTGTACTGCGTTAAGGCCGCCGGCTGCGCCGTCGGCAACGCGGCTTCCGGGCGGGCGTGCGGCCTCCGGCCGGTCCCGCCCTCTGCCACGCTCACACTCAGAAGGCCAGCGGGTCTCTTCAGGGCGCTACCTCTGGGGATGGTGCCGCACTAGGTCGTCGCACCCTTCCGGAGGTTGCAGATGAGGTGCGCCGCCTGCACGTTGGCCAGGGTGTCCGTGCCGTTGGCCGCGAGCGGAACGATGTCGTCCAGGCTCGCAGAACTGAGATCGGGAGGCTTTAGGGCAGGGTCGATGGACTCGAAGCACAGTTGGCAGATCCATCCGTCGCGCTCGTAAACCACTCGGCGTCAATGCGTTCAATGACGCCATCTGGCCCTTCCGATCGGACTCGCCGCCCATGTGGAGCCGTGCTGGCACTGATCCGCCTACGAGCCTCGGAGCGTGCGATGTACTCAGCTGTCCACAGTGTCTCCCGAATCGCCTCCGGGACCGGATATGGCATGCACGTCTCTGCTTCCCACACCGGGTTGGGCTGGGCCGCCCGGCATCGCCCTGGTACTGCACCTTGCTGCGCACGATGGCTCTTTGACGGGCCTCCCTGCGTCGGCGACGTCCGCGGAACGTCGTCAAACAGGAGGCCCGGGCACGGCCGGTGTCAAGGATCTACTGAAACACGACTGTCAATTGCTCCGGTCGGATGAAAGCACCCGTTGCGGCACGCACAGGAACAGAGCAGGGACCGGGGTTGGCGCCTGCCTGCCCCGTGGGGGGATCGTCTCCAATTCAGTCATGGTCATGGCCTTTACAGTCCGCCTGGTGGATGAAGGTCTGGGCCGGATTTGTGTGAAGGTTTGCCTAAGAACGGTCCGCCTAACCAAGGCTCGGCGCCAGCAGGACGATTGAGACGCCTGAAGAACTTCACGAAACCTTCATACAAATCACTGGGGAAATCACTGGGTACGGAGCCGAAAGTCATGGGGAAGACTTGGGCCGTGAACACGGTCCAAGCCCGCGTCATGACACCGCGAAGGTTGGACCGAAATCACCATGAGCAGGACCGACGATCGAACCAACAAATCCAACTACAGTCGATCCGCAAGTGAGGCTCTCCTTTGGCGGCGGATCCGTGTCGCGTCGGTCGGCGCGACGGTTGCGGGAATCACCGTCCTCGGGTCGCTGATGCTCTCCTCGCAGCAGGTGGCGTCCGCCTCGACCCCGCTCAGTGCTGCTGTCGTTCCTGTGGCCGTCGGGTCCGACAACCCGCCCGCGCCCACCGCCAGCATGCCAGCAGATATGCCAGGGATGGATATGTCCGGCAGCTCGCCTGCGCCCACAGAGGCACCCATGCCGCAGGACATGCCCGGTATGGATATGGGCGGCAGTAAGCCGGCACCCACAGAGGCCCCGATGCCGCAGGACATGCCGGGGATGGACATGGGTGGGAGCTCGCCTGCGCCCACGGAAGCCCCGATGCCGCAGGACATGCCAGGGATGGACATGGGGGGAAGTTCTCACGGAGCTGCCGCCAACCGCCCGCTGGCGCCTGTGCTGGGTACCTTCAGTGGAGGTACGGCGGCCGTGTTGCTGACGGCCGGGATGTTGCGGCGCAAGGATCAGTCCGCCGACCTCGTTAAGAAAGCCGCGCGCATCTCGGGTAGGGGCAAGAAATGAGCCAGGACCTGCGGCCCCGGCCAAAGCAGCCGTCGCGGTCGAAGAGCTCGCCGCGCCTGGATCGAGCAATTAAGGCCAGGACCGACCCCGATGACGCGCGGTTCGACCGGCAGCCGGGCGAACCGCTGGGGCGTGACATCCTCAAGAACCGCTATGTGTCCGCGGTCATGCGCAGTCGCTGGTACCCGGGCGCGTTCCAGATCCCGATCGCCGCGGTGTTCGGTTTGGTCGCCTATGAGTTGTTGGCCGGTCCTCCGGACGCCCATGACAACGCCGGTACCGCCCTGATGTGGGTTCTGTGGTGGCCCCTCCTGCCGCTGTTATATGTGCTCTTCGGACGCCTGTGGTGCGCGGTGTGTCCGTTTGCCGCGTTGTCCGATTTCGTCCAGAAGCTCGTCGGTGTGAACAGGCCCGTGCCACCCTTCCTGAAGAAGTACGGCATCTGGATCATCGACGCCACGTTCCTGGCGATCACCTGGGCCGACCACGTCTTCGGGATCGTCGAATCTCCCTGGGGTTCGGGGATCCTGCTGCTCCTGCTGACCTTCGCGGTCATCGTGTCGGGTGCGTTCTTCCAGCGGCGGACCTTCTGCCGGTACCTGTGCTTCCTGGGCGGGCTGTCCGGCAACTACTCCCGAACCGGGATGCTCGCACTACGCGCGGACCAGGAAGTCTGCGCGACGTGTACCTCAAAGGCCGCCTGCTACAACGGCACCGACACGGTCGCCGCGTGCCCGCTGTTCTCCTTCCCCCGCACCATGGACTCCAGCGCGAACTGCAACCTGTGCGCAAACTGCATCAAGGCCTGCCCCAACGACGCGATCAGCATCACCGTCCGCAAGCCCACCAAAGAACTGTGGTTCCTGCGCAACCCCAAGATCGAGGAGTCGTTCCTGGCGATGGCGATCATGGGCATCGTCATCATCCAGAACGTGACCATGCTGCCCGGCTGGGCCGACGCGCTCGCCTGGATGAACCGGACCACCGGCATCACCAGCTACCCGGTGATCTTCACTGCGGTGTTCGCCGTAGGGGTGTCCATCCCGGTCGCCCTGCTCACCCTCGCAGCCAAGGTCGCCTCTCTCGGGAATCTGGAAAGCACCTTCAAGAACTTCGCCAGGTTCGGGTACGCGCTGATACCTCTTGACGTCGCCGCGCACCTGGCACACAACATGTTCCACCTGCTGGCCGAGGGCGGCTCGGTGATCTCCACCGTCGGCACGTTGTTCGGGGGGCACTACACCGGCTCCGCGATGCTGGTGGGCAACGGACCGATCCAGGTCCTGCAGTACACCTTCCTGGCCCTCGGACTGGCCGGATCCCTCTACACCCTCCGGGCGATCACCCACCGCAGGTACCTGACCCCTGCCCGTCGGCGCTTCACCATGCTCCCGTTCTCCGTCCTGATCGGGATCCTGACAGCACTGAACGTGGTCATGTTCATGTACCCGATGGCCCACCGGATGTGACCTCCCCGCCGCCGGCGTGCCTCGCCACCCGGGTGACGGGAGTGTCTACTTGGCAACCCACGAGGGCCTGTCCCGATACGACGAGGGACATCGACGGGCTACAAAGCCGACGACTGCTGCGTGCCACCGATGGCAGTTCACGGCACTGTTAGAGCACAACAGCGCCGAGACGTTCGCCGCCATGCACACACCACCGAGGTGGCCTCGCAAGTGCGCGCACAGCTCGGAGAACTCCCCTCGCCAAGCCTGCCGCCAAGGCTTACGAGGTCGTCGTGGATCTCGCGAATTCCGGGTCCTGCTGCAGTGGTACAGGCGGTCAGCGCAGGCACAACCTGACTTTGGTCGGTGTCGGCGACCAAGCCCTGCTGCCGGCGGCTGCTGCCGATATCCCTGACCCAGCTGTGTCAAACCTCGACGATGGACTTCTTCCGCCTGTGGCGCGATCATCCCTGCGGGGCGCCGGTCCCTCCTGTGCACTCGCCACCGGGTTCGGGTGCATGGCTGCCCGACTTGTATGTGTTGATGAATGACTTCAATCGGGGGTCTGTTGCGGAGCTCAACTTCAGCTGCACACCCCATACGGATGCAACGATGGGAGACGGCAGAGCGGGATAGGGACTGACCAGTGCATACGCCTCTCTGGAAGCGTCGTTAACGATCGTGGCGATCTCGGCGGCCGGCAGGTCCGGGCGGTAGGTGATCCACATGGCGCCGTGTTCAAGAGAGTGAACCGCGTTCTCATTGTGCAGCGGCGCGGAGTACACGCCGCAGTTCTGCCAGATCGCAGAGTGCTTGCCCCCGACCGGTGGCGTCTGGGGATAGACCACAGCGCCGGTCACATGGTCGCGGGCCAGACCGGGGTATATCTGCAGGCCAGTCAGCGCGACCTTGTCCTGTGTGGAGGACCCTGAGCCGCTGGTACCGATGATCGCCCAGGACCCACCGCCTACCAGAGCGGTCGCGGCGACCGAGCCGGCCACGATGAACCCAGTACGCCGGCGTGCGCTCTGGCGCTGCTCCCTTTGGACCGCTTCAAGTCGAGCGGTTCGCGCGTTTTCACGCTGTCCTTTTCTGCTCATGTCCTTGCTCCACTCTTCCCCGAGCTGAAATACGGCCCGTCAAGCAGAACCAAAGGGCTCATCGGCGCCCGGTGGTGCTGGATCAGCGTGCGACCGGGCTCCTCGCCGATCGGCACCACCTGGACGGTCATCGCGTACGACTGCGCGAGGACAGCAAGGGCCGACGTCGCGTCATCACAGAGGTGGCACGCGGGTGCCTCAACCAGGGTGTCGACCACCGGTACGGCTATCCCCTGGGTCGATGGGGCGCGATCAGCCGCACCCCTGCCCGGCATCCCGCACGCGGGGGTCATCTCAACTTCAGCCATGCCTTCACAGTCCGCCTGATCAACGAAGGTTCTGGCGGGTTTTCCATGAAGGTTTGCTGAAGGTCTGGCCGAGTAGCCCCAATGCCTGGGCTATGTCCGGAATCGCCACACTGTGGATATGAGCCAACCGGCGGGCAAACCAGTCCCAGAACCAACCCTCAATGGCTACCGCGTGCTGGTCGTAGACGACGAGCGAGCCCTGGCCGACCTCGTGGGGTCCTACCTGACCCGCGACGGCTTCGAGGTGTCGACGGCCCGTGACGGGCAGCAGGCGATCGACCAAACCCGCCAGGTCGATCCCGACGTGATGGTGCTGGACCTGGGGCTGCCGGTGATCGACGGTGTCGAGGTCTGCCGCGTGGTACGCACCTTCTCCGACTGCTACATCATCATGCTCACGGCGCGCACTGATGAGATCGACAAGATCGTCGGACTCTCTGTCGGGGCGGACGACTACCTGACCAAGCCGTTCAGCCCTCGTGAGCTCGTCGCCCGGATCCACGCGATGCTGCGCCGCCCCCGGGCCTCGACCACCAGCGAGCAGCCTTCGCAGGAAGGGCGGCCGCGGGTGTTCGGGGCTGTGAGTATCGACGTGGCGGCACGCGAGGTCCACCTGGACGGTGGGGCGGTGGCACTGACCCGCACCGAGTTCGACCTGCTGGAGGTGCTGTCAGCCCGACCCAAGCAGGTCTTGTCCCGCCGCCAGCTCATCGACGCCGTGTGGGACCAGACCTGGGTCGGTGACGAGCACCTGGTCGACGTCCACGTCGGGCACCTTCGCAGGAAGCTCGGCGACGACCCCGGCTCACCCAGGTACGTGCGCACGGTCCGTGGCATCGGCTACGGGATGGGCGACGGCACGTGAAGCAGCAAGCCAACGAGCCGACACGTCGAGGCGCTGGCCTGGCGGGTCGCCGGCTAGTGGCCCAGACGCTGGTCCTGGTGGCCGGTACCCTCACGGCCTGGCTGATTGCTGCAAACGTTGGCCCTTCGTTGCTCCACACTCACCTCGCCAGTGCCAATGTCGGATCCACGCCAGCCCAGATCGCACACGCCGAGATGGCATATCAGAGCGCCAACGCGATCTCGTTGTCATTGGCGCTGTTGGCTGCGCTGGTGGCGGCGTTGGCAGTAAGCGTGTACCAGACCCGCAGGATCGGCAGATCCGTGGCCACCATCGCAGCAGCGGCCAGCAATGTTGCCGGTGGCCACTACGACATCAGAGTTCCCGGCCCGGAGTTCGACGCGCTCGCCTCAGCGTTCAACCAGATGGCCGACCGGCTGGGTTCGGTCGAGTGGACCCGCCGCAGAGCGAACGTCAAGGTCGCCCCTTCCAGGTTTCATCACGGACCTCTTAGGAAGACTCCGCTCCGCATATGACGATTGGGCAGGCCGAACCATGAAGATTCCCTGAAGCCTGAACCCCGACCCGGGCGCCTGTGAGGCGCTCACAACTCAAATGGAGGTGGACCTCGCTCACGGGCTCACCTCCTCCGATCTGGTGGACGGCGCCTGGGCTCGCCGGGTTTCTACATCGTTTCTTCATGGTTCCTCACCCCGATCGCAGCACTTGAGCGCGACGCTGGAGGTGCCCCGGAACACCCCGGGCACGTCGGAGGAGTTCACGATGATGGGTTGGTATGGCGGCGGGATGGGCGCATTCATGTGGCTTGGGATGGGCTTGTTCTGGCTCATCCTGCTCGGGCTGATCGTGTGGCTGGTCATCCGGCTGCTTCCAGGCAGCAGCGAGCCGCCGACCCGCACTCCCGGTGAGTCAGCGGTCGAGATCCTCGACCGCCGAATGGCAAACGGCGAGATAGACATGGGAGCTTGGCAGGCCCAACGAGCCGCTCTCCTGGCCGCCCAACGTGACGGGAAGTGATCGCCGTGAGACGTCCGTTGATGGTTGGCGCGTTAGCTGCAGCCGTAATCGCCCTGGTCGCCTCCGCGGCGGTGGCTGCCGGCACCCTCGGTGGCCCTGCCTCCGGGCCATCGACGCGCGGTTACGGTCAGGGCTCGTACGCGAGCATGATGGGCCGCCAAGACCGGGGCCCCTCCGCAGACATGATGGGCGGCCAGGGTCAAGGACCCTACGCAGGCACGATGGGCGGCCAGGGTCAGGGCACCAATGCGAGCATGATGGGCAGCCAAGGTCAAGAACCGTACGCGGGCATGATGGGCCGCTCGATGATGGGTTCGATGGGCTCCATGGGGATCGTGTCGCTGCCCGGTGACGGGGTTGCTGTGTCCTCCATACCGGCGGCTCGAGCGCGGGCAGCGTCCGCGGCCAAGACAGCCCGGCTGCACCCGGGCGAGGTGATGTGGTTCGACAACGGCTTCTACGTCGAACTCAAGGACAGCGCAGGGAAGCCCGCAACCGAGGTCATCGTTGATCCCCGCACCGGCACGGTGAGCACCGAACCAGGACCGGCCATGATGTGGAACACCCGCTTCGGGATGATGCGTGCGGATGGGGGCAGCGCCGGACTAGTGGACTCCACGAAGGCACGCGGCATCGCCACCTCGTGGCTGACCGCCAACCGGCCCGGCACCACGATCAAAAGCATCGATGCCTACCCCGGCTACTTCACCCTTGACTTCCAGCGCAATGGCGTCGTCGGTGGGATGATGTCGGTCAACTCCTCCACGGGGGCCGCCTGGTACCACACCTGGCACGGAGCATTCATCGCCATGGAGGACAACTGATCCCCCTGACACCACCGGCGGCGTCCACGACCAACACCCCGTTGCGGGCGCTGGTCGTGGATGACGAGCCCAGCCTGGTCCGGGCCGTGGCCGGCTATCTCGAACATGATGGGTTCGTGGTCACCACTGCCCCCGACGGGGAGCAGGCGCTGGCCGCGGCGCGATCCGATCCGCCCGACGTCGTCGTGCTTGACCTGATGCTGCCGGGCATCGACGGCCTCGAGGTCTGCCGCCAGCTGCGCACCTTCACCGACGCCTACGTGATCATGCTGACCGCCCGCAGTGAAGAGATCGACACCCTTATCGGCCTGTCCGTGGGTGCGGACGACTACATGACCAAACCGTTCTCTCCCCGAGAGCTCACTGCTCGTATCCGCGGCCTGCTTCGACGACCGCGGATGGCCGTGCACACCAGTGGGGACCCGCAGGTGCGCACGATTGGCGACCTGAGGCTGGATCCGCAGTCCCGACAGGTCCAGGTGGGGCAGACCCCGGTGGAGCTGACCCGCACCGAGTTCGACCTGCTCGAGGCACTGACCGAGCGACCCAAGCTCGCTTTCACCCGCAGCCAGCTCATCGAGCGGGTCTGGGGGCCGGACTGGGTCGGAGAAGAGCACCTCGTTGACATCCACATCGCCCACATCCGGGCCAAGCTCGGAGACGACCCTGCCACCGAGCGTTACGTTCGGACCGTGCGCGGTGTCGGCTACCGGATGGGCCCCGGATGAGGGCATCAGCTAGCCGGCCGCCCAAGCCTGCCCTGGGTCTGGCCTGGCGAATCTTCACCGCTATGAGCCTGGTCGTCATCGCCGGCGCAGGAACCCTGCTGGTCTCAGCGCTGCTCGTGGCCCGGCCGGTGTTCCACGCGCACCTGGACCAGATCAAGCCACTGGTCTCCCCCCCGGCCCAGGCCCACGTTGACGAGGCCTTCTCGAACGCTGTGCTCATCGCCTTGTCCGTGGGCGTGACCGCGGCCCTGGCCGCCGCCCTGGTCGTGACCTGGCTTGTGGCCAAGCGAGTCGCGGCTCCGGTGGCCGAGGCTGCCGAGGCCGCGCAGCGGATCGCCGACGGCGACTACCAGACCCGGCTTCGACAGCCGCGCCTTGGCCCGGAGTTCGACCGGTTGACCACAGCGTTCAACCTGATGGCCCGCCGGCTGGCGACCACGGACCAGACGCGCCGACACCTGCTCGCCGACCTGGCCCACGAGCTGCGTACTCCCCTGGCCTCGATGCAGGCCACGATCGAGGCCATCAATGACGGCATCCTGCCCGGCGACCAGACGACCTTGGCAACTCTCACCGAGCAGTCCCAGCGACTGCACCGACTCGTCGGGGACCTGTCTGCGGTATCGCGGGCGGAGGAACGTCAGCTGAACCTGCACCCGGTCCTGGTCGCTGCGGGCGACCTGGTATCCGGGGCGGTGACAGCGGCCCGACCGCGATTCGACGCCAAGGAGATCAGCATCACCGTCGCGGCCACCGCCACCGCCTGTGACGTGCTGGTCGACCGCGACCGGCTAGCCGAGGCTCTGGGCGCCCTGCTGGACAACGCCCTGCGACACACCGGCACTGGGGGCGTCGTGACGATCGCCGCCACCCGAGACAACGACCGGTGCCGGATCGCGGTGACCGACAACGGCGAAGGATTCGACCCCGCCATGGCCGACCAGCTGTTCGAGCGCTTCTACCGGGGCGACTCTTCCCGCACTTCCGACGGCGCTGGAAGCGGCATCGGGCTGACCATCGCCAAGGCGATCGTTCAGGCGCACCACGGACAGTTGCTGGGCCGCAGCGACGGACCCGGCAAAGGAGCAAGATTCGAGATCACTCTGCCGATCGCCGACGCCGGCAACCCCCCACGACAGACTTGACCAAACAACCTAGCGTCGGCCTCGGTCAGGCCCGTGCAGATGAGAACTCTCTCATCGGGCTCTCCCGGTCAACTCATACCGCGCTGAGACAGTAACGACAGCGACCCGAGAGCGGGACGTTGCAAAGAAGGGCAATAGACATGATGAAGACATCCACCAAACTGAGCGTTGCCGCAGCCGCGAGCATGCTCGGCGCTGCACTGGCAGCCAGCGGCGCCTACGCAGCCACCGGTGCACTGACCACCAGGGATGCCCCAGGTCAAGTTCTGCAGGTGAGCGGCGTCGGACCGGCGTCAGATCACGCCACCCCCACAGTGCCCGCCAACGCCAAGCTCCCATCAGTTGCCAAGCCACCGCACGCCAAGGCCCGCGTCACAGTCCCGTCCGTCGCCACAACGATGCCTATGGCTGCAGGGCACCGCGTGGTCGGTCAAGTCGCACGACCAGCCCCACAGACTCTGCCCGCCTACCACCCCGCCAGTCCGCAAACGACGGCCTCTACCCAGCCCGCCGTTCCCCAGCCCGCCGTTCCCCAGCCGATGATGAGTCCCGGCGCGAACACGTCACCGGGCCCGATGCACTAGTCAGCGGATGCGGCTGACCTGGCAGTCGTAGGTCAGCCGATGGTGGCCCAGTCGGTCAGGGCAGCAACCACTCACTGGACAATGAACCACATGCCCCAACCTCGCCGGCGCTGGCACGCGACTCGAACCGGCCCCCGCCGCACTCTCTCGGTGAGGTCGCGAATCGTTGTCGCGATTCTGGTGGTCGCCGCGCTTGGGCTGGCGGCATCCGGGGTCGCCTCCTATCTGGTGCAGCGCAAAGGTGTTCTAGCCACCGTTGACGCGGAGCTTCTGCACACCGTGCCGAGCCTGAAGGCCATCGCGGCGGGCGAAACCACCGGCGTGCCGGTGACCAGTGTCGACTCCGTGCTGCGCCTGGCCATGCAACATGTCATCCCGGGCTCGAGAGAGAGCATGCTTGGTTTCATCGACGGAAAACCCGCTCTGGTTCCTGCGGTGAATCTGCCCTTCCGCATCGACAAGGACAGCGCTCTGGTCGCCCGGATCGTCTCCGAAGCCAACCCGACACGTGTGGTCATAGGCACCGCCAAGAGCCCGCTCGGAACCCTTCGATACCTGATCATTCCGGTCCGGGTCGCCGGCGATCCGAACACGGGTTTGTATGTCGCCGCGTACGATCTTGACGCCGAGCTGGGCCAGGTAGCCGACTCGTTCCAGACCTACATCCGCGTCGCGCTGATCGCACTGGCTCTCCTGGGCCTGGTCGCCTGGTTCGTCGCGGGGCGGCTGCTGCGCCCGATCCGCCTGCTGCGCGATGTCGCGGTGGGTAGCAGCAGCGCCGCCGAACTCACCGAACGCATCCCTGTGACAGGCCGGGACGACGTCTCGGAGCTGGCCTCTGCCATCAACGCCATGTTCGACCGGCTGCAAGATTCATCCAGGAGTCAGCGGCGTCTGCTCAACGACGTAGGTCACGAGCTGAAGACACCGATCACGATCATTCGCGGCCATCTGGAGCTGCTCGACGCCGGTAATGTCAGTGATGTCGAGGCGACCAGGGCGCTGGCCATCGAGGAGCTCGATCGGATGAGCACGCTCGTCTCTGATATCTCACTGCTGGCCGCATCGAGAGCGCCGCACTTTGTCGAACCCGCCGAGGTCGACCTGGATTCGTTCGCCGCAGCCGTCGGCGTGAAGGCTTCCGCGCTGGACCCGGCGCGTTCTTGGCTGGTCGAGTCCGCGAGTGGACTGGCGCTCATTGATGCCGGACACATCACCCAGGCTTGGCTGCAGCTGGCCGATAACGCGGTCAAGTACTCGACCCCCGGCGCGCCGATCGTCATCGCCGCCGAGGTGACGGGCACCGAAACCGGTAGCTGGCTGAACCTGTCGGTACGCGATGGTGGACCCGGCATCCCGCCCGAGGCCCGCGAGCGGATCTTTGAGCGGTTCAGCCGGCTCGAGTCCAGCAGGGCCACGGAGGGATCCGGGCTTGGCTTGTCCATCGTCGCGGCGATCGCCGAAGCCCACGGCGGCACCGTGCTTCTCTCGGGCGTGCCGGGCGATGGGTCCACCTTCACGATCCGAATTCCACTTGTGGCCGGCACGCAACC
>DASRUA010000033.1:0-3654 GCA_035655615.1 Dermatophilaceae bacterium
GATCAGCGTTCTCGTTGACCGAGCCGGGGAAGGAGCTCGTCCCGCAGTGAACCACCAGCGGCACCCGCCGCTCCTCCAGGACCTGATAGGCGGGATACAAGGACCTGTCGTCGCAGCGGAACAGGCCGTGCACAGGGTGCAGCTTCAGGGCGGCGGCACCGAGGTCGAGCTGACGCTTCACCTCCGCGGCAATGGAGCCGTGCAGGTGCGGGTTGACGTTCGCCACCGGGCGGAACCTGCGCGGATTGTGTTCGACGATCGGCAGCAGGTCGTCGAAGGTCTGCGTCCCTGTGGCCTTGGGGCTGTACTCGCAGAAGAGCAACGCGACGTCGACTCCCTGCTCCGCGAAGAGCTCATCGAGCCGCGCGGGGCGGGGCAGACCGTCGGCGTCCCATACGTCTTCCAGGATGCCGTCCGGCCCGAAGTCGCGAGCCCACTGGATCCACGCCGGGCGCAGTGTGGCGAGCAGTGGCACGTGGACGTGCGCGTCGACAAGAGGTATTCCGTTCAGCACCGTGGATACCTAACGCCCAAAGCTGTTCTGGAGATCCCCGTCATGGATGAAGTCTACGGAGCGGTGGCTGGGACTCATCAGTGAACTCTCCGTCCTGTCGTGGTCAAGGACGGCGCGAGAGTCCAGTTGGCGTCTGTACCGGAGACGATGCCGTCGGCGACGAGCTCGCGGACCTTGAAGCGCTGCAGCTTGCCGGTGGCGGTCTTCGGCAGCTCGTCGGCGAAGACGACCGCCCGCGGGCACTTGAAGTGGGCCAGCTCCTGGCGGCACCAGTAGATGAGCTCCTCCTGGCTGACCGGGCCCCGGGTCACCACACACGCCACGGGCTTGACCAGCTCGTCCGAGTCAAGGAACCCGACGACCGCAGCCTCTTCCACCAACGGGTGCTCGAGCAGCCGGGCCTCGACCTCGCTGGGAGTCACCCAGATCCCTCCGGCCTTGATCAGGTCGTTGCTGCGGCCCAGACAGGTGTAGTAGCCCTCGTCGTTCTCCAGATAGGTGTCACCGGTGTTCAGCCACTCCCCCACGAAGACCTGCCGGGAGGCTGCAGTTCGCCGCCAGTAGCCCAGCGCTATGGACTCACCGCGGACGTGCAGGATTCCCGGCTGCCCCTGGGGCACCAGCTCGCCGCAGGCGTCACGTAGCTGCAGCTCATAGCCAGGCACCGCACGACCGGTCGTCCCCGGCCTGATGTCACCGGGCCGGTTGGACAGGAAGGTGTTCAGGGCCTCGGTGCACCCGATGCCGTCAAGGATCTCCACCCCGAAGCGCTCGGTGAAACGGCGCTGCAGCGGAGCCGGCAGCGGCTCGCCCGCCGATGTCGCCAGGCGCACCGACGCGAAGGTGTCATCCGGCAGGTCGCTGGCCACCAGGTGGGAGAAGAAGGTCGGCACCCCGCAGAAGATCGTCGGCTTGTCCTTGCTGACGCGCTCGGCGATGACCGGCGCCGTCGGGCGGCGCGGTTCCAGGACCGTGGTCGCCCCCGCGGAGAGGGGGAAGAACGCCGAGTTGCCCAGTCCGTAGGCGAAGAAGAGCTTGGCCACCGACAAGCACACGTCCTGGGCCCGGATCCCCAGCACCTGGTCGCCGAAGCACTGGCAGACGTGCCGGATATTGGCATGGCGGTGCATCGCGCCCTTGGGTGAACCCGTGGTCCCCGAGGTGTACAACCACAGGGCCCAGGCATCCTCGTCGGTGGATGCCACGGCGCGGTCCTGTTCCGTGCCCTCGCTCCCGAGGGCGATGAAGTCGTCCCACGACCGCGCGAACGCAGCCGACAGGGCCGGTAGTCCGTCGGCGCCGGCTCCGGCGAGCACGAGGTGCTCGACCTCGGGAACCAGGTCGATGGCGGCGGCGACGGCCTCGACATACTCATGTGTCGCACAGACGACCCGGGCTCCTGAGTCCGCAAGGATAGTGGCGAGCTCGTGAGCCCTGAGCATCGTCGAGACCGGCACCGCCACGACGCCGGCGCGGAACGCCCCCAGGACGCCACCCAGCAGCTCAACGTCATCGGACATCACGAAGACGACCCGATCGTCGCGGCGCATCCCCAGGCCACGCCAGGAAGCGGCAACATCACCGCTGAGCTCTGACAGCTCGGCGTACGTCAGGGTCCGGCTCCCCCGCACCGCGATACGATCACCGCGGCCCTGCTCCACGTGCCGGTCGACCAGCCACGCCGCGGCGTTGAAGATGGGTGCCATGTCAGGGCCTCAGCGGAAGGCCTGGTGACCGGTCAGGGCCTGGCCGATGACAAGGGCATGCATCTCGCTGGTCCCTTCGTAGGTCAGCACAGACTCGAGGTTGTTGGCGTGCCGCATCAGCGGGTACTCAGAGGTGATCCCGTTGGCGCCCAGGATGGTCCGGCACTCGCGGGCGATCGCGATGGCCTCGCGGGCGTTGTTGAGCTTGCCGAGGCTCACCTGCTTGGGCGCAATCCGGCCGGCGTCCTTGAGCCGGCCCAGGTGCAGGGCCAGCAACAACCCCTTGCCGTACTCCAGTGTCATGTCGGCGAGCTTGGCCTGGGTCAGCTGGAAGGAGCCGATGGGCCGGTCGAACTGCTCACGGGTGCAGGCGTAGTCGATCGCCACCTCCAGACAGTCCCGGGCAGCGCCCATCACCCCGAACACGATGCCGAAACGCGCCTCGGACAGGCAGCCCAGGGGGCCCGACAGTCCCCGGGCGCCCGGGAGCATTGCGGACGACGGCAGCCTTACGCCTTCCAGCACGAGCTCGCTGGTTACCGACGCGCGCAGTGACATCTTGGTGGTGATCTCGTTGGCGGTGAACCCGAAGGTCGAGGTGGGAACCAGGAAACCGCGGACACCGTCGTCGGTCCTGGCCCACACCACCGCCACGTCCGCGACCGAGCCGTTGGTGATCCACATCTTCGTGCCGTTCAGCACCCAGTCGTCACCCTCCCGCTTGGCGAGTGTGCGCATACCGGCCGGGTCAGACCCATGGTCCGGTTCGGTCAGACCGAAGCAGCCGATCGCCTCACCGGTGGCCATCTTGGGCAGCCACTCCGTGCGCTGATCCTCACTGCCGTAGGCGTGGATGGCGTGCATCGCCAGCGAGCCCTGCACGCTGGCCAGCGACCTGATGCCCGAGTCACCGGCCTCGAGCTCCAGGCACGCCAGACCGTAGGCGGTCGCCGACATGCCGGCACAGCCGTATCCCTCCAGGTGCATGCCGAGCAGGCCAATCTCTCCGAACTGCTTCGCGAGATCCCTGGCCGGCAGATGCCCGGTCTGGTACCAGTCGGCCACGTAGGGCTTCACCCGCTCGTCCACAAGCTGGCGCACGGCGGCGCGAACGGCCTTCTCCTCGTCGTTCAGCAACGAGTCGATGTCGAACAGCTGATCCGGTGAGTCGGGGGCGGAATTCTGCTGGGGCTTCATGCAAGATCTCCCTTTGACTGACGTTGTCCTCGGAGGGGCTTTTCGCACATCAGTGAAGGTCCTGTCCTGTGCCGGCCATGACCTGCTCGAGCGTCCGCTTGGCGTTCTCGGCGAAGAGGTCGCGGACCTTGAAGCGTTGCAGCTTGCCGGTGGCCGTCTTGGGCAGCGCGTCGGCGAAGATGACGGCTCGCGGGCACTTGAAGTGGGCCAGCCCCTCGCGGCACCACTGGATGAGCT
>DASRUA010000034.1:0-7700 GCA_035655615.1 Dermatophilaceae bacterium
GTTCGGCGAGAAGATCGTCAAGATCATGGACCTGGCGATGAAGATCGGCTGTCCGGTCATCGGCATCAACGACTCGGGTGGCGCCCGCATCCAGGAGGGTGTGGTGGCGCTCGGGCTCTACGCAGAGATCTTCCGCCGCAACGTCCACTCCTCAGGCGTCATCCCCCAGATCTCGCTGGTCATGGGTCCCTGCGCCGGCGGCGCGGTCTACTCCCCAGCAATCACCGACTTCACGGTGATGGTCGACCAGACCTCGCACATGTTCATCACCGGCCCGGACGTCATCAAGACCGTCACCGGCGAAGACGTCGGCATGGAGGAGCTCGGCGGAGCGCTCACCCACAACTCCAAGTCCGGCGTGGCGCACTACATGGGTCACGACGAGGACGACGCCATGAACTACGCCAAGGCGCTGCTGTCGTACCTGCCGTCCAACAACCTCGAGGATGCTCCCTCTTTTGACTGGGACACCGACGGCTCCGCCGCCCAGGTGGCCGACGATGCGTTCCTGGACACCTTCATCCCGGACTCTGCGAACCAGCCGTACGACATGCACACGATCATCGAGCACATCGTCGACGGCAGCGAAGACGGCTCTCCTGACTTCCTCGAGGTCCATGCCCTGTTCGCCCAGAACATCATCTGCGGCTTCGGCAGGGTCGAGGGACGTTCTGTGGGTGTCGTCGCCAACCAGCCCATGCAGCTTGCCGGCTGCCTGGACATCGACGCCTCCGAGAAGGCCGCTCGGTTCGTGCGAACGTGCGACGCGTTCAACGTCCCGGTGCTGACCTTCGTGGACGTCCCCGGCTTCCTGCCGGGCACCGATCAGGAGTGGAACGGCATCATCCGGCGCGGCGCCAAGCTCCTGTACGCGTATGCCGAGGCCACAGTCCCGCTGGTGACGGTGATCACCCGCAAGGCCTACGGCGGTGCCTACGACGTCATGGGTTCCAAGCACCTCGGCGCCGACATGAACCTTGCCTGGCCCACCGCGCAGATCGCGGTCATGGGCGCCCAGGGAGCGGTCAACATCCTCTACCGCAAGGAGATCGCCAAGGTGGTGGCTGCCGGCGGTGATGTCGAAGCTGCCCGACAGCAGTTCATCACCCAATACGAAGACACGCTGGCCAACCCCTACATCGCGGCTGAACGCGGTTACGTCGACTCGGTGATCTCACCGTCGCACACCCGCGCCTGGGTTATCCGGGCCATGCAAGCGCTGCGTAACAAACGCGAGACGCTGCCACCCAAGAAGCACGGGAACATACCGCTATGAGCCAGCGGACTCCTATGGCTGACAACACTTCCCGCAACCCGCAGGGCGCCCACCCGCAGGGCGCTCGAACGGGCGGCGCGCCAACACCGGAGACCCACCCGCAGGGCGATCAAACAGAGGTGACGGCCGGTGTGCCGATCCGTCTGGTGCGCGGCAACGCCTCACCGGAGGAGCTCTCCGTGCTCATCGCGGTAGTCGCTGTCATCACCAGCGCGGGCAGCGACGACGGCGATGACGACTTTGGCCAGACCGACCGCCCTTCCTCGGGAAGCAGAAAATATCCCCGGTCCCGATGGAGCTCTCCCGCACGAATGGTCCGCACGACACACCCGCACGGACCAGGAGGCTGGCGGGCGTCGGCATTTCCGCGGTACAGGTCAAATCGTCCCGCGGGTCCAGTTCACCCTGTCGGCTGAGGTACGTTCCACGGGTGACCACTGACGCTCACGCGCGGCAAGCGCGCCCCACCACCGACGTCGACCACATTGCGAACGACTATCTCGACGCGTTCGTCGGGCTGAGTCCCATCACAGCGACCTATCTGGGGATCACCGGCCACGACGAGGACCTCGACGACTTCTCCCCGGCCGGCTACGCCGCCCAGTCCGACCTGCGCACCAGAACCCTTGCTGCCCTGGCCCGGGCCACTGCCGTCGACGACATCGACCGGGTGACCCTCGCGGCGATGCGGGAGCGCCTCGGTCTGGCCGAGGAGACCTACGCCGCAGGGCTCGACCAGATGTCCCTCAACGTGCTGGCCTCCCCCCTGCAAGGGATCCGCGACGTCTTCGACCTGATGCCCACCGAGATGGATGAGCACTGGGCCACGATCGCGGCCCGGATGACAAAGGTCCCGGCGGCCCTCGACAGCTACGTCGAGTCCCTGCGTGATGCGGCACTCAGGGGCCTGGTGAGCCCGAGGCGACAGGTCGAGGCGTGCGCCGCCCAGTGTGTGCAGCTGACGGCCGAGGACGGCTACTTTGCCAATCTGCTGGGTAAGAGTCTGCTCAGTGCTCATTCGCTCAGTCCAAGTGCGGTCGCTACGAACGAGGGCGGTCTCGGGGACGCCGTCGCAGACGCCCTGCGCAATGCTGTCGGGGAGGCTTCATCGGCCTACGCGCGAATGGGTGACTTCCTGCGCAACGAGCTGCTCCCCCAGGCACCGGCGGCCGATGCCTGCGGCCGCGTTCGATACCAGCTCCTGTCACGGTTCTTCCTCGGGGCCACCGTCGACCTCGAGGAGACCTACCAGTGGGGCCAAGAGGAGCTTGCCCGCATCACGGCCGCGATGGCGGCAGTGGCCGAGCAGATCGCGCCGGGCGCCGACATCAAGGAGGCCATCGCGATCCTCGACGCCGACCCGGCCTACCAGCTGCACGGCACGGACGAGCTCAAGATGTGGATGCAGAGTAAGGCCGACGAGGTCATCAGCAACCTTGCGGGCACCCACTTCGACATTCCTGCGCCGGTGCGCAAGATCGAGTGCCTGATCGCGCCGACCCAGACCGGCGGGATCTACTACACGGGGCCGTCCGAGGACTTCAGCCGGCCGGGTCGGATGTGGTGGTCGGTGCCCAAGGGCGTCACCGAGTTCGGCACCTGGCGGGAGCTGACGACCGTCTATCACGAGGGCGTGCCCGGTCATCACCTCCAGGTCGCCCAGACCGTGTTCCGCTGCGAGCTGCTCAACCGCTGGCGCCGGATGGATGCCTGGACCTCCGGTCATGGTGAGGGCTGGGCGCTGTACGCCGAGCGCCTGATGGCCGAGCTCGGCTACATGGACGACCCTGGTAACCGGATGGGCCTGCTCGACGGTCAGTCGCTTCGAGCCGCCCGCGTGATCCTGGACATCGGGGTCCACTGCGGTTTCGACGCACCTGCCGAGGTCGGCGGCGGCGAGTGGACCTATGACAAGGCATGGCAGTTCCTGCGAGCTCACGCCAACATGGCCGAGGACTTCCTGCGCTTCGAGCTGGACCGTTACCTCGGCTGGCCGGGGCAGGCACCCTCCTACAAGATCGGCGAGCGTCTCTGGCTCCAGCTGCGCGACGAGGTCAAGGCCCGCGAGGGCGCTGCCTTTGACATCAGGGCCTTTCACCGGCGCGCGCTCGACATCGGCGGGGTCGGCCTCGACACGCTTCGTGAGACCATCCTGAGCGGCTGAGCCAACAACCAGGCGCTGTGCCGGTGCCGGTGCTGGGCCACGAACCGCTCGGATAGCCTGCCTGCATGGTCTCTGCGTGCTTACCCATCATTCTCGGCTCTGCCTCTCCCGCTCGACTGGCAACGTTGCAGCGGGCTGGAGTAACGCCGTATGTGCTGGTGAGCGACGTCGACGAGGGCTCCGTGGTTGCGGAGGCTCTTTCACGATTCGGCGAGCTCCCTCCGGAGGACGTGGCGCTCGTTCTCGCCCGCGCCAAGTGCGAGGCCGTCACAAGGCTCCTGACGGACGAGACCTGCCCGCAGGACGCCCCCGTCGGCGCTCTGGTCCTCGGCTGCGACTCGGTGCTCGAGCTCGACGGTGAGGTGCACGGCAAGCCCGCCGACGACGAGGAGGCCATCTCCAGGTGGAAGCGGATGCGGGGCACGTCCGGCGTGCTGCACACCGCCCACTGGTTGATCGACGATCGCGACGACAATGACGGTGGCACCGGCGCCACCATGGGCGCAGTGGCCTCGACGACCGTGCATTTCGCGAAGGTCAGTGACGACGAGATCGCGGCGTACGTCGCAACCGGTGAGCCGCTGCAGGTCGCCGGAGCGTTCACGATCGATGGGCTCGGCGGACCCTTCGTGTCCGGAATCGAGGGCGACCACCACAATGTCGTGGGGATCAGCCTGCCACTGCTGCGCGAGATGCTGGGCGAGATCCATGTGAGCTGGTTCGATCTCTGCTCCTAGCACCGGGACACGACCTGCTGCCGCGCGACCGTTGGTCCACCTCCTACCCACGCAAGCGGCAACGCACTCACCGAACCCTGGCTGTCCCCACCGCATCGAGGAGAACCTCGGTCCGGTGGGGATAGCCCGACACGCAGCCGGCGGAAGCTACCCGCCCTTTGCCCTCAGAGCTCACCGATAGCGGCGAGCACGGCTGCCCGGGCATCCCCGGCAGCGCCCATATGCGTGGGGAGGCCCATCGTGTCCAGCGTCCGCACCATGCCGTCGCCCATGTGGTTCGCGACCACGGCCTCGACCTTGTGCTCGCGCAAGAACGTGACCACGCGGGCGTGGTGTGAGCCAGGTGTGCCCTCGTCGTGCAGTCGGCTCCAGGACACCTCAACCTGCTGCCAGCTCACGATCTCGCCGTCGACAACATCGGCCAACGCGACCCAGTCAGCCTTGCCCCAACGGGGGTCGATCATGCCGTCTTTCGTCACTGGCGTGCAGACAATCATGTCAGCGGAACCCTTTCGTCGGGGGGCTGGATGACTGCGAAGACCGCAGGTCGCCAAAGCCACCATGGCACGTCACCAGTCTCCAGCACACGGACCCGAACAGGCAGCCGGGGTGGTTGAGGTCAACGTGAGACCGCATCCGGCAAGGGGGGAGGGGGCCGCAGCGTAGCCCTGCAGGAAAGCCTGCGAGCGGGCCCGCGGCCCTCTTCCCTCCCGCATCGACTCTTCAGATCACGAAACGGCCCCGACCAGTTGCGGGGAGCCTGTGATCGGCTCCTGCTCTTCGGCCGTCAGCAGGGGCTGGCCCTGCAGATAGCGGTCGATGGAGCGCGCGGCGGTCTTACCGGCACCCATCGCCAGGATGACCGTGGCGGACCCTGTGACGATGTCGCCGCCAGCGAATACGCCTTCCTTACTGGTTTCCAGAGTGTGCTCGTCAGCGACGATGTTGCCGCGCTTGTTGAGATCAAGTCCAATGGTGCTCTTTGTGAGCAGCGGATTGGCCTTGGTGCCGACTGAGACGATGACCGCGTCCACCTGGATGCGCCTCTCGGAGCCCACCTTCGGCACGGGCCGCCGGCGACCGCTGTCGTCCGGCTCGCCCAGCTCCATGTCGATGACCTCGATCTCGTGGACCCAACCCCGCTCGTCTCCGATGATCTGCGTCGGGTTGGCCAGCAGGTCGAGGATGA
This sequence comes from Dermatophilaceae bacterium, assembly GCA_035655615.1. Lineage (GTDB taxonomy): Bacteria > Actinomycetota > Actinomycetes > Actinomycetales > Dermatophilaceae > UBA4719. The sequence continues at coordinate 5,367 of DASRUA010000034.1, forward strand.
TGCCCTCTTCCTCAGCGTGGTGGATCTCCTCGTTCCGCGCCGGCATCTCGTCGTGGGAACGGCGGTAGATGAGGTGCACCTCGGCACCCAGCCTCAGAGCGGTGCGCGCCGAGTCCATGGCAACATTTCCGGCGCCGATAACGGCGACCTTCTTGCCGACCGTGATCGGGGTGTCGTACTCAGGGAAACGGTAGGCCTTCATCAGGTTCGACCGCGTGAGGAACTCGTTGGCGGAGTAGACACCGTTCAGGTTCTCACCCGGAATGTTCATGAATGTGGGCAGTCCGGCGCCGTTGGCCAGGAAGACGGCGTCATGGCCGTTCTCGAGCATCTGGTCAACGGTCAGCGTGCGCCCGATGACGTAGTCCAGCTTGAACTCCACGCCCAGGGACGCGACGTAGTCGCACTCCCGCTGCACGATCGCCTTGGGTAGCCGGAACTCGGGGATGCCATAGACCAGCACCCCTCCCGGTTTGTGCAACGCTTCGTAGATAGTGACGTCATAGCCCATCTTGGCCAGCTCTCCGGCGCAGGTCAGGCCAGCGGGGCCTGAACCGACAACACCTACCCGCTTCCCCTTCCTCGGGGCTATGGCCGGCCTGCTGGAGCTGCCATGGGCAGATTCCCAGTCGGCGGCGTAACGCTCGAGACGGCCGATGGCTACAGGCTCCTGCTTCACGCCAAGGACGCAGTGCAGCTCGCACTGCTCCTCCTGCGGGCAGACCCGCCCGCAGACCGCAGGGAAGCTGGTGGTCTCCTTAAGCTTGGCGATGGCGCCCGCCGGATCGCCTTCCTCGATGAGCTTGATGAAAGCGCCGATGTCGATGCCCACCGGGCAGCCGAGCACGCATTTGGGCTTCTTGCACTGCAGGCAGCGACTGGCCTCGAGCCTGGCCATGTCGTCGTCGTAGCCGAGGGTCACTTCCTCGAAGTTAGCCGCCCTCACCTTCGCCGGCTGCTCGGGAATCGCCGTGCGTGGCAGCTTCAGCCGCTTCGGCTTCCTCGCTGGCCGCTCGCCGCGGATTTTCGTGGTCATGTCAGCGTTCGTCATGTCGGGATTCGTCATGTCAGGCAACTTTCGTCACCGTTGTCGTGGACAGGTAGGCGTCCAAGGACTCCTTCTCCTGCGGGAGGTACTGCCGCTGGCGGGCCAGCAGCAGGTCGAAGTCGACCTGGTGCCCGTCAAACTCCGGTCCGTCGACGCAGACGAACTTCGTCTCGCCGCCGACGCTGCAACGGCAGGCACCACACATGCCGGTGCCGTCCACCATGATCGAGTTGAGGCTGACAAGAGTCTTGACGCCGTACGGCTCGGTTGCCTTCGCGCAGAACTTCATCATGACCCCTGGGCCGATCGCGTAGACAAGGTCGACGTCGCCGGCTTCGCAGAGCTCTTTGAGCGGCTCGGTGACCAGGCAGTGGCGGCCGCGGCTGCCGTCGTCCGTGGTGACGATGAGCTCGTCACTGATCTCCCTCATCCTGTCCTCCCACAGCAGCAGGTTCTGGTTGCGGGCCGCAACGATCGAGATGATCTTGTTGCCGGCCTCCTTCAGCGCCCTGGCGATGGGATAGATCGGCGCCACACCGATGCCGCCCCCGGCTACGACGACCGTGCCAACCTTCTCGATCTCGCTCGGTATGCCCAGCGGACCGATGAAGTTGGCGATCGAGTCGCCCTTGCCCAGCTTCTGCAGCTGCCGCGTCGACTTGCCAATCGCCTGGACGACGATGGTGATGGTGCCCGCCACGCGGTCGAAATCGGCGATGGTGAGCGGGATCCGCTCTCCCTCCTCGTCGATCCTCAGGATGATGAACTGGCCCGGCTGGCAGGCTGCGGCGATCGCGGGAGCCTCGATGACCTGCATGTACACGTCATCGGAATAGTCAACTCTGTCAAGTATCTTGTACATGTCCGTCTCTTACACCGAAGCAGGGGAAGGCTTGCCCGTGGCGGCCCTCGTCGAACGCCGGCCCTGGACAGCTCAAGCTGAAGTCACAACTCCCTGACCACCCCGGCCATGGATGAGGCCCTGGAACACTGGCGATCACTACCTCTCAGTCACATCAAGTGACCCCAACAAGGCTAGTGAACGTCGATCAGCTGGCTGCGGGACAGTGCCGAAGGTCCCGGATCCTCATCAAAGCGTGGCCATGCCTCGCAATCTTCAGGCGAACGCAAAAGAGCCCCGACCCGTTGTTCCCGGTCGGGGCTCTTTCACAATGTATGTCCGGCGGCGTCCTACTCTCCCACACCGTCACCAGTGCAGTACCATCGGCGCTGAAGGGCTTAGCTTCCGGGTTCGGAATGGAGCCGGGCGTTTCCCCTTCGCTATG
>DASRUA010000035.1:0-6955 GCA_035655615.1 Dermatophilaceae bacterium
CGTTGACAGTCACAGTTCCCTCATGACTATTGACACCGGCGATACCGCCTGGGTTCTCGTAAGTGCCGCGCTGGTGCTGCTGATGACACCGGGCCTGGCCCTCTTCTACGGCGGCATGGTCAGGGCCAAGAGTGCTCTGAACATGATGATGATGAGTTTCGGAGCGATGGCGACGATCGGCGTCACCTGGGTGCTCTGGGGCTACAGCGAGTCGTTCGGCAACTCGTGGCACGGGCTGATAGGCAACCCGTTCCAGCACTTCGGGCTCGGAAACCTCCTCAGCGGCGACGCGGCCATCTTCGGCTACAAGGCGGCCGCAAACGGCGTGCCGGCTCACGGCGGCATCCCCGCACTGGCCTTCGTGGCGTTCCAGGCAGTCTTCGCCATCATTACGGTGGCCCTCATCAGCGGAGCGATTGCAGACCGTGCGAAGTATTCGACCTGGTTGATCTTCACCGTGATCTGGGCGACCGTCGTCTACTTCCCGGTCGCGAACTGGGTCTTCGCCTTCGACGGCTACGCCGCCGAGAAGGGTGGCTGGATCGCCAACCAGCTCAAGACGATCGACTTCGCCGGCGGGACGGCTGTTCACATCAACGCCGGGGCCGCTGCCCTGGTCCTGGCCCTCATCCTCGGCAAACGTGTTGGCTTCGCCAAAGACCCGATGCGACCGCACAACCTGACCATGGTCATGCTCGGAGCCGCCCTGCTGTGGTTCGGCTGGTTCGGGTTCAACGCAGGCTCGGCGCTGGGTGCCAACAACACCGCGGCAGTGACCTGGGTCAACACCATGGCAGCCACTGCTGCGGCGTGCATCGGCTGGCTGGCCACGGAGCGGATCCGTAACGGTCACGCGACCTCGCTGGGTGCTGCTTCCGGCATCGTGGCCGGTCTGGTGGCGATCACGCCGGCCTGCTCGGCGGTCACCCCGCTGGGCGCCGTGGCCATCGGCATCATCGCCGGGGTCCTGTGTGCACTGGCGATCGGCCTGAAATACCGCCTGGGGTACGACGACAGCCTCGACGTCGTGGGCGTCCACCTGGTCGGCGGCATCGCCGGCACGCTGGCCATCGGGTTCTTCGCCTCTAAGTCCGCTCCGGCGGGCGTAGACGGGCTCTTCTATGGCGGAGGCTTTGACCAGCTGTGGCGTCAGGCGGTCGGCGCAGGCGCGGTGCTGGTCTACTCCTTCGTGTGCACCGGTCTGATCGGCCTGGCCCTGCACAAGACGCTGGGCTTCCGCATCGAGCGTGAGGCCGAGATGTCGGGCATCGACATCGGGGAGCACGCTGAGACGTCGTACGATCTCGGCTCACTGGGCGGTGGCGGTCTTGTCCATGCGGGCGCTGCGATGTTCGGTTCGACCCATACGGATGGGTCGAACCACAAGGACTCAGCCGCTCAGCCATCCATGCCCGACCACCAGGGAGCATCGTCATGAGACTGGTCACCGCGATCATCAAGCCCTTCAAGCTCGATGAGGTCAAACAGGCCCTGGAGGCCTTCGGAATCACCGGTATGACGGTCAGTGAGGCGAGCGGCTACGGGCGCCAGCGTGGCCACAGCGAGGTCTACCGGGGTGCCGAGTACAAGGTCGACTTCGTCCCGAAAGTTCGGGTGGAGGTTGTCGTCGACGACGTCGATGCCAACGACGTGGTGATGGTCATCCTCAAGGCGGCCCAGACCGGACGGATCGGTGACGGCAAGATCTGGACCGTTCCTGTCGAGGACGTGACCCGGGTTCGTACCGGCGAACGGGGCCTGGACGCGTTGTAGGAGTCCGGATCTCTGGAAGGCGTTTTCTCATGATGGGACTCGGGCAGACTGAGAAGGTGGACCTCAACCAGCGGCGTCTGGATCTGGCCGGCACCCGGGGCTTCGCCGCCCCGGGTGCCGGCCAGGCGCGCCGCGCGGCCATGGGGGAGCTGAGTCGGGTGTGGATCCACGAGGTCTGGATGGCGGCAACCTACGGAGCCCGTATGGACGGGGTGGCCCTTGCCAGTGTTGGCAGCCTGGCCCGCGGTGACTCGGGGCCGCTCAGCGACTTCGACCTGGTGCTGCTGCACGACGGCCGCTCTCTGTCGCGCAAGGAGATCACGTCTTTGGCCGATCGTATCTGGTACCCGATCTGGGATGGTGGCGCCAGGCTCGACCACAGCGTCCGGACTGTCGGTGAGTGCCGGAGCGTCGCAGCCGGGGACCTTTCGGCCGCGGTCGGACTGCTGGATCTTGAGCTGTTGGCCGGTGACGAGCAGGTAGTCGCGGCGGCCCGGTCAACCCTGGGGCACGACTGGCGTGCCAACGCCCGTCGCAGGCTGCCGGAGCTGGTCGAGTCGCTCGAGGAACGCCACCACCGCCACGGGGACCTGGCTCAGACGATCGAACCTGATCTGAAGGAAGCGCGCGGGGGTCTGCGTGACATGTCTGTCCTGCGTGCCTTGACCGCCGCGTGGCTGGCCGACCGTCCGCACGGGCAGGTCGACACGGCATACCGGACATTGCTGGACGCCCGGGACGCTGTGCACGTGGTGACCGGTCGCGGCCGTGATCGGCTCGGGCTCGAGGACCACGACGCGGTTGCCGCGCTGCTGGGTCACCCCGATGCCGACACGATGTTGTCGGTCGTCGGAACGGCAGCACGAACCGTCAGCTACGCCTTGGATGGGACGGTGCGTCGGGCCGCCCAGTCCCAGCGGGCGCGCACCTTGCGGGTCGGTCCACGCCGGCCTGTGTTGAAGACGCTGGGCTTCGGACTCTTCGAGCACGACGGGGAGGTGGTGCTCGGGGCCCACCTTGACCCCTCCCGCGATCCGTTGCTGGTTCTTCGCGCCGCTGTTGTCGCGGCTCGCAGAGGTCTTCCCCTGGCTCCGACAACCCTGACAAACCTGGCTGAGCGCTCGCCGGCCATCACTGTGCCGTGGAGTCCCGTGGCCCGGTCGTTGTTCACCGACCTGCTCGCCGCGGGTCCGGGGCTGATCCCGGTATGGGAGGGGCTGGACCTTGCGGGGGTGATCGACTCGTGGTTGCCAGAGTGGTCGGATGTCCGGAGCCGACCACAGCGCAACCTCGTTCACAGACACACGGTCGATCGGCACCTGATCGAGACCGTTGTGGTGGCGACCGCGTTCCTGCCCGACGTCGCGCGGCCTGACCTGCTGGTGCTCGCGGCCCTCCTGCATGACATCGGCAAGATCGCCGGCGCCCATGACCACTCCATGATCGGAGCGCCGCTTGCGGCCAAGGCGGCCCGCCGGATGGGTCTGGACGAGTCTGAGGTCGAGGTTGTCGAGCTGCTCACCCGCGAGCACCTGACGCTGATCGACCTGGCGACCCGCCGCGACCCGGCTGACCCGCAAACCATCTCGGCTGTGACTGATGCGGTCGACGGCAGTCGGGAATTGCTGGAGCTGCTTCGTGCCCTGACCGAGGCCGACGCCCGCGCGGTGGGCACTGCTGCCTGGACGGATTGGCGAGCCCAGCTGCTCGACCAGCTCGTTGCCGGGGCACGCACGGCTCTCGGTGACGCCGGCGGTCCGGTTGTCCCGGCTGAGGAGATCCGCGATCTCCTGCCGCCCGAGATCGTGGCCGAAGTTGCCATGGGGGAGCCTCACGTGGTGGTTCATGCCATCGGGGGCGCCTACCGCATCGACGTCTTCGACCGGGACCGCCTGGGCCTTTTTGGCGACACCGCAGGGTTGCTCGCGGCATTTGGCTTCATCGTGCGGACAGCCCGCGTGCGCACCCAGGAAGGCATCGCGGCGAACCAGTGGCAGGTCGACTCACCGGGCGGTGATGCTCCCGATGCCGCAGCGATCGGCCGTGGGCTCGCAAGCCTCAGTACAGGGGATCGTCAGCCGTTGCGGGCCCTGGACCGCCACCGCATCGTGACCGCTGACCTGGTTGGCGCTCGTCCGCGCGCACAGACCCGCGCCATGGTCGTGCCGCATGCCTCGCAGGACTCGACGGTGATCGAGATCCGGGCTCAGGACCGCCCAGCGCTCCTGCACGAGGTGGGCATGACCTTCGCGCGTGCTGGTCTGAGCGTGCATCGTGCCTACATCGCCACGTATGCCGGTCAGACTCTGGACACTTTCTATGTCAGCGAGTTCGGGGGCCGGACCCTGTCCCCTGCGCGTGTCGCCCAGACCATTTCCATGCTCATGGATGCATGCGACTCGGCACCGTCAACGGGAAGATAACCTTGCCTGGTGTTCACCAGCCTGTCTGACCGACTGACCGCCACCTTCAAGAACCTGCGCGGCAAGGGACGCCTGTCCGAATCGGATGTCAACGCGACGATCCGCGACATCCGGATTGCCCTGCTCGATGCCGACGTTGCGCTGCCCGTGGTGCGCGAGTTCACCCACGCCGTTCGCGAGCGGGCCCTGGGCGCTGAGGTCAGCGGTGCCCTGAACCCAGCTCAGCAGATAGTCAAGATCGTCAACGAGGAGCTCGTGACGATCCTGGGTGGGCAGACCCGCCGGATCGAGTTTGCCAAGAACCCGCCGACCGTCATCATGCTTGCGGGTCTCCAGGGCTCCGGTAAGACCACCCTGGCCGGCAAGCTGGCGAAGTGGCTCAAGGATCAGGGTCACACGCCGATCCTGGTTGCGGCGGACCTTCAGCGGCCTAACGCAGTGACGCAGCTACAGGTCGTCGGTGAGCGAGCCGGAGTCCCGGTCTTCGCACCCGAGCGCGGCAATGTTGCGGGCTATGACGCGGGCGCCGAGTCAGGTGATGGCACCAGGTCTTTCGGTGATCCGGTCCTGGTCTCCCGGCAGGGCATTTTCGAGGCCCGCGCCAAGCAGCACGACGTCGTCATCGTCGACACCGCCGGGCGCCTTGCCATCGACGAGAACCTCATGCAGCAGGCCGCTGACATCCGGGCCGCGATCTCGCCCGACGAGGTCCTTTTCGTCATCGACGCCATGATCGGCCAGGCGGCCGTTGATACCGCTCTGGCGTTCCAGCAGGGCGTGGACTTCACCGGCGTGGTCCTGACCAAGCTCGACGGGGACGCTCGTGGTGGTGCGGCGCTCTCGGTTGCCAAGGTCACCGGCCGGCCGATCATGTTCGCCTCGACGGGTGAGACGGTCAGCGACCTCGAGGTCTTCCACCCCGACCGGATGGCCTCACGCATCCTGGACATGGGCGACGTGCTGACCCTGATCGAGCAGGCGGAGAAGGCCTTCGATCGCGGCGAGGCCGCGGAGATGACCCGCAAGTTCCTGGAGGACGAGGACTTCACCTTCGACGACTTCCTGAACCAGATGGCCGCCATCAAGAAGATGGGCTCGCTCAAGGCGATGCTCAAGATGATGCCCGGTATGGGTCAGATGCGCGACCAGCTCGACTCCCTCGACGAGAGCGAGTTTGACCGGGTCGAGGCCATGGTGCGTTCCATGACCCCCTTTGAACGTACCCATCCCAAGCAGATCAACGGCTCACGCAGGGCCCGGATCGCCCGAGGGTCAGGGGTGACGGTCTCCGAGGTGAACGGCCTGCTCGAGCGCTTCGGTCAGGCCCAGAAGATGATGCGTTCGCTCCGTCGCGGTGGCGGCTCCGGTATTCCGGGCATGCCGGCAATTCCCGGCATGGGTGGGGGGAAGAAGGCAGGTAAGGGCCAGCAACGCAAGAAGGGCAAGAGCGGGAACCCTGCCAAGCGCGCACAGGAGGAGAAGGCCGCGGCGGAGAAGAGCACAGGGGCCCGGATGGCCGCGGCCAAGAGCGCTTTCGGTATGCCGGATGCTTCTGCCGTCGGAGCCGAACCGGACTCGGACAGCCTGAAGACAACCGGTTCGCACAACCCAAAGACAACCGATCCGGCCAACCTCGATCTGCCGAAGGGCTTCGAGAAGTTCCTCGGCAAGTAGGCCTCAAGACGCGTCAGAACCCTCGCTGATCACCGGCAACGAGGACGGTGTCAAACACTGTGCGATGAACATCCTCTACAGCCTGCAGCACCTGGGCTACGTCATCCCGCCGCAGGCGGACGCCGGATGGATCGGGGACATCGGGCCTGGCCCTTCCTACCTCGACGAGGGATCGGGCGGTCCGGAGAACGACTTCACCAATCGCAATACGACCTTCATGACCTGGAACCTCATGCACCTCGCGCGGATGATCGAGCAGGCCGGTGGCATCCCGGCATACGGCAACCAGCGCAGCGCCTGGGACCAGGGGGAGCGGTTCGACTTCATCCAGCCCAACCCGGAGTACCGCTGACCCCTGACCTCTGACCTCTGACGCGCCTGACCGCTGACCTCTGATCCCTGACCGTGCCTGCGCGGCATCCGCTCCCCGTCGTGGATAAGGTCGCCTGCATGACCTCCACGGTGCTGCATATCAAGGGAAGCGTTCTGGTCGGACCGCAGGAGGTCCGAGACGAGCTTTGGGTGCTCGGAGGGCGGATCACGTATGACGCACCCGGGTCAGGCGCAGACGTCCAGACGGTGACCGGCTGGGTGCTTCCGGGTCTCGTGGACGCCCACTGTCACATCGGGCTTGACGCTCACGGGGCAGTGGACGACGCCACGGCCGAATGCCAGGCGGTCGCCGACCGTGACGCGGGTGCCCTGCTGCTTCGCGATGCGGGCTCCCCGGCCGACACTCGCTGGATCGACGACCGTGAGGACCTGCCGCGCATCGTGCGAGCCGGCCGGCACATAGCCAGGACGCGCCGCTACATCCGCAACTACGCCCACGAGATCGAGCCGGAGAACCTGGCCATGTATGTCCATCGTGAGGCGCGTGCCGGTGACGGCTGGGTGAAGCTGGTCGGTGACTGGATCGATCGGGACACCGGAGACCTCAGTCCCTGCTGGCCGCGCGAGGTATTGGCTTCCGCCATCGCTTCTGCGCACGAGGAGGGTGCCAGGGTGACCGCTCACTGCTTCGGTGAGGAGTCCCTGCGTGACTTCGCGGCAGCCGGCGTCGACTGCATCGAGCATGCCACCGG
>DASRUA010000036.1:0-15034 GCA_035655615.1 Dermatophilaceae bacterium
CGGTTCAATGGGACGCACCGGGATTTGTTGGGATAATGCTATGGCCGAATCGTTCTTTGCTGCCTTGAAGAACGAGCTCATCTACCGTACCGCATTCCCGACCCGAGAAAGTGCCCGCCGGGCTATTGCCGAGTACATCGAAGTGTTCTACAATCGGATCAGACTTCACTCAGGACTCGGCTACAGAACACCCCACGAAGTCGCCACCGAATACCACAAGAAACAACTAATCGCCGCCTGAATCACGCAAAAGTCACTGTCAGCTGAGAGCCGACCAGATCATATGGCAGGAGAGCCAGATTTTTGGTCTGAGGCAACCGGTTCGACGCGAACTCTTGATCGTTTCAGTTCCTTTAGATGCCAGGTAGGTTAGGTCTGGGTTCCGTGATGTGGACTGCAGCCAAAATCGAGGAGGGCCATGACTGGGACGACGCGTATCTCCGACGTGGCGGCCGCGGCGCATGTCTCGCTGGGCACTGTCTCGAACGTTCTCAATAGGCCGCACCTCGTTGCAGTCAGCACCCGCGAACGCGTCACCGCGGTGATTGCGGAGCTGGGATTCGTTCGCAACGAGTCTGCGCGTCAGCTGCGAGCGGGTTCCAGCAGAGCGATAGGGCTCGTAGTTATCGACGCGGCCAATCCCTTCTTCTCGGACGTCGCGCGGGGGGTCGAGGACGCCGTGGAAGAAGTCGGTGGCGTGGTTCTCCTGGGCAACAGCGCAGGCGAGCAGGTGCGCGAAGTGCGCTACCTGGAGCTGTTCGAGGAGCAGCGAGTCCGGGGTGTGCTGATCGCACCTTTGAGCGACGCCGACCCCCCATTGGGCGCGCTCACCCGTCTCGGTATCCCGGTGGTGTTCCTCGACCGCCATCTTGAGGACTCCGAACACTCGTCAGTCTCAGTGGACGACATCACGGGCGGACGGATCGCCGCGGCTCACTTGATGGAACGGGGTCACCGGAGGATTGCATTCGCCGGTGGTCCGTCGACCTTGCGCCAGGTCAGTGAACGACGTCAGGGGGCTGAGGCTGTCGTCGAGGCCACCGAGGGTGCCAGCCTGCTAGCCATCTCCACGTTCGGCCTGACTTTCGCGGCCGGTCGTCAGGCGGCCGAGGATCTGGTGATGATGCCCTCCGTGCTGCGTCCGACGGCGGTGTTCTCAGCGAACGACTTGGTCGCTATCGGCCTTCTGCAAGGTCTTTCGGTGCATGGCCTGCGGGTCCCGGACGACATCGCGATAGTGGGGTATGACGATATCGAGTTCGCAGCGGCAGCCGCGGTGCCGCTTTCATCGGTGCGCCAACCCCGTGCCGAGCTCGGTCGCCGTGGCGCCGAGCTGCTCTACGAGGAGCTTGGCGCGCTCGAGTCAGGACGGCCAGTCGAGCACAAGCACATCCGCTTCCAGCCCGAACTGATCATCCGGCTGTCCTCCGCGTAGGAGGTTAGGTCTGGTAGGTCGATCGCTTTCTGCCGAGGACCGGGCCCTTGACATGCCGACAATGGGACTCTAATGTTCCAGACACGAGCAATTGAATCGTTTCATGTCTCAACGGAAGGTCCGGAAGCGAATGGCACATGACACCGCCCAACATCCCGGGCCGGATCCGGTACTGGCGCAAGCAACGAGCCGCCCAATTCATCGGGTGTGTTTCCAGCTGCAGGTTCGTCCGGAACGGATCGCGGAGTACCGCGATCGGCACGCCGAGGTGTGGCCGGAGATGCTCCAGGCATTGAAGGACACCGGCTGGTGCAACTACTCGCTGTTTCTACGCGCGGACGGCCTGCTGATCGGGTACCTGGAGACCCCCGACCTTGCCGCCGCGCAAGCGGGCATGGCCGCCACCGAGGTCAACGCGCGCTGGCAGGCCCAGATGGGCGAGTTCTTCGCCGAACTCGAAGGCACCCCCGACACCGGCTTCCTCACTCTGACGGAGATCTTCAACCTCGAAGACCAGCTAGCAGCTGCAGTCGCCGCACCCACAGAAGGAATCCCATCATGAGTCTTAGTGCGCAGGTGCTCGCCCAGCTCGGTGAGCAGGCCATCGAGCTGCCCTCGTGGGCGTTCGGCAACTCCGGCACCCGCTTCCGGGTCTTCACCACACCCGGCACCCCCCGCACCATCGAAGAGAAGATCGCCGACGCAGCCCAGGTCCACCGGTACACCGGTCTGTCCCCCTCGGTCGCCCTGCACATCCCCTGGGACAAGAGCGACGACTACGCCGCCCTGGGCCGCTACGCCAGCGAGCTCGGCCTGACACTAGGCACGGTGAACTCCAACACCTTCCAGGACGAGGCCTACAAGTTCGGTTCTCTGACCCACACCGACCCCGCCGTACGCCAGAAGGCCATCGACCACCACTTCGAATGCCTGGACATCATGAACGCCACCGGATCCCAGGACCTGAAGATCTGGCTCGCTGACGGCACCAACTACCCGGGCCAGGGCGACATCCGCGGCCGCCAGGACCGACTCGCCGACTCCCTGGCCGCCATCTACGCCCGCCTGGGCGAAAGCCAGCGCCTCGTGCTGGAGTACAAGTTCTTCGAGCCGGCGTTCTACCACACCGACGTCCCCGACTGGGGAACCTCCTATGCCCAGGTCAGCGCGCTGGGCGAGAAGGCTCTGGTCTGCCTGGACACCGGCCACCACGCCCCCGGGACCAACATCGAGTTCATCGTCGCCCAGCTGCTGCGCCTAGGAAAGCTCGGCTCCTTCGACTTCAACTCCCGCTTCTACGCCGACGACGACCTGATCGTGGGCGCCGCTGACCCGTTCCAGCTCTTCCGCATCCTCTACGAGGTCATCCGCGGCGGCGGCTACGGACCCGAGAGCACCGTCGCGTTCATGCTCGACCAGTGCCACAACGTCGAGGACAAGATCCCCGGCCAGATCCGCTCGGTTCTCAACGTTCAGGAAATGACCGCCCGCGCTCTGAGCGTCGACGCGGTTGCCCTGGCCGAAGCGCAGAACGCCGGCGACGTCCTCGGCGCCAACGCCATCCTGATGGACGCCTTTTACACCGACGTCCGCGCTGACCTCGCCACCTGGCGCGAGTCCCGCGACCTGCCCGCCAACCCCCTCACCGCCTTCCACGAATCCGGCTACCTCAAACAGATCGCTGACGCCCGCGTCGGCGGAACCCAGGCCGGCTGGGGAGCGTAGCCGCCACGGTCAGCTCACTCTGACTTCCCCCGGCGGAGGACTTCCCCGCAGAGCAGCCCCACGTCTTCTGCCATCGACCTCGACATCACCCAGGAGCAGTTTCATGCCCACCAACCCAGTAGCCGCCGAACTCGTCGCGCGGTCAAACCGCCTCGGCGCGGACCCCAAGAACACCAACTACGCCGGAGGCAACACCTCCGCAAAGGGCACCGAGACTGACCCCGTCACGGGCGAGCCCGTGGAGCTGCTCTGGGTCAAGGGCTCCGGGGGAGACCTCGGCACCCTCACCGAGTCCGGGCTCGCGGTGCTGCGGCTGGACCGCCTGCGTGCGCTCGTGGACGTGTACCCCGGGCTCGATCACGAGGACGAGATGGTCGCAGCGTTCGACTACACCCTGCACGGTAAAGGCGGGGCCGCGCCATCGATCGATACCGCGATGCACGCCCTTGTCGAAGCGGACCACGTGGACCACCTGCACCCCGACTCCGGCATCGCCATCGCGACCGCAGCCGACGGCGAAACCCTCACGAAGGCGATCTTCGGCGATCGCGTCACCTGGGTCCCCTGGCGTCGCCCCGGCTTCCAGCTCGGCCTGGACATCGCAGCCATCAAGGACGCCTACCCGGAGGCGATCGGCTGCATCCTAGGCGGTCATGGCATCACCGCGTGGGGCGACACCAGCGACGAGACCGAGAAGCACTCGCTGTGGATCATCGACACCGCCGCCGCCTACATCGCCGCGCACTCAAAGGCGGAACCGTTCGGTGGCGAGCTCCAAGGGTTCGGGGCGCTCCCGCCAGCCGAACGCAGTGCGAAGGCTGCAGCGCTCGCCCCCACCATCCGGGGTCTGGTCTCCACCGATCGGGCACAGGCCGGCCACTTCACCGACGCACCGGAGGTCCTTGACTTCCTCTCCCGGGTCGAGCACCCTCGCCTCGCAGCGTTAGGCACGAGCTGCCCCGACCACTTCCTGCGAACCAAGGTCAAGCCGCTGCTGCTCGATCTGCCCGCCGACGCCTCCGTCGAGGACTCGATCGCGCGCCTGCACGAGCTGCACATCGCGTATCGCGACGAGTACCAGGCCTACTACGACCGCAACGCGACTCCCGACTCGCCGGCAATGCGCGGTGCCGACCCGCTGATCGTCCTCGTGCCAGGTGTGGGCATGTTCAGCTACGGCGCCAACAAGCAGACCGCGCGGGTCGCCGGTGAGTTCTACGTGAACGCGATCAACGTCATGAGGGGCGCCGAGGGGCTCTCGACCTACTCGCCGATCAACGAGGCCGAGAAGTTCGGCATCGAGTACTGGGCCCTGGAGGAGGCCAAGCTGGCACGCATGCCGAAGGCGAAGCCACTTGCCACCCGAATCGCACTGGTCACCGGCGCCGCCTCAGGCATCGGCAAGGCCATCGCCACCCGCCTTGCAACCGAGGGCGCCTGCGTCGTCATCGCGGACCTCGACCTGTCCAAGGCCCAGGCCGCGGCGGCCGAGATCGGCAACACGGACGTTGCCGTCGGCATCCAGGCCAACGTCACCGATGAGGCGCAGGTGCAGGAAGCCATAGACGCCACGGTGCTGGCCTTCGGCGGCCTCGACCTCGTGGTCAACAACGCGGGCCTGTCCCTGAGCAAGTCCCTGCTCGAGACGACGGTCGCGGACTGGGACCTGCAGCACAACGTGATGGCCAAGGGCTCGTTCCTGGTTTCCCGCACTGCGGCGCGGGTGCTCATCGACCAGAAGCTTGGCGGCGACATTGTCTACATCTCCTCGAAGAACTCGGTCTTCGCCGGACCCAACAACATCGCCTACTCAGCGGCCAAGGCCGACCAGGCCCACCAGGTCCGCCTGCTCGCCGCCGAGCTCGGCGAGCACGGCGTGAAGGTGAACGGCATCAACCCCGACGGCGTCGTGCGCGGCTCAGGTATCTTCGCCGGCGGGTGGGGTGCCAAACGAGCCGCGGTCTACGGCGTTGCCGAAGAGGACCTGGGCAAGTACTACGCAGGACGCACCCTTCTCAAGCACGAGGTGCTCCCCGAGAACGTGGCCAACGCGGTGTTCGTGCTCTGCTCGGCAGATCTCAGCCACACCACCGGCCTGCACATCCCTGTCGACGCCGGCGTCGCGGCCGCATTCCTGCGATGACGCTCACGGTGCCCGAGGTCCGCCCCATGACAACGACGGCTGGGGTGGTGGCAGCGGTGGACCTCGGGGCGTCCAGCGGCCGGGTGATGATGGGCCGGGTCGGTCCGAACGAGCTGAGCGTGCACTCCGTCGCGCGGTTCGCCAACGACCCGGTCCGCACGATCGATGGACTTCACTGGAACATCCTCGAGCTGTATCGCCAGGTTCTGGGTGGTCTGCGCGGCGCCGTCCGCGAAGAGCCCGCGCTGAAATCTGCTGCCGCGCGGCAGGCGGGCTGCTCGGCTGACAGGAGGAGCGATGCCCGGGCGTAGGCCATCAACGCCCGGGCGGGGATGCCGGTGACGCCGGCGGCCATGCGATCCACCCATGCGGGATCCGGCTGCAGCCTGCTGGCACCCGCCGCGACAGATGCACGTGAACGGGCCGATGGGGGCGCGGCCGCCGGCAACGCTGGCGACCGGGGCGAGGCGGGGGCGTAGGTCTCGGTGGGAAGGTTGCCCCATGTCAGCCAGGCGAGCCCGGTTACGCCCAGCAGGGCGAGGACAAGGGTGGCGAGGCCGGTAGCGAAGCGCAGACCGTGCCAGGACAGCCAGGATCTCGCTTGATCACTCCGACTATCGGGCTCGCAGTCGGGCTGGCCGTAGGGCTCAGGGGTCTGCTCAGGTGTCAGCGTGACACGGCCGGATTCCAAAGGCACCGGGAAACCCGCCGGGGAAGCATCCTGCTTAAGGAGCAACGGTCGGCACGACGGTCGGGCTGCTCGTTGTCGGCGAGGGGCACGGCGCGGCCGGAGCAGGAACGGTTGTGCCCGGGGCCGCCGTAGCGGTGCCGGTTGCGGAAGGGAGGACCAGACAGGCATCGGTAGGAACGGGAGGGTCGCCGTGGGGACGGTCGCAGCCGGGGCCGGAGCGGCCTCAGTCGGATTGGTCGCGGCTGGAGCGGTCGCAGTTGCAGCGGGCATACCGGCGGTTGAGGCAGAGGGGGTGGCCGTCTGCGTACCAGGAGTGACCACTGGCTTCGGGCTGAGCATTGACGCCGGCGTCGAACCGGGCCGGGATGGCGCGGCCGTGGCTGGCCTGACCACGGCCATGGCGGCGACGGAGGACCCCGCCGATCGAGCGTCAGGTGGCCCTGACGCGGGCAGGGCAGAAGCGGGCAGGGCAGTAACCCCGTGGCGGTAGGCGTCCGCAATGGCAGTGACTGTGCGCACGTACGAGTCCGAGGCGTTGTATCGCATGATCGCGGCGCTGAGTCCAGCTGGCTGACTCAGGTCCCCGTGGCCGGAGCAGAGGTAGATCGCGGCCGCCGTGGCGGCGTCAGCCATGTCTTGGGGGTTCTTGACCCCGTCACCATCAGCGTCGGCGCCCACAACGCGCCAGGTGCCGGGGAGGAACTGCAGCGGCCCCACGGCCCGGTCGTAGACGGTGTCCCCGTCCATCACCCCACCATCGGTGTCGGTGATCCGTGCGGTTCCGTTCGTGCCGTCCAGCGCGATCCCGATGATGCCCGGCCGGGCGACGCCACCCGAGTCCAGCTGGTTGCCGCCGAATCGGCCATGGTCACTCTCGACCCGTCCGATCGCAGCCAGCAGAGCCCAGTCGATGTGACAGCCGGGATCGACTGGGTCGATCAGCGCGACCGCCCTGTGGTAGCCCGCGAGGGCGCGCACCGGAATGCCGGCGCGATCAAGCCGCCACTGGCGATGAGCTGCCAGGCGCAGTGCCTGCTGGCAGCACCAGAGCGGGTGTCCTGATCGCCAGAGCAGCGGCGCCAGCCGGGATCCGATAGGGGACAACGGGAATCGTCACCGCCATGTCGGGCACGACGATCGCAGCCGAGTCCTTCGAGACAGCAGCACCCTTGGTATGACGTGCCGGGGTCGCCTGTGCGTCGAGGGCGATGCCACCAACGATCAGCGCAACTGCGGGTAGCGCCGCGCAGACCCGTCGCCAGGGCACCGTGATCGTATACACCGGAACGCTTTTTACCATGCTGTCCCCTCGGGTTCCGCGCTCGGGTTCAACCGTCAGCGGGTAGCCGACGAGCACCAGATCCGAGTATCGGTGAACCGGCCAGCGTTCAGAGCCCACCCCCGGAGAACCCTGAATGGCATTTGCGAAGACTTTGGACTCTTCGGAGCAAGGCAAACCGCTCCCCCGAAGGCCTCAGCGGTCGACGGCCCTTTCGCGACGGGAGACCATCGGCACCCACTGATCGCGAGAGACGAGCACCTCACGCAGGACGTCGGGCCGGTCGGTGATGATCGCGTCCACCCCGGCATCGAGCAGACGCCGCATGACCTGGGGCTCGTCGACAGTCCAGACCACAACCCGCACCCCGAGGTCATGTGACATCGCGACAACTCGCTCGACGAAGATCGGGACGCGACCCAGCTTGACCGGCACATGCGCAAAAGGTGCGTTGGCCAAGGCTCTCGGCGGCCGCACCCCCGCCCTGGCGCACATCAACAACGTGGTCAGCGATCGCCAGCCAAGCGCCGTGGTGACCGCAGGGACCTCCCTGTGGACCTGGGCGAGCAACCCGTCCCAGGTCCCCGCGATACACACTCGCTCGGCAACTCCCCTGCGCCGCAAGGACTTCACCAGGGGTCCGAGCCCGGCCAGGTCCTTGGAGTCGACCGTGAAGCACTGGTCGGGGAAGGCGTCGAGTGCCTCGTCGAACGTCGGAATCGGCTCAGTCCCGTTGATCCGCAGGGTGCGCAGCTCGCGCAGCGACTTCGACCGGACCGGACCCGTGGCCGACGTGACTCGCTCCAGCGTCTCGTCGTGGAAGCACACCAGGTGGCCGTCGCTGGTCACCCTGACGTCGGTCTCGAGATAACGCAGGCCCAGGCCCGAAGCCAGACCGAATGCGGCCAGCGAGTTCTCCTGCGCCAGAGCGGCACCGCCGCGGTGGGCGATGGCCAGCGGTCCAGGTCCCTTGCCGTAGCTCATACGTCAAGAGTGGTCCACTCCGTGCCTTCGCCTTTGCCAGATTGGCCGTCCCGCAAGAGTGTTCACCGAGCCTTCACCCGCTGCCCATCGGCGATAGACCGAAGGTTTCAGCGCGGCGACCGAACAGCCCGGGAGAGGCCGTGCAGGATGAGCATCGTGTCGGTCGTGCGTGACCAGGGAAACGACTCCGCCCGGGCCCGGGCCGCTGCCCGCCGTCGCACTTCCGGCACTGCGAGCAGCGAGGCGACGGCGAGGGCCATCGCCTCAGGCTCGGGGCTGGCCGTGCGACCGGCGTCCCCCTCGACGAGCTCGGCCACCGCGGACGTGCTCGCCGCCACGATGGGCGTGCCACAGGCCAGGGCCTCAAGCGCCGCCAGCCCAAAAGTCTCCACCGGGCCAGGGGCCAGAACGACGTCAGCAGACCCGAGCAGATCGGCGACGGCGCGACGATCGGCCAGGTGACCAACCAGCTCCACCGGCAGCCCGCCGACCCTCCGCCGCAACGACGCGGCGAGTGGACCGGATCCAGCCACCACGAGACGGGCCGGAGTGCCACCGCGATACAGCACCCGCAGTGTCTCGATGGCGAGGTCGGGCCGCTTCTCGCGTGACAACCGGCTGCACAGGACCAGCAGCGGCACACCATTGTTGAGGGGACGGGTGGGCGGCCGGAACTGTTCCAGGTCCACGCCGAGCGGCACGTGGCTGGTGGGCGCCCCGATCCGGGCGAACTCCCGCGCGGCGAAGCGGGTGGTGGTCACGACGCGGTCGAAGCACTCTGCTGTCGTCGCGTTGTGCCGGTCGGCCGCCCACATGGCGCCACGGACTCCCAGCGGCATGAAGGCACGCAGGACACCATCCAATCGCTCGTGCGCGATCACCGTCGACGGCACCCCGGCAACGCTCGCCCACCGGCCGAGCCCGCGCAGTGTCAGACGGTCTGACACCTCGAGCCGGTCGGGCTCGAGACCATCCAGCATGGCGCGCACCTGTGGCAGGTTCGCCAGGACGCGGTATCCGCCCGATCCGGGGACCGTTGGCCCGGCCAGAGTGATGCGCCGGCCCCAAGGCAGGTTCTCGTCGCTCGCGTGCTGGCCCGGAACGACGAGGACGAAATCGTGGCCTGCCGCTCTGTACCCCTGCCCGAGGGCGTGAACCGTGGTGCGGATCCCGCCGCTGCGAGGGGTGTAGGCGTTCGCGACATGCACAACCCGCACCTCAGGACCTGCCAACAACCAGGCTGCTGGAGGCATCTTCATAGTGGCGCATGAGGCGGTCGCACACGACCGGCCACGTGCGCGCCCGCACCTTGTGGTGGGCCGCTGCGCCCATCGCGCGGCGCTTCCACAGGTCGCCGACGAGGTCGGCAACGTGACTCCGCAACGCCTGAAGGTCGCCAGGCGGATACAGCCACCCCGTCCTGCTGCTGTCGACGAGGTCCAGCAGCCCGCCCGCTCCGACGGCCACGACCGGGAGACCACTGGCCATCGCCTCCTGCGCGACCTGGCAGAACGTCTCATATGGCCCCGGATGCACGACGATATCGAGGCTCGCCAGGGCCTGGGACAGGTCCGTGCCCGAGAGCACACCGGTGAAGTAGGCGCCGGGCAGGCACCGGGTCAGCCGCTCACGTTCCGGGCCGTCACCGATGATGACCAGGCGGATCCCGGGCAGGTCGTTCAGCACGGCGAGGTCCTCGACCTGTTTCTCCGCGGCGAGCCGGCCGATGAAACCGACGAGAACCTCTCCGTTGGGCGCCAGTCGTGCCCTGAGGTCGGCGTTGCGATGCGAGCGTGAGAAAGCGGTGGTATCGACGCCGCGAGGCCATACCTGCACCCGGGGGACGTCGTGCCGCTCGAGGTCACGGGCTGCGGTGGGCGAGGGCGCGAGGGTGATCGTGGCGCGCTCGTGGATGGAACGTATGTGGCGCCAGGCGGCGTGCGAGGCGGCAGTGAGCCCGTAACGCAGGGCGAAGCCGGCCACGTCGGTCTGATAGATCGCGACCACCGGTATGTCGAGCGACGCGGCCGCACGCATCACCGGCCCACCCATCGCGAACGGCGAGGCGAGATGGATGACGTCGGGGCCGAACCTGGCGAGCTCCCGAACGAGCCGGCTCGTGACGACCATCGGAATACGCACCTGCGGGTAGCCGGGGAAGCCAAACGACGGCAGCGCCACCACCTCGAAACCCTCACAGGTGGGCGGCGGGTTCCCCGGGGCGATGACCATGGCCTCTTGACCGGTCCTGTTCAGGTGTCCGAGAACCTGGAGCACCGAACCGGTCACGCCATTGATGTGCGGCAGGAAGGACTCGGATACCACTGCGACCTTCATAAGGGCAGTACAGCAGCGTCACCAACGACGAAACGTGAGCCTTGGGTGTCAGGTCGTTGACACGCGAGTGAACACTCGGCGATGGGATTTGAGCGTGGACGGACTCTGGCTACTTCTGTGGTGTGGTTGAGACCAAGGTGGTGAAGGCGACCACGTTAGACAGGTAGTGGCCCGTGGCCTTGCCGATCCTCTGGCCGGTCCCCAACATGAACCGCACGAGTTCTGGCACACCTGCCGCACACGCGACTGGGTCGGCCGCCAGTTCATGCTGGGTCAGGCCCATACGGAGACGGGCGTCGCGCAAGGCCACTGGGTCGACACCGGATTCCACTCGCACGAACGACACCCTATGGCGTCGAAGGGCCTCTCAGACCGACCTCACCCACGGAGCCAGAGCAGCTCAGGTTAGGACAGCTCATTCGGGCGAAGCCGGCCCCCGATTGCTGGCGGCGGTCAGGGCGGAGATGACGTCGCCCAACGGCGGCACACCCGATAGCCCTGCCGGGGTGGCATAAACGCGGCAAGCAAACGCCGGGCTCTGCCCAGCGACACCGAACGGGTCGACACCGTCGACAAGGATGGTTGGCGAACCAACAAACCCTCGCTCCTGGGCCTGCTTCCCTGCCGCGGCAGATGGATCATCGCGCTAGCAAACTACCCAACAGAACCCTTAATCTACATAGGATGGTCGTCGGTTAGCGTGTTTGGTGGCTTCTTCGGGAGGTTCTGTTGCTGTCGTTTGTGGATCTCGACCGGTCGCTGGGGTTCGTCCCAGGCCCGGTCGTCATGCAGCTTGCCAACGTCGACATCGGCCGCGGCCGACAGGAGCTGTTCCGCAACCAGTTGCCTGCCCTGCTGACCGAACTGGCGAACCGGGCCCGGATCGCAAGCATCACAGCGTCATCAGCGCTTGAGGGTGTCGTGGTGGAAGACCAAGCCCGCGCGGCAGCGATCATCGGGGGCAAGGTGACAACACTGCGGACCCGCAGCGAGCAGGAACTCGCCGGCTACCGCGCAGCCTTGGACTACCTGTTTGGCCAGGACTGGCGGCCGCTGAACGTCGGCCTTTTGCTGCACCTGCACCGGAACCTTTTCGAGCAGACGAAGGTGGACGGCGGCCGGTTCAAGGAGAGCGACAACCTTGTGGTCGACCGATCACCGGACGGGTCGGTTGAGGTCCGGTTCGTCCCCGTCTCGGCGGCCAGCACCGAGTACTTCACCGTTGAGCTCATCGACCGGTACAAAGACGCGCTCACCCAAGGCCGGCACCATCCGGTGCTTTTGGTTGGTTTGTTCGCGCTGGACTTGTTGACCATCCACCCGTTTGCAGACGGGAATGGTCGTGTCGTCCGGGCCCTAACAAACGCCCTGCTCGATGATGCCGGATACACGGTCGGCAGGTACGTCTCTCTCGAGCAGCTCATCGCCGAGTCGGCGGACGGCTACTATGCGGCTCTGCTGGCCTCCACCCACGGCTGGCATGAGCAGACCAACGACCCCTGGCCTTGGCTGATGTACTTCACCGAGGTCCTCGCGCGGGCCTACAAGAGGTTCGAGCAACGGGCCGCGTCCGATAGGTCGACGGGGACGAAGCAGGACCGCGTCCGTGAGTATGTGCTCGAGCACGCGCCGCAGATCTTTAAGATCGCCGACGTGCGGGCCGCCCTTCCCGGGGTCAGCGACCCGACGATCCGGCTGACGCTCGAGCAGTTGAAGAACGAGGGCCGGGTGAAGCCAGAGGGTCGGGGCCGGTCCGCGGCGTGGGTCAAGGCCCCCGGATCCCAATGGCCATGAGTCCCCGTCAGTCCCTCCGAAGCGCACATGCAGCCGGGGAACAGAAAGGAACAAACCCAGCCCACCCTCATCAACGATGCCGACTACAACTCCGATCAGGAGAGGGGAAAGTAACGACGGCTGAGTGTGGTCACCTGATTTGGCCCCACTTCGGCGGCTTATCTTCATGAATGTTGGCCCCAGGGTGGTGGCGATACTGCTGCCGGGTGGGGCGGTGTGTCATCACGAATGTTGGCCCCACCCCGGAGTCAGATCTTCACATCAGTGTCGTCGACGTGGAGGTCGGTCAGGTGGGTTCACAAGTCGAGCTATTCGAGGCGATCCGGCGCGACCGCCGCACGCAGGCCCTGTCGATTCGGGAGTTGGCTGAACGCCATAAGGTCCACCGGCGGGCGGTGCGCCAGGCGTTGGCGTCCGCGTTGCCGCCACAGCGCAAGGAATACGTAGCGAGGTCTCGACCGGCGATCGACCCGTGGACGACGGTGATCGACAAGTGGCTGATCGCGGACCAGGACGTCCACCGCAAACAGCGGCATACCGCCCGGCGGGTCTGGCAACGACTGGTGGCCGAACACGGCGCCGTGCTGTCTGAGGTAACCGTGTCCCGGTACGTGACCCGCCGCCGCGTCGAGCTCGACCTGGTCCACGTCGAGGTGTACATCCCACAGTCCCATGAGCCGGGCGGGGAGGCGGAGGTCGACTTCGGGGAGTTCTACGGTGAAGGTCTGGATGTTCGTGATGCGTCTGTCGCACCTCAGCGGACCCGCCTACCGTGTGGCGCGATCTTCGACCCTGACACCTCAGGCAGGCTGACTCAGGGCACAGGGACTCGATCAAACGATCGGCAATAGGGTCGCTGAGCCCTTCCTTGAGGCGATCCAGGCACTCCTGGAACCTGCCGGTGGACCGGTAGTCCTCGGCGAACGCCGTGACGACCGAGTGGACGTTTGAGCTTGTACAGGATGCTCTGGATGTGAGGTACGGACGGTGTTCGGCGAGATGTGCAACAGCGCACCAAGCCACGCAGAGACCATGACTGGAGTCAAAGAGCCCCGGGCAAGTGGGTCTCGCCGTGTGCCGCTCCCCGGACCGCAATGAGAAGCGCCTCGATGGCACCCTGCTTGGCCACCCAGCCCCGGACTCCCATCTGCACTGCCTCGCTGACCCGGTCATCGGCTCCACCTGTAACGACCACGATCCCGAGGTCGGGCCATCGGTCGAGCAACTGGCGCCCGAGCGCCAACCCGTCCTCACCAGCGAGGGCCACGTCAAGGGCTACGACGTCAATCTCGTGGTGCGAGAACAGTTCCAGGGCCTCCACGGATGACCCAGCGGTACCGACGACCTCGAGGTCAGGCTCATCGGAGAGTCGGCTGGCCAAGGCTTCGGCAAAGACGCTCTGGTCATCTATCACTGCAATGCGGATGCGCTTCTGTTGCATCCCGAAAGCCTCGCGGCTGCGACGCCGCGACGGAGCCATCAGAGGCAGGAGCAGTCTCTACGTCAGGTGCACGAGACCGCGCGCGTCAACGCAGGTGGGCAGGCCAGGTCTCCTCTGAGGCGTGGGCAGTCATCATCGCGGCCGCCTGCAGACGCGAGTGCACGCTGAGCTTGGTGAGCAGGTTCTGCACGTGCGTGCGGACCGTACACCGTTGCACACCAAGTCGATCGGCCATCTGTTGGGTACTCAACCCATCCATGATGCAGCGCATCACTTCCCATTCGCGCTCGGTCAGGAACTTCAGCACCCACAGTGGGTCATCGTTCTGAGGGTGAGGTCGCAGTGCGTCGTGCAGAATGAACGGATCCACCGCAAGGTGTCCCTGATGTGCCAACTCCAACATCTCGATGAGGACCCCGACGGACTTCTCCTTGCCGACATAGCCCTCAGCGCCATTGGCAATGGCGTCCGCCACCAGGCCCCTGCTGATTGCGCCTGACAGGATCACCACCTTGGTGTCGGGGCTCACCTCATGGATCCGACCGATGGCGCCGAGGCCGTTGCCGTCAGGAAAGCTCACGTCGAGCAGGCACACATCCGGCTGGTGTTCGCGGGCAGCTTCCACCGCCTCATCGGGATCGAGGACTGTCGCGACTACCGCGTGCCCGTTGTCGGTCAGGGCCATGCTCAGTGCGTCGAGCAGCAGTCTGTGGTCGTCACAGACCAGTAGCCTCACGACGCCGCCGCCTTGGATCCCAGGTCTGGCAGCACGATGCGCGCCGTCATGCCGCGAGCGTTACCTGGCTCGAGCTCGAAGCCGCCACCGCAGGCAGAGACGAGGGCGCGGGTAATCGTCAGCCCGAGCGAGTTGTGAATGGGCACGTACCCAAGCCCGGGGCCGTCGTCGATGACCTGGATGGTGATCTCGTGGACCTTGGCAGTCACGTCAACAGTGACCTGCCCGCCTGGGCCGGACGCTCGCACCGCGTTGTCCAACACGCAGCTAATTGCACGGCCGAGCGCCACCGGAGCGGTGACCGCCATGGCACGGTCAGGGCCGATGAACTCAATCTCGCAGTCGGCTGTGGGCAACGCCCGAAGCACGCAGCGCGATGCCAGGTTGACGACGTCGACTTTTCTAGGGCGGTCATCGGCGGTGTCACCGATGACTCCCTCGACCATGTCGGACAACCATTGGGCCTGGT
>DASRUA010000037.1:0-2801 GCA_035655615.1 Dermatophilaceae bacterium
GACGCCGCGCGGGCAAGGCCTGGCTCATCGGGGTCGGACGGGGCGAGATCCGATGGGTCAGCTCGGAGCCATTCCTGCTTCTCCCGCGAGAACAGCAAGTCCTCGTCTTCCGGGTTGGTGATCGTGAACGAACAGATGATCTCGCCGGGCAGGAACATGATGGCGGGGATGAGCTGCGGATGATTGACCGCAACGCGAGGGGTCAGGATGCCACGGCGCACTTTGTTGAGGGCGTACGTGTTGAAGACGGAGATGCTTCGCCGGCCGGTGGTGGAGCTCTGGTCGGTGAAGTGGGCGGTGACCTCGACATCGAAGGTTGTGTACAGCGCATCGCGCCCGAGCGCATCCGTGTAGTCGTGTTCGATCGTGCCCGTCTGGCTGATCCCGACCGTTCCGTCGCCGAACGCCCACTCGTAATCGGCGATCACCGATCGGTTTTCGTCGCTGCCCGGTAGCGAGAAGACGATCAGGCGAGGCCGGTAGCGGTCTTGGGTCGCCCAGATGATCGGGATCGGGAGGGCGCCGGCTTTGGGGTCGGAGACCACGATGCGTTCGGCGATCTGCGCGACCTGTTCGCCCAGCATGGCGGTCACAACGATGTTGTACGTTCCCGGGTTGCGGAATTGCACGAACTGGCGTGCTCCGTAGATCCCGTTGATGGTGACGTCCGCGTTCCGATCGGCCGGAATGACCTGAACGCGCACGCTCTCTCCGACGGCGACGCGTCGACGCGAGAACTTCACCTGATCGATCAGAGTGCTCATGACCATCCCTCCGCACAGCGGTTACGTCGAGGGGTGGCCTCGGCGTAGTGGCATGCCCCGCAGCGTGAAGACGTTCGCGCGGGGCGGCGAAACGTTGCCGATGATCCTCCCCTTGCGAGTCCCTCAGCGAGGGGTTTTGGTCTGGAGAGGATCTGTGACTTCCCGATCATTTGTCGAGCCGTAGGTGCCTTGGACGATCGACTGCATGCACTCGGTCCATGCTGACGAGGCCGGTTCGATCCCACATCCAGAGTCGTGGTCGGGACTGCTCACGTCAAGAGTTTGGTTTGCCTTACTTAATATGAGCGTCGACCTCGTCGTCGGGTGCCTACAGTGGCACCATGCTTGCTGCCTACGTCGAACAGCCCAATCCGTCCGATCCGCTTGCTGCGTTGCGGGTGGGGGAGCGGCCTGATCCGGTGGTGCCGGAGGGTTGGGTGCGGGTTCGGGTGCGTGCGGCGTCGCTGAACCATCATGACCTGTGGTCCTTGCGTGGCGTCGGCTTGTCAGCGGAACGCATGCCAATGATCCTGGGCACCGACGCGGTGGGAACGACCGACGACGGCCGTGACGTCATCGTCCATGCCGTGATCGCCTCAGGCGACTGGATGGGGGATGAGACCCTCGATCCGAGCCGTACGCTGCTGTCCGAGCTTCACCAGGGCACGCTGGCCGAGTATGTCGTCGTCCCAGCGGGCAACGTGGTCGACAAGCCCGTGGGTCTCTCGTTCCAGGACGCGTCCTGCTTGCCTACTGCTTGGCTGACCGCCTACCGAATGCTCACCAGGTACGGCCTCTCGGCCGGCGACACCGTGCTGGTACAAGGTTCGTCTGGTGGGGTGGCCTCGGCGGCCATCCAGCTCGCGCATCTGCTTGGCATGCGCACCTGGGCCACCGCGCGGACCGAGACGAAGCGGGCGTTTGCTCTTGAACTCGGTGCTGACGCTGCCTTTGACAGCGGCGCGCGGCTTCCAGAGCGGGTGGACGCAGTGATCGAGACCGTGGGTAAGGCCAGCTGGGGGCACTCCCTGAAGGCACTGCGCCCGGGCGGGACGGTGATCGTCAGCGGCGCGACCTCGGGTCCCGACCCGTCCGCAGACCTCAATCGAATCTTCTTCCTGCAGCTGCGTGTCCAGGGTTCGACAATGGGTACTCGCGAGGAACTGGCCGCGCTGGCCGAATTGGTGGTCGCCTCCGGCGTCCGACCCCGTGTCGACCGCATCCTCAGGCTGGAGGCTGCGGCCGATGGACTCGCGGCTCTCGAAGCCGGCGAAGTTC
The DNA here is from genome assembly GCA_035655615.1 of Dermatophilaceae bacterium. GTDB lineage: Bacteria > Actinomycetota > Actinomycetes > Actinomycetales > Dermatophilaceae > UBA4719. The sequence goes on from DASRUA010000037.1 coordinate 2,043, forward strand.
TCGGCAAGGTCGTTCTTACCCCTTGATCGTCGGGGGTTTTCCGGACACCCGATCCGGAGCAGGAACGAGTCCATAGCCACGTTGGTCTCCTTGGGCCAGAGAGGATGACGATGCGACGGTCACGCGAAGTGGGTGGGCAGGGTCGTGTGCCCGGCCGGGCGAGACCAGGCTCCGGCCTGAGCCGGTGCTCCGCTTCTGCGCCCCAGGGCAGGGCCTGGTGGGCCGCCCTGAGCCTCGTCGTGCCTCTGCTGGGGCTCGTCGGTTGTCAGGCCGTCCTTCTTTCGAGACGCTTCGGGGCGTCGCCAGCGTTGGCGCCGGTCGACGTCACGGTCGCGCCGTCCAGCAGGGTGCTGATCAGCGAAACCGCGGTGGAGATGGCGGCATTCGGTGACTCCGCCATGGCCGGGGTCGGCGTGGATCACGTTGAAGACTCCTTGCCGGTGCAGCTGGCGCAGCGGGTGGCGGACGCGACGGGGTGTCCGGTGCATGTGGTGGGCTTTGCCGTGTCGGGGGCGCGCACGATCGATGTCTTGACCGGGCAGGTCCCTGGGGTGCGGCGTAAGCCGGATGTCTCGGTCCTGCTGGTCGGCACGAACGACGTCGTTGGCGTCACCACCCCGGTGACGCTCACGCGCTCGTCCAGGGCGCTTCTGGACGCGCTCGTGTCGCTCGGCGCACCCGTGGTGATGTCAAGCCTGCCGGAGTTCCGGGCGATGCGGCTGGTGCCTCACCCGCTGATGGAGGCGGTACTCGGGTACG
>DASRUA010000038.1:0-2205 GCA_035655615.1 Dermatophilaceae bacterium
ACCTGTCACACCTCGGCGTGCTGACGGCTGAGAGGCGATGGCGGGTGCGGTTGCTCTTCGCGTTCGCTGGCAACGAAGGACACCTGCAGCCGATGCGGTACCTGGTGCTCTCGCCATTTCCACCCAGCAAAGGCGACCATGTTGACCCGCTTGGGCCAACGACGCACTTCTTCCAATTCCATCAGGAACTCGACTCTCTGCCGCCTCATCGCTACTGGATCAGCTCGCCGGCGGGCCAACCACGAGCGGTGTCTTCAGTGCCTTCTACACAAACGGGGGGGTTGCGGTCCCGCAGGGTGTGGCCTGCGGGACATCGCAATCAGTTGTCAGGGGCGATCACACCGGCACGCGCCCGCTCCCGTTCCACTGCCCTGTAAACGGTTGAACGAGTGACGCCGAACAGGTCGGCAAGTTCAGCGGTGCTGTGGTCCCCGCCGTCGAACAGAGCCACCAAGTGCGCTTCCTGCCGGTGGTTCAGCTTGGGCTGCTTGCCGCGCAGCCTTCCTTTGGCCCTGGCGACCTTCATGTCCTCCCGGGTGCGCAGGCGGATGAGGTCGGTCTCGAACTCGGCGACCATGGCCAGCACGTTGAACAACAACCGCCCGACCGGGTCGGTGGGGTCGTACACCGACCCGCCCAGGTTCAGACGGACCTGGCGCTGGGTGAGCTCGTCGGCGATCGCTCTCGCATCAGGCAGTGAACGCGCAAGCCGGTCGAGTTTGGTGACCACCAACGTGTCACCTTCGCGGCACGCGGCCAGGGCTTCCCGCAGGCCCGGCCGTTCCCTGTTCGTCCCGGTCAATCCCTGGTCAACGTAGACCCGGTTGGCAGCCACACCGAGTGCGGCGAGGCCATCTCGTTGAGCGGTCAGGTCCTGCTGATCGGTGGAGACCCGGGCATATCCGATAAGTAGCGCCACCATGGCGCACCTCCTACCAATGGGCCGGTCCGAAGCAACGCCGCGGCTACCGGCAACGGCATACAAGCCGATCAACCAGACTGTGTCTGAAGCCCAAGCCTCAACCGCTCAGGGATCGTTATGCGGCTCTAGCAACTCGTCATGTTGAACCGCGCGAGGTTCCCCTGTGGAGTACGCCACACGGGTAATGATGCGCGGTCGTTCACGTCGGTGAATGCACCGCCCGCCTGGCCTCGCGCAAGATGAGTCAAGACTGCTCGCTCGATCTCACGCACGACCCTCTGCTTCCAGGAAAGGATGGACCAGCGTCACGCGCCGATCTCAACCCAGTACCGACGCTTGGGCGCCGACCCGTCACCGCCCGCCACAACGTTCTCCAAAACACCACCACAGTTCTCGATGACCTTGGCGGAGCCCACGTTGTCGTCATCGCAGGTCACCAGCACACGTTCAAGACCAATCGACGACGCGACCGCCAGGGACTGGCGCATGATGGCCGTCGCGTAACCGCGGCGACGAAAGCCAGGACGCACCCCGTATCCGATGTGCCCCCCTACCTCTGCAAGGTGGGCGTTGAGCTCGTGCCGAATCGAAACCCGGCCGACAATCTGCCCTTCAGCCTCAGCAACAAGAAACGTCGCCGGCACCCTGCCCTCAGGTAGGTCAACGCCAAGGCGCTGGCTCTCTAGCCGCCCGCAGTAGACCGGCCATGCCGCCCCCTGCTCCAGTTCGAAAAGGAACTCGAAGCCATCCTGCGCGAGCTCCTCATGTGCCTGCAGGGCCTGTTCCTCGTCCGAGACGCCCAGGGGCTTCAGCAACATCGACGGTTGCCCGCTGGTCTTGTCGTCCACTTAAGCCATCTTTCCTGTTGCACGCCACGTCGCTCCATCTGATGGTTCGATTTTCTCACGACCTCATCTAGCTGCAGTTGACGTCCGCTGATCGATCCGCTCACGGTGAGCGTCGCCAGTTGGACGAGGCTTTGGACGAGCCCATGGGCAACCACAACGGGATGATTCGCGCACTGCGCGGCTCGGTCGAGCTCGCGGATTAAGCGCGCGCAGCGGCTCGGGCATCGGGTTGCCGTATCGCCCGGTCGGGTGGACGATCAGGAGATGACAGAGAACCACAACCAGATCGTGGTTACGCGCACCGTCAACGCACCTGCACAGGACATCTTCGACGTGCTGACCGATCCCGCGCGACACCGAGAGCTCGACGGCTCGGGCTTCATCCGCTCCGCCCAGCAGGCGCAGCGCATCACCGGCACGGGCCAGGTCTTCACC
>DASRUA010000039.1:0-2289 GCA_035655615.1 Dermatophilaceae bacterium
GGCGAGGTGAATCCTGGATTTGAACACCCTGACTCGCATGCTCGATGACTCACAGTAACCCTCTGCCCGCTGTGGTCGCTCTTTGCGATGACTGTCAACAACGTCTGGCCCCCGGGAGTTGCAGACTCATCATCACCGCCCGGAGCTATGCCGGCAATGGCCATGGGTGGGAATATTGCGTCGGAAGATTCGTGATCATGCAGCTGGCGTTGTCGGCGCAATGGTCGCCGAGACTCCCGACTGGGCCAGTGTCACCGGGGTGCCGTACATCGCCCGCATCGCCTCCGGGTTGCAGCGGCCCGCGGAACCGGTGTGGGGGTTCGGATGTTCCCTCCAAGCGCCGTAACAACGGCGCATAGCCGTCGGTGTCGGTGGGTCGGTCTATTGAGGTCCACCACAGCACCGCGCGGCAGGGAGGGAATTCCCATGATCACCACCGCCGACGCCCCACACGTGCTGTTCCGCAGGTTCTGATAACCCCGTTGTTGCCAGTAGACTCCGCTGGCGCAGCTCATGGCGCAGGCTCTATTCGTGATGGTCACACTGAGCGACAGCACAGTGCGGAGGGTGACCACGGGTCGAAAGGCGCTTTGGTTTGGCACCCGAATTCGGGATTCTCGTCTGTGAGCCCAGAATGACAAGGGGTCACTCCAAGGTGTCAGGGTTTGCCCTCAAGGTGTGGCCTGGCGGGCGCAGGTGCGTCGGGAAATATGCCGTGGCCGGGCGGATTCTGTGGATTCGTTGGGCGTTGCGCGACCGAATCTTGGTCGGGGGTGGGCTCGGGTGACCGATGATTCTTCCGGTTCTCGAACCGGGCCAGGAAGGTCGCCTTACATCGCGGTCGGCACCGAGATAGGCAGTTATCGTATCGAGGCCTATTTGGACCGCGGGGGCATGGCATCGATCTACGAGGCCACCGACCTGCGGCTGACCCGCAAAGTCGCATTGAAGGTCCTGACGGAAGAACTGGCAGAGGGCTCAGACTTCCGCGAGCGGTTCCTGCGCGAGTCCCGTTTCGCTGCGTCGCTGGACCATCCCAACATCGTTCCGATCTATGAGGCCGGCGAGGCGGACGGCCATCTCTATATCGCGATGCGGTACGTGCGGGGCAACAACCTCGCCGAGGTACTCAGAAAGGACGGCCCCTTCGAACCGAGGCGCGCGCTGGCGATCCTGTCCCCGGTGGCCGACGCTCTGGACGCCGCGCACCACTCTGGCCTGGTGCATCGCGACGTCAAACCGGCCAACATCCTGCTGGCGGCGGCCGCCGGACGCGACGGCTACGAACATGTGTACCTCACCGATTTCGGCCTCACCAAGGCGACATCGGCGCTGACCAAACTGACCGCCACCGGCAACTTCATCGGCACCATGGCCTACGTCGCGCCTGAACAGATCCGCGGTGAGCCTCTGGACGCCAGGACCGATCTGTACGCCTTCGGCTGCGTCGCCTACGAATGCCTGACGGGCGTTCCACCTTTCGTCCGGGACGACCAGGCCGCGCTGCTGTGGGCTCACCTGAACGAGCCGCCCGCAGCGGTCTCCGACCATCGAGGCGACCTTCTGCCCGCCGACCCGGTCATGGCCAAAGCGCTGGCCAAGAACCCGAGCGATCGTTACCGGACCTGCGATGAGTTCACCCAGGCCCTGTCCGACATGCTGCTCACCGGCCGTCATAGCCCGTCAAGCGTCCTCACTACGGCCACCCCCCAACCCGGCCGGGTCTCCGCGGCTGAGACGCTGGCCCCGAGTAGTGCTTCGGCCATCGAAGCGTCACTACCGGACGACGCTCAGCCGGCAGCAGCGGGCCGCGGGCAAGGCCCGGATGAACCTCCACGTCGTACGGAACCACCGGACGATGCTCAGCCGGTAGCAGCGGGCCAGGGGGCTCGACAGCAGGAGTCGCCGGAGGTTCGACGATCGCAGGGTGGGCCGCAGCGTCCACCGACCGCGGGACCGCCGGCTGTGGCGGCGAGATCAGGCCGACCCGGGCGATCACGCCGACCCAGTCGCAGGGCCGTGCTCGCCGCGGTGGCCGGGCTGGCCGCGATTCTGACCGCCGTGCTGGTGTTCAGACCGACGACCCAAGTCGGGGGCGGCAGGCCCACGGAGCCCCCGTCGAGTGCCGAATCTCCGTCATCGGCCACGGCGGCCTCCACGCAGGCGTCGGCATCGACGGACTCGGCCGCTCCGTCGTCAACCGAGCCTCCGCCGGTCCCCGCAGCGCCCGCGGTCGTGCCGGTGGCGTCGGTTGCGATCCCGACCATCGATGGTGCCCCTATCCCGGTC
>DASRUA010000040.1:0-4322 GCA_035655615.1 Dermatophilaceae bacterium
AAGGTCGTACTGCGGTTGGGCGTTGCCGTCGGGGGTCCACAGGTCGGCCCAGGTGGACAGCCGGTGCGACCAGTAGGCCAGTCCCCACTCGCGGTTGAGCGTGTCGACGTCACCGTAGGTGTGCCGCAGGTGGTCGACGAAGGCCTCGAAGACACCCCGGTTGTGCAGCAGCTCGAGACCCGGTTCGTTGTCGACCTGCACGCCGATCACCGCACGGTGGTCCGCGTAACGCCCGACGACGGCCCGGATGACACGCTCAGCGTGGAAGAGGAACGCCGGGTGCGTGAAGTCCACCTCCTGACGAGCGCCCCACGGAATGCGCTGCCCGGTGCCCCGCTCCCCGGCGATCTCGGGGTACTTGCGCGACAGCCACGGCGGCACCGCATAGGTGGGGGTGCCCAGGATGACGTGGATGCCCCGCTCGTCGGCACCGTCCAGGACGGGGGTCAACCACTCCAGGTCGAAGACGCCGTCCTCGGGCTCCCAGGTCGACCAGGTCGACTCACCGACTCGTATGACAGAGAAGCCGGCCGCGGCCATGAGGTCGAGGTCCTTCTCGAGCCGGGGAGAGGGCTGGTACTCGTGGTAGTACGCAGCGCCGAAGAGGATGGGCTGGGGAAGTTCGCGCATGGGGGGTTACGGTCCTTTCACTTCGTGCACATGGACGTCACTGCTTGATACCGCCCGTGGCGAGCCCGGACTGCCAGTACCGCTGCAGGAACAGGAACGCGACGACGAGCGGGATGATGGAGACCAGCGAGCCGGTGATCACCATGGAGAAGAGGGCCTGCGATCCGGACCCCGCTGCCGAGGTGGACTGCCATTGCGCGAGACCGACCGTGAGCGGGAAGTACTGCGGGCTGTTGAGCATGATCAGGGGCAGGAAGTAGTTGTTCCAGGTAGCGACGAGGGCGAAGAGAAGCACGGTGACGAAACCCGGTGCGAGCAGCCGCAGCGCGACGCTGAAGAAGATGCGGGCCTCGCTGGCCCCGTCGATGCGGGCCGCCTCGAGGAGGGAGTCAGGGATCGCATCCGCGGCGTAGACGCGCATGAGGTAGACGCCGAACGGACTGACCAGGGAGGGCAGGATGATCGCCCAGGGCGTGTTGGTCAGCCCGACCTCGGAGAACAACAGGTAGGTCGGGATGGCAAGTGCGGTCAGCGGCACCATGATGGCGCCCAGGACGATCGCGAACAGGGCGTTGCCACCCGGGAAGTGCAGCTTCGCGAAGGCGTACCCCGCCGCCGTGGCGAGAGCCGCGGCGCCTACTCCGCTCGTCACGGCGTAGAAGATCGTGTTCCGTAACCACGAGATGTAGATCCCACCCTGGAAGGTGAATACGTCCCGGAGGTTTCCGACGAGGTTGAAGTGGGCGAACCACAGGCCGAAGGTCGAGAAGAGGTCCGAGTTGGACTTGGTGGAGGCGATGACAAGCCACGCAAGGGGCAGGAGGAAATAGGCGGCGCACGCGAGCAGGGCGATCGTGAGCACGTTGCTCCGCTGACCACCCACCGGTCGGCGGCGGCCCGTCCGGGGCTGCCGGTCGTCTGCGTCGGCAGAGGTACCGGGGAGGGTGCCTGCGCGCGGCTGGCCGGCCATGGGCTGCGGGGTCATGAGCGGCGCTCCCGTCGCAGTACGCCGAGCTGGACCGCGTACGACACGATCATGATGACGATTCCGAGGAGGAAGGCGATCGCGGCGGCGTAGTTGATGTCCTGATTGATGAAAGCAAGGTTGTAGGCGTAGAGGTTGGGCGTGTAGCCCACGCCGATGACGTTCGGCGCGAGGATCCGTAGCAGGTTCGGCTCGTTGAAGAGCTGGAAGGTGCCGATCACCGAGAAGATCGTGGTGAGCAGCAGCGCGGGCCTGATCGCGGGGATCTTGATCGACCACGCCACCCGGAACTCGCCGGCTCCGTCGACCCGGGCCGCCTCGTAGAGCTCCGTCGGGATGGACCGCAGGGCGGCGTGGAGGATGATCATGTTGTAGCCCACGAAGCTCCAGGTGACGATGTTCATGATCGAGCCGAGCATCCACTCGTTGCCGAGGAAGGGCGGCGTGGGCAGGCCGATTGCCCGGGCTCCCTGGGCGAACGGACCGAAGTTCGGGCCGTAGAGGTATCCCCACATGAGCGCCGCGATCACGCCGGGCACCGCGTAGGGCACGAAGATGGTCAGCCGGATGATGCGCTGCATCCGCAGGCGACCGCTGTCGAGGGCGAGCGCAAACACCAGCGCCAGGCTGAGCATGATGGGGACCTGGATGACCAGGAACTGCGCCATGCGCAGCACGCCGCCGAGGAACACGTGGTCCTGCAGAGCGCGCACGTAGTTGCCGACCCCGGCGAAGACCGTGCCGCCCACGAGCTGCTCCCGGAAGAGCGAGAGGTAGCCCGAGTAGAACAGGGGCAACACGAGCATCGTGAGGAACACCAGGAAGAACGGCGCGACCAAGCAGTACGAGGCGATGGCCTGGCGCCGCTTGAGGCCTCCGCGCTTGCGAGTCTGCATCTCGACGGCGCGGGGCCTGCGCCGCGCCACAGCAGTCTGAGACATGGTCTGTCCGCCTCCTCGGTACACGGCTGCGGGCGGGCCAGCAAGTCGCTGACCCGCCCCCTACGGGTTACTTGACCGTGAAGCCCTGTTGGGTGGCGTAGGTCGTGAGCGCGGCCCGCCACGCCTTGAGTCCTGTGGCGAGGTCGGTCCGGTCGGCGAATGCCTTGCCCAGGGTCTCGTTGAAGGATGAGTACGCGTAGTCCATGAACGGCAGCCACACAAAGTTCGGTGTGACGGTCGCGGAGATGGCGGCGAAATCCTTGTTGACCTGCTGCCCGCCGTAGAACGCCGACTTCTGGTCGACAAATGCCGGGTCCTTCAGGATCGTGTTCGACGCAGGGAAGAGGAACTGCTTGGTAGCGAACATCAGGGCCGGCTCGTGCTGGGTGTTGATCCACAGCGCGAGCTGCGAGGCGGCGATCGGGTTCTTCGTCGACTTCAGCACCGCGTCGGTGGATCCACCCCAGTTGCCGGAAGCCGGTTTCTGGGTGTCCCACTGCGGCAGGGGTGCCACGCTCCACAGTCCGGACGTCTTGGCCGCTGTGCCCTGCAGGAACACCGGACCCCACGCGGCGCCCTGCCACGAGGCGTACAGGCCGCTGGCCAGGCCCTGGTACCACGGGTCGGTAAAGTCGGGGTCAACCCCGATGATGTTGTCCCGGACGAGGGGGTTCCAGAAGTCGATCACCTTGGCCACTTCCGGGGTGTTCAGGTTGATCGTCACGGTCTTCTTGCCGTCGTACCCGAAGGGACGAGCGCCCGCCTGCCACATCAGGCCCATGAACTGGCCGGCGTCGTTGCCCGGCATGTTCGTCAGGTACTTGTGAGGGTTCGCAGCTCGGTAGGTGCGGGCGGCCTGGCTGAACTCGTCCCACGTGGTGGGCAGCTTGATTCTCGCGGCGGACATCAGGTCTTTGCGGTAGAGGTTTCCCATCGGCCCGACGTCCTGCGGGATGCCGTAGACGGCGCTGCCGCTGGAGACTTGGGACCAGATCCAACTTGCATAGTCGCTGGAGATGCCCGCGGCACCGTAGGGAGCCATGTTGAGCAGGTCACCGCCCTGGGTAAAGGAGGGCAGGTACTGGAACTCGACCTGGACGACGTCGGGCCCGCCGGTGCCCGCCTTGATCGCGGTCCGCAGCTTCTGGTAGTGCGCAGCACCCTGGCCGACGTTGACGACATCGACGTGGATGGCCGGGTACTTCGCCTGGAACAGGGCGACCTCGTTCTTGATGTCAGGGACCCATGTCCAGAAGGTCAGGTTGGTCTTGGTCTTCATCGCCGCGTCGATCGCTGCCTGGGTGATCTTGCTGGGCGCGGCCGTCGTGGCGTTCGTGCTCGCGCCGCCCGAGCAGGCCACCAGCGCCAGGGCGGCCGCCATGGCTGTCGCAGCCAGACCGACCGCCGGTCGCTTCTTGAACAGATGCATCTCGATACCTACTTCCTTGTGGGTGTGATGCTGGATGCTGTACTTGCAGGGCTCCCTGGTGGCGCTGCGATGCGCCGGGTCCTTAGCTCTCGGCAGTCCGTGTCGGCGCGGGACCCGAGCTTGCCCGGATCACGAGGTCGACGGGCACCTGCGTAACCCCCTGGTCGAATTCCTCTCCGCTCATTGCGCGCACCAACTCGGTCACTGCACGGTCCGTGATCGCGGTGAAGTCCTGACGAACGGTTGTCAGCGGCACCATCAGGAACTCGGAGTCGGGCGCATCGTCGAAACCGACGATCGAGACATCCCCGGGGATCTTCTGACCCTTCTCGTTGAA
>DASRUA010000041.1:0-3174 GCA_035655615.1 Dermatophilaceae bacterium
AAGACTGGTCGCCGTGGAGTCAGCACATCAACCCGAGAGTTGATGGGCCGCGTCCAGGAACCGCGACCGAATTGGCTGCACCTTCACTGCGGACTGGTTCGGCGGGCCGCCCATGTCGGCGCGTGGAGATCGGAAAACTGAGGGTTTCCTGAGGGTTGCCTAACTTCAGAGGGAACTGCCAGACGGTTCTCAGCGGATCTGGAGGTAGGACCCTGATGCTGATGTGAATATCCGCAGGTCGAAGGCTCGAACAAGTGTCCGGAGGGGGACTTGCCCACCAGGGACACACACCTTCGACATCTGGCTCCCGGCCTAGTCGCTGTGTCTTCAGGGCCCTGAGCAGCGCAAACGTCCGAAATCGCATGGTCGCGACGGTTCGAGCAGTGGGGGAGCGCGACATGATTCGCATACCTACCCGGTCGCGGTCCTGCGCCCGAGCGAGAGGCCTAAGGCATCAGTCAGCTCGAGATCGTTGCGGCCCGGCTCAGTGATGTAGACCAGTTGGACGATGACAGCCCCGCAGGATCGACCGCGCCTTCTACCCCTTTCGCGGAATGACGCATGTCGTCCACCTGCGCGGATCGCGTCCAGATGTGCGCGCTTTACGGGGAGCGTTGAGCGGGCGAGGTCCGCGGAACTCCGGTAAAGAGGTGAGGCTGACCGCGGCCGTGTCCCTCGAGGACATGGGTGACGCCTCGGGTCGACATTCACCCCTCGAGATCAGCCAGCGCCTCCCCCACCACATCGATCGACTCGGCCGTGATCGGATCCAGCACGAGCTGCAGGTGCGTCGCGCCGGCGTTCGCCAGCCCCCGCACGTGGTCGCAGAGATCGTCTGGCGTGACCGTCGTAACCTTCGCGTCGTAGGTGTCACCCATCACCCGGCCTTCACCACCAGGGAGCGTGACCAGGACGGCAGCCGTCGCCTCGACGTATCGGCCCTCCGGCATGACGGCGTCGACCTCGGCCTTCGCCTCCGCGAAGCGCTCAACCGAGTTGTTGTACAGGCTCCACCAGATGTTCCACGAGTCCACGACCGGCAGCCCAATGCCCAGCATCCGAGGGCTGGTGGAGCCCAGCATGATCGGCGGGCCGCCCTCCCGGACCGGGCGCGGGTCCAGCACACAGTCCTCGACGTCGTAGAACTGCCCATGGAAGGTCATGCGCCCGGCCCGCAGCAGCGGCACGATGATCGCCATCGCCTCCTCGAAGCGTGACACGCGCCGGTCGTAGGGGAAGCCGAACGCGTCGTACTCCCGCCGGTTCCAGCCTGCCCCAAGGCCCATGATGAGCCGTCCTTGTGAGATCGCGTCGACGGTCGCGGCCTGCTTCGCCAGCATCGCTGGCGAGTGAAAACTGGTCGACGCGACGAGCGGCCCGATCTCCACCCGCTCGGTTACCGCCGCGATGGCCGCGAGCGTCGTCCACGCCTCGTACGGTCCCCGCGTAGACCCGTCTGGCAGGTCGTAGACCAGGTGATCGCCCACCCAGATCGAGTCGTAGCCGGCGGCCTCCGCTCGCCGCGCCAGATCCAGGTACTCGGGCCACGGTAAGAACCGCTCCACCTCGGGCAGCTGGACACCGACCTTGCACCGGCGCGTCATGGGGTGACCCTAGGCACTGGCCGGCCGCATTGCCAGACCCAGACCCGAACCGAAGCACCGGGCACGGCCACCACTTGACTAGGAGGAAGCAGAGACTGGGCAAGTTCTGCGAGGCACCCGAACCACCAGCCGATGACACCCCGCGCGGACGGCCTGGGTCTCTGCGAGGCCGGGGCCGTCCAGGGTGACCGCCCCGCCACCCGATCCCAGCGCAACTTGCGGCTATAGCGGATGTTCCACCGGGTAGAAGCGCCCCTCCTAGAATGCGCATATGGAGGCAGGGGCGTTACTCATCGCGATCGGCGCGTTCCTACTGGCAGGCGTCGGCTACCTCGTGTTTCAGGTCGTCGCAGACATCGCCGCAGACGAGGCGAAGGAAGCCGTCTTTCGCCGCGCATCCTTCGCCGTTCGCCGGAGTCGCCACCGTGCGCTCATGAAGACCGGATATGTGTGCGCGGTGTTGGCGTTCTTGGCCGCTTTCTTCTGGCTCGCGGCGGCGACGAGCGGACGTGAAGCCGACGCAGGAGATGCACGCATATTCGCCATGATGGCAGCGGTTTTAGCACTCGCCGCCGGCGGGCTACTGACGACGTGGTGGCGTCGCGCGGGCGGGGCTCAGAGGTAGATGGACAGCAGTGCAACCTAGCGGAATGCGGCCGTTCCGGACGTTGTCAAATGGAGATTCGGCGCGGAGGTCTGGGGGCTTGGGTGAGCGTCATCAGGGGTCCGGGCGAGTGCTCGGTGCGGTTTATCGGTCTCCGGCTTGGGTGAGTTCAGGCTCATCAGCCCAGCCGTGCGGGCATGTTGAACAGGAGCCATGCGAGCGCGACACAGTTGGCGATGACGGTGCCCCAGAAGATGGTTCGGAACGGCTGCTTTGTCGTCTTGTGCCGGAAGACCCGTTGCGCGACCAGGGCGCCCGGCCAGCCACCCAGCAGGGCGATGGCATGAAGGTTGGCCTCTGGGGTACGCCACGCTCCTCGCTCGGCCGCGATCTTGTCGGCGCGGTACATCCCGAACCCAACCACGCTGAACAAGCAATAGGGAGCCAGTAGCAGTACGGGGGCCTGGTCCAGCGCCACGAGGCCCACCAGGAGAGCGAAGAACAACGTCGCGGTGGCGAGCGCCACGCGTAGCCGGCGAGTGGCTGTCCGCACGGACCGAGTGGGAACCACGTACAAAACGTCGGAGGCGCTAAGCCTGTTCCGTTGGTCCCGGCCCACGCCGTAGGTGACGAGGTCGTTTGTGGCAGGCCGTTGTCCACGGGGGAACGCGCTCACGTGCACGAAGACCCGCGGTCCTCCGGCGACCGGGGTGATGAAGCCGAAACCCCTGTCGTCATTCCAGTCTGTCAAGGTGCCTTGCTGGCGCATCACGCTCTCATCTGACCACAGGTAGCCAGCGCGGACCGTGACCAGTGGCTCTGGTGCCCGGAGCGGATGTGAGTGCGGATGGCCGGCGCCGACACGCGGCTACTAGACACGGCGGCGCGATCGTCGTTGACGCACGGTCTACCTTGTGAGTGACTCTGCGAGGCACGGATCTTGACCATGATCGCGTCGATAAAGAT
>DASRUA010000042.1:0-29661 GCA_035655615.1 Dermatophilaceae bacterium
CGCCCATGGGTCCTCTGCTGGAGCGCTCTTGCCGCCCGAGCCGGCAGCGGACCCACCACCCTGACCCCCGGCAGCAGCAGCATTGCCACCACCGTTGAAGCCGCCGCTTCCAGTGCCCCGCTGGGTGCGGTTGACCTTGGCGGTGGCGTACTTCAGCGACGGACCGACCTCGTCCACATCCAACTCGATGACTGTGCGCTTCTCGCCTTCCTTGGTCTCGTAAGAACGAGACTTCAGTCGGCCCGAGACCAGCACCCGCGTGCCACGCTGCAACGATTCGGCGACGTTCTCCGCCGCGTCACGCCACACCGAACAACGCATGAACAGGGTCTCGCCGTCTTTCCACTCATTGCTCGTCCGGTCGAACTGACGCGGGGTCGAGGCAACGGTGAAGTTGGCCACGGCCGCACCCGAGGGTGTGAACCGCAGCTCAGGGTCGCCGGTGATGTTGCCAATGATTGTGATGACGGTGTCGCCAGCCATATCAAGTCCTCAGGATTCGGAGATCAGGCGCCGGGGCGCAGGAGCTTTGTCCGCAAGATGGACTCGTTCAGGCCGAGCTGACGGTCCAGTTCCTTTGCCGTGGCCGACTCCGCGCTGAAGGTGACGACGGCGTAGATGCCCTCGGACTTCTTCTTGATGTCGTAGGCCAGACGGCGTTTGCCCCATAGATCGACGTTGTCCACAGTGCCGTTGTCCTTGGTGACAACGGACAGGAACTTGTCGAGCGAGGGCTGAATGGTGCGTTCCTCGAGATCGGGGTCGAGGATGATCATGAGTTCGTACTGACGCATGCTGATAACCCACCTCCTTCGGTCTAGTGCGGTCACGGTCCATCCGTGACAGGAGGGTTGCAGCGTCCCACCTCGCAACACCATGTCATCGGCCACCGACAAGGGGTCAACGACCAACAACGCAGAGATCACGAGGCGGACGTGACGAGCGTACCGGCAACTGGCCCCACGCCGGAAATCGCAGGGCGTGTTGCTGCAGCTGAGCTCAAGTCTCAGCTGATCCGGACAATAACCTCATCCGGCGCACCCGCCATGGGACCGGCCAGCGGGTCGACCTCTTCGTCCTGTTCCCGGCTGCCGAGGTGCTCGTCGAGACGTCCCCGCTCGGCGGGCTCCTGGTCGCGGGGTTCCCGCTCGACAGGCTCCCGCTCGAGAGGCTCGTTGTCAGCGGGCTCCGACGAGACGGCCGGCCCGCGGGATCTGGCAACCCGCCATACCTGCACGAGCACGAACAGCCAGGCAACCACACGCAGCACGGTCAGCACCGAGTACAGGCCCGCCGGCATACCGCGGTTGGGGGTGCTGATCCCGGCGATGTAGAGCCACACAGCCACGAAGTAGGTCGCCTCGAAGGCAGCCCAGATCAGATGGTCGCGCCACTTGAGGCCAACCAGCGCGATCAGCGGAAGCAGCCACAGTCCGGCCTGCACCGGCATCGCCTTGCCGGTCACCACGACGATCACCAGGATCACCAGTGAGACCTCGGCGACCGTCGGCCGCCGGTCAAGGCTGAGCGCGAACAGCGCCCCCACCAGCATGGCAACCACCCAGGCCAGGATGACCAGCGCCGTCACGCGGCCCTGCGGCAGCGACTGCCCCAGCAAACCGGACACCATCCACAGCGAGCCGTAGCCTGACCCACTCCGCCACCAGCTGCGATAGACCGAGAGCAGACCATCGGCGTTCATCACCAGCCAAGGCAGGCTCACCGCGAACCAGGTGACCAGTGTGGTTGCTGCCAGCCGCGCCCAGGCACCCATCTTGCCCGAACGCACAGCCAGCAGTCCGATGGCGACGAGCAGAACCAGGGGATAGCTGCGCGCCGAGATGGCCAGCCCCATCACAAGACCGGACAACAAGATCTTGTTGCGCCCCCAGGCCCACAACGCCACCGAGGCCAGCAGGACGCCAAGCAGATCGACCGAGATCAGACCCACCAGGACAAGCACCGGACTGAGAGCGACGTGAGCGGCACGCCATGGCGCGCGTGGAACCGACGCGGCCGTCACGATGACGAGGGCCATCACGATGACTACGATCAGCACAGCCCAGAGCGCGAAGTACCACTGCTGCCGAACAAGGACCGTGCCGTCCGGGACGGCGAGACCGACCAGCCACATCACCAGCCCCGAGATCAGCGGCTGGTCCAGACGCGGGGCGCCGGACAGATACGGCATCGCGTGCCCGATGCCAGAGCTCACCGGCAGGTCCGAGTAGCAGGCGTGCCAGAACTGGTCCGGGTTGTTCCATCCCTTGGTGAGACAGTGCCCCTTCTGGAGCACCCCGAAGGCGACGGTCAGACTTGACAGCCCGACCAGGACCGCGGCGGCGGGCTGCCAGGCAGACCGTGCCGCACGCCGTGCCGGCTCGGCATACCGCCCGAGCGGTCCTCCGATGATCTCGCTCGCCGAAGCGGCGACGGGGTCGATGCGGGTTGGCGCAACCGACTCCGGTGCGTAGGGCGACATGGTGGCCAGACTACGTGGCAGGGCCGGGGAGGTCTGTCAGCGGAGCGGTCCAGGGCGCCATCGCAGCCGATGAAGCGGTCACGTGGGTGGCGGCGGCAGCGGACCAGGCGGCTTTGTGGGCCCACCCGTCGGATTTGGGATGGTCGGAGTGGTGGTGGGAACAGCTGTAGACGTCTGAGTAGGCGTCTGAGTAGGCGCCGGAGTAGGAGTCGGGGTCGGTGGCGCGGTCGTGGGAGGAGGAGGCGGCGGCGGGAGCGCGCTGTCCCCTACCCCCGCACGGGGCGGGAAGTCCATGACCTTCTGCCCCTGAAGGGCTCCGTCCATGAACGCGGTCCAGATCTCGGTTGGAAAGGTGCCACCGGTGACCTCGCCGAAGTTGCTGACGTTGATCTTGTGAGTGCCATCGCCCTGGTAGATCGCGACCGCGGCCGAGAGCTGCGGGGTGAAACCATCGAACCAGACCGCCTTGTTCTCGCTCGTCGTGCCGGTCTTGCCCGCAGCGGGGCGGCCCAACGCATTGGCCTTCGAACCGGTGCCGTACTTCACGACCTGGGTCATCGCATCAGTGACGTCGGAGGTCACCCTCGGGGTGAAGACAGTCTTGAGTTCTTTCTTGGCTTTGTAGGTGATGCTGCCGTTCGCAGTGGTCACGTTGGCGATGAGATACGGCGTCGCTCTTTGTCCCTGCGCGGCCACCGTGGCGAAGGCGTTGGCCATGTCGACGACGTGTGGCGAGGCTGTGCCGAAGATGTTGGTCATGTCGGTCCCCAGCCCGGAGGTGCATGACCTGGCGGGCTTCGTCCCCGGGCAGCCCTTCGGCAGCCCGGCCAGGATCGCCGCATCCCTGACCCCCGTGGCAGAGGTGCCTGGGTCGGCCAGCTTGATGTTCAGCTGCGCGAAGACCGTGTTGACCGAGTCCTGAAGAGCCTTCCGAAGGTCGATATTGCCGTACTGCTCGTTGGCGAAGTTCATGATCTTGCCGCGAGGATTCGGGGGGTTCCCCGATGGGTCGGCGAACTGGCTGAAGTACTGGGGGCTGAAGCCGTCAAAACGAGTCTTGGTGCTGATCTCCTTCTGCAGCGCGGCCAGCAGCCCGAACACCTTGAACGTCGAACCGCCTTGAAGGGTGGCGTCGGTCGAGGTGTTGAACTGGCGCGTGCTGTAGTCCTTGCCGCCATACATCGCGACGATGGCACCGTCGGCCGGCCTGACTGCTGTCAGCCCGACGTGCAGGGCATCGACCTTGTTGGCATTCACCGTGAGGTACTCGGACGGCATGTTCTGGTTCACGGCCTTGACCGCAGAGTCCTGAGCCTTCTTGTCGATCGTCGTGACGATCCGCAGCCCGCCGCGGTCGATGGTGTCCTTGCTCAGGCCTAGCTTGCTCCCGAGCTCGATGCGGACCTCGTTGGTGATGTAGCCAAGCGTCCCTGCCTTCTTGATCTTGACCTTGGCAATCGTCTTGGGAAAGGTCGCCTTGGCCCGAGCCTGGGGGGTGAGCCAGCCCTGGGCCACCATCCCGTCCAGAACGTACTTCACACGCGCCTCGGCGTTGGCCTTCTCCGACGCGCCCAGACCCGGGTCGTAGTAGGACGGTCCGCGGATGACGGAGGCGAGCAAGGCGCCCTCGGCGACGGTCAGCTTGGACGCGTCGTGACCGAAATACGCCTTGGCTGCGGTCTGGATGCCGTAGGCGCCACGGCCGTAGTAGATCGTGTTGAGGTAGTTCGCCAGAATCTTGTCCTTCGACTCCGACTGGTCGATCTTGATCGAGATGATGAACTCTTTGGCCTTGCGGCTCACCGTCTTGTCCTGGTTCAGGAAGTAGTTCTTGACGTACTGCTGGGTGATCGTGGAGCCGCCCTGGGTCGGACCGCCCTTGAGCGCCACGATCAGTGCCCGGCCGATACCCGTGGGAGAGACGCCGTTGTTCGTGTAGAACGTGCGATCCTCAGCGGCCAGCAGCGCATGTTGGACGTGCAGCGGGATCTGGGACAGGGGAACGGACTCGCGGTTGATCTCACTGATCCGGGCCATCTCGGTCTTGCCGTCGGCGTAGTAGATGATCGACGCCTGAGCGGCGGCCAGGTCGTTCGGCTGCGGGACGCTCACCTTGGCAAAGGCCACACCCACCGCCAGCGCGCCGAGCAGGAACAGCCCGAGCAGCGTCAGCAGGACCCTCTTGATCGAGAAGATCCGGCGCCGCTTCTTGCGTGCGACTCTGTGTGCGAACTCGGGTACGGGCTCGCCAATGGGCCCGTTGGGGTCGGACGGAATGCTCAAGTGTCTTCCTTCGTCGGCCATGGCGCACTTTGTCCACGGCAGTGACCACTGTATGACGACACCGCCTCTTGACTGGTGTCGGCAACGAGGCGCCCGCCCGGGTGATCTCGGATGTCGGTCTCGGGCCCGGGATTAACACGTCTGACCTAAACCGGTTTAGTCTTATGACAATGTCAACGTCACCGACCACCATCACCGACGTCGCCCGTGTTGCGGGCGTCTCGAAGGCTGCGGTGTCGTTCGCTCTCAACGACAAGCCCGGAGTCGCCGCGGAGACACGTGAGCGGATCCTCGCCGTCGCCCGTGAGCTGGGCTGGACGCCGAGCCTGAGGGGCAGGGCACTGTCAGTCTCCCGCGCGCTGGCTGTGGGACTGGTGATCGCCCGCACACCGGAGACGCTCGGAGCGGACCCGTTCTTCGGCTACTTCATCTCCGGTATCGAGACCGTCCTGTCCGAGCGGGGCTACGCCCTGATGCTGCAGGTCGTCAGCGACGGGCCGAGCGAGCACGAGAGCTACCGTCAGCTGGCCGCCAATGGTCGCGTCGACGGCGTGTTCCTCACCGACATGCGGGTCGACGACGAACGTCCGCAGCTGCTCGCTGACCTCCGCCTGCCCACGGTCGTGATCGGGCCGGCGCCCGGAAGTGGGCCGTGGACGGCCGTAAACATCAACGACCAGCTCGGGATCGCCGCGGCCGTCGAGCACCTGGTCGCACTCGGCCACCGGAATATCGCCCACGTCTCCGGACCGACCGAGCTCGTGCACAGCGTCTCCCGCCGAAAGGCGTGGGAGAAGGCCGTCTCGGACGCAGGCCTGCCCCCGGGACCCTGCATCACCGCCGACTTCTCCGCCCAGGGCGGCGCCAACGCGACCAGTGCGCTGCTCGGCCTGGACCAGCCGCCCACGGCAATCGTCTACGCCAACGACCTCATGGCCATCGCCGGCATGTCCACGGCTATCAGCCTCGGCGTCGAGGTCCCCGGCCGGCTCTCGGTCACCGGCTTGGACGACGCCCCGCTCTCGGCTTACATCCAACCCGCACTCACCACGGTGCGCACCGACGTCGTCGGCTGGGGGCGTGCGGCCGCCAGACAGCTGCTGGCCGTCATCGACCGTGAGGACGGCTGCGACATCGACCTGCCGGCACCCGAGTTTGTCATTCGAGCTTCAACCGCGCCGCCATGCCAGCCAGGCACCGGCGCACCCAGCAAGGACCGGCGCGGATCCGCGCCGATCCCCCACCGAACGGAGTCATGATGAAGAAGAAGGTTTGCACAGCGGCCGTCATCACCTTGGCGTTGGGCACGACAGCGGGATGCTCGAGCTCTGGGGGCACCAGTGCCTCCGGCGGCTCAGCGCTCACCGCGCACGGCCCGGTCAAGGTCTGGCTGTCCAACAACCCCGACGAGATCACCTGGGGCAAGGCCATGGTGAAGGCATGGAACACCGCCCATCCCAAGGAGCTGGTGACCGCGCAGGAGATTCCCGCGGGCAAGACGTCAGAAGAGGTCATCGGCGCGGCCATCACGGCCGGAAACGCGCCGTGCCTCATCTACAACACCTCCCCTGCAGCCGTTCCCGGGTTCCAGAAGCAGGGCGGCCTCGTGGCGCTCGACAGCTTCAAGGACGGCAAGGCCTACGTCGAAGCGCGCACCGGCGCGGCGGCAGACCAGTACAAGTCGGCTGACGGCAAGTTCTACCAGATCCCGTGGAAGTCCAACCCCGACATGATCTTCTACAACAAGGACATGATGAAGAAGGCTGGATTGAACCCCAGCGCCCCGCCACTGGCGACGTACGACCAGTTCCTGGCAACCAGCAAGAAGATCGTGTCCAGCGGCACGGCCAAGGCCGCCATCTGGCCGGCACCCTCGAGCGAGTTCTTCCAGTCGTGGTTCGACTTCTACCCGCTCTACGCCGCCGAGAGCGGCGGCAAGCAGCTGGTCGAGAACGGCAAGGCGACCTTCGACTCCGACGCCGGCAAGAAGGTGTCGAACTTCTGGCGCACGATGTACGCCGACAAGCTGGCTCCACAGGAGGCCTACACCGGCGACTCCTTTGCTGACAAGAAGGCCGCCATGGCTATCGTCGGCCCATGGGCAATCCCTGTGTACAAGGGCAAGGTCAACTGGGGCGTCGCACCGGTGCCAACCTCAACCGGCATGACGGCCGACAAGATCCACACCTTCTCCGACGCCAAGAACATCGCCATCTACTCCGCCTGCAAGAACCAGGGAACTGCCTGGGACCTGCTGAAGTTCTCGACCAGCCAGGAGCAGGACGGAGCCCTTCTCACCAAGACCGGGCAAATGCCGCTGCGCAAGGACGTCTCGACCGTGTACGCCGACTACTTCAACGCGCACCCGTCGTACAAGACCTTCGCCGACCAGGCAGCACGGACCGTCGAGGTGCCCAACGTGACCAACTCGATCGCCATCTGGCAGGCCTTCCGCGACAGCTACTCCTCGTCGGTGATCTTCGGCAAGACGCCGACCGACGCCTCGCTAACCAGTGCCGCCGCCAAGATCACGGCGCTGGCCGGACAGTCCTGATCGGAGAACGGACATGCCCACCGCGACGGTGACCATGGACCACTCCGGTCCCACCATGCCGCCGCCGAAGCGCCGCTCCCGGCGGCTGACGACCATGTTCGGTCGTCAGCCGCTCGGGATCGGGCTGGCCGCGCCGTACGCCGTGTTCCTCGCGGCCGTATTCGCCTACCCGCTCGGCCTGGCCGTGTGGATCAGCTTCCACGACTACTTCTTCGCGGCACCGGGGGCGCAGGTGGCCCGGCCGTTCGTCGGCCTGGACAACTACAAGACCGCACTGTCCGACCCGGCGGTTCGACGCTCGTTCCTGAACGTGGTCGAGTTCCTCATCATCAACGTCCCCCTGACGGTCGTGTTGTCGCTGGTTCTGGCCACCGCTCTCAACGGCGCCATCCGCGGCCGGGCCTTCCTGCGAGTCGCCTACTACGTCCCGTACGTCTCGGCCAGCGTTGCGGTGGTGGCGGTGTGGCTGTTCCTGTTCGGCAGCGACGGGATGGTCAACCAGCTGCTCGGCCCGCTGGCGCCCGACCCCTCGTGGCTGGTCAACAGCCAGCTGGCAATGCCGGTCATCGCCATCTTCGTCACGTGGAAGCAGCTCGGTTTCTTCATCCTGCTGTACCTCGCCGGGCTGCAGAACGTGCCCAGGGAGCTCTACGAGGCCGCATCGGTCGACGGCGCCGGCAAGTTCCGCTCTTTCATGAGCGTCACCGTCCCGGGCGTCCGCCCGGCGACCACCCTCGTGGTGATCCTCGCGACGATCACGGGAGCCAACCTGTTCACCGAGCCGTATCTGCTCACCAACGGCGGCGGACCCAACGGGGCCTCAACGTCCCCCGTGTTCGTCATGTACCAGAAGGGCATCGAGCAGGGTAGCCCGGACGTCGCCTCGGCCATCGGCGTGATCCTCGTCATCGGCGTCCTGGTGATCTCGCTCATCAACCGGCGTCTGCTCGAGAGGGACTGACATGTCACGGACCCGCACCTGGCCACGCACACTCGTCCTCTTCATCGGGGCCCTGGTCTTCCTGTTCCCCTTCTACTACATGATCATCGGCTCGCTGCAGGCAAAGCCCGACACCTCGATAGCCGGGGCCATCCCCACCCAGGGCATCACCCTTCACAACTACACGGAGATCAACCAGCGGGTGGACCTGCTGCGTTCGCTGACCAACTCCGGGATCTTCACCGGCGGGGTCATCCTGTGCACGGTCGTCTTCGGTGTGCTTGCTGGATACGCACTGGCCCGCCTGCACTTC
The DNA here is from genome assembly GCA_035655615.1 of Dermatophilaceae bacterium. GTDB lineage: Bacteria > Actinomycetota > Actinomycetes > Actinomycetales > Dermatophilaceae > UBA4719. The sequence goes on from DASRUA010000042.1 coordinate 8,573, forward strand.
CGCGGCCAGGGCAGCCTCTTCTCACTCATGCTGCTCGTGCAGATCGTCCCCTTCCAGCTGCTGATCATCCCGCTCTACGTGATGATCGTGCGCAACTACGGGCTCGCCGACACCTACATGGGCATGATCCTGCCGTTCGCCATCAACTCCACCGCGGTGTTCATCTTCCGGCAGTTCTTTCTGGCGCTGCCCGAGGATCTCTTCTCGGCAGCCCGTATCGACGGTGCCAGCGAGCTGAGAATCCTCTGGTCGATCGCGCTCCCGCTCGTCCGCCCTGCCCTGCTCACGGCCACCCTGATCACCTTCATCGGGCCATGGAACGAGTTCCTCTGGCCGTTCCTGGTCACCAAGGACGCCAGCCTGCAGCCGCTTGCCGTCTCGCTCGCGAACTACATCAGCAACATCGCAGGACGCGCCGCCAACCCTTATGGCGCGATCCTGGCCGGCGCCGTCGTCCTCGCAGCTCCCGCGGTGGCGTTGTTCGTGGCATTCCAGAAGCACTTCACCTCGTCTGAGCTCGGCTCCGGCGTGAAAGGTTGATCCCGTTGTCAGAACAGACCACCGTCCCGTACTCCCTGACCCGTCTTGGCGTGGTCATGACTCCCGAACCCGGCAACCCGCTCGAAGCCATGGGGGTGCTCAACCCTGGCAGCGGGCGCACGCCTGACGGGCGTCTGTTCCTGCTGCCGCGAGTCGTCGCCGCCGGAAACGTCTCTCGGGTCGGGCTCGCCGAGGTCGTCCTGCGCGACGGGGTCCCCGTCGGTGTCGAGCGGGCGGGAATCGTGCTGGCCCCGGACGAGGGATGGGAACGCGGCGCCGACAACGCCGGCGTCGAGGACCCTCGGGTCACCTGGGTGCCGAGCCTGGGCGTACACGTCATGACCTACGTCGCGTTCGGCCCGCTCGGCCCGCGGCTGGCACTCGCGGTCTCCGACGACCTGGAGCACTGGCAGCGGCTCGGCCCGGTGCAGTTCACCTACCAGCCAGACCTCGACACCGACCTGTGCATGTTCCCCAACAAGGACGCGGTGTTCTTCCCCGAGCCGGTGCCGGACCCCGACGGTCGCCTGTCGTACGCCATGCTGCACCGGCCTATGTGGGATCTCGGCTGGCTGCGTCCCGGCGAGATCGAGCACCTGCCGGCCGGTGTCACCGACCCGCGGCCCGGCATCTGGATCTCCTACATCCCGGTCGAGCTGGCGCTTGCCGACATCCGCGCACTGACCAGACCTGAGAACCACCGGCTGGTCGCCATGCCTGAGCACGCCTTCGAAGACCTCAAGATCGGCGCCGGACCGCCCCCGATCCGCGTCGACGAGGGCTGGCTGCTCATTCATCACGGCGTGATCGGCCATGTGCCCGACGGCTTCGACCCAACCACCCAGCAGGTCGAGTACGCGGCTGGCGCGATGCTGCTCGACCCCGACGACCCCTCGCGGGTGATCGCCCGGACGGACATGCCGATCCTTGCCCCCGAGACCTCGGACGAACGCGAAGGTGTCGTCTCGAACGTCGTCTTCCCGACCGCCATCGAGACAGTCGGCGGCGTGCGCTACGTGTTCTACGGCATGGCCGACGCCAAGATCGGTGTGGCCAGGCTGGACCACACTGCGCCGGATCACGCTGCCCCTCCCGTGAACCTTTAGCACCGAACCAGTGAGCACCGAACCAGTGAGCACCGAACCAGTGAGGACAATCGTGAACCAACCATCACCAGACAGCGCCGTACGCCCGGCGGAGCACGTGGACAAGCCCTGGGGCCATGAGGAGATCTTCGCGCTTGTCGAGGGCTCATACGTCGGCAAGCTTCTCTTCGTGAGAGCCGGCGAGTCGCTCTCTCTCCAGTACCACCACGCGAAGGACGAGACGATCGCCCTGGTCTCGGGTCAGGTCGAGATCGACCTCGGCGAGTCGGCGGACACCTTGCGCGCAGTCAGCCTGTCCCCCGGAGACTCCGTGCACGTGGTCCCGGGCATGCTGCACCGCCTGCGCGCCGTGGAGGACTCCGTTCTCGTGGAGGCCTCAACCGCGGACCCGGGTTGGCGCGAGGACGTCGTGCGCCTCGAGGATCGCTACGGCCGTCTCGGGACGACTGCGCCGTGACCCGACGTCGGGCGTTCACCGCGCTCACCGCCGGAGTCCTTGCCCTGTACGCCGACGACATGGCCAGGGCATCGGTCGTCTACCTACGGCACTCGCCGACTTCCTGAAAGCCCGGTTGGACCTGTCCGTTTCCGCGCTGCAGCGCCAGGTGCTCGTCAAGTACCACCAGTACCTGCAGGTGGACGGTCAGAACAAACCCGCCTGGCTTGTCGTAGACGGCGCGGACGCCAGCGCTGAAGCGGTGCTCGGCCTTTCGGCGTATGTCGAAGCCGGCGGCACCCCCGCCGCTCGCACCGCGCTGTCACAGCTCAGCGAAGGCATCGCGAGCCTCGCCGCTGGCGACGCCCGCAACTGGCCGTTCGGGGCCGTACTTCCCTCGGCGCCATCCGTGTCCATGTGGCACGGCTGGGGTTCGCAGATGCCGGCCGCTCTTGCTCGTGCAGCCACAGTGCTCGGAGACAAGAAGCTCGGCGTTGTGGCAACCACCGACTCGGCAGTCTTCGACCCGCGCATGCTGACCCCGGGCGGGGCAGACCAGGCACTGCTGCCGACCCAGATCAACCAGGCGCAGATCGCCTACGGCGTGGACTCCAGGCTGGAGTCACTGCTGGCGACCGCCAAGCTGAACCACAGCGCCGGTTTGCGGCAGCTGGCCGGCGTCACCGCGGCCTGGTACCCAGGGCATCCCGGATATATCGAGCCGATATATCTCGTGTAAAGTACCTCTCACGTACTCGCATCGTGTCCTGGCAAACCGCCTGGCGGAGCACATCACCCGCACACACGTGGAGCCAGGAGGGGAGAGGAATGAGTCGACGTTCTGCCCTGCTGGAGCTCGCCATTCTGGGCCAGCTCCACGAGTCGCCGCTACACGGCTACGAGCTGCGGAAGCGGCTCAACGCCGTGCTGGGCACGTTCCGGGTGTTGTCCTACGGGACCCTCTATCCCTGCCTGCGTGAGCTGGTCACCCGCGGCTGGATCGCCGAGGACACCGCCGCCAAGAGCCTGCCGGGATCACCCGGCAGCGCTCCCGGCTCCGGCAGCCGCAGGGGCCGGATCGTCTATGAGCTCACCGATGATGGCCTGGCGCAGTTCCAGTCGATGCTGTCCCAGTCCGGGCCCGCAGCCTGGGAGGACGACACCTTCAACGTCCACTTCTCTTTCTTCGCCCGAACCGAGTCCGATGTGCGCCTGCGCATTCTCGAAGGCCGCCGCAGCCGGCTGGAGGAGAGGCTGGACTCCTTCCGGTCGGCAGCCGCCCAGCGCCGAGAGCGACTCGACCTCTACACCACCGAGCTGCAACGTCATGGTCTGGAGTCCGCCGAGCGTGAGGTGCGCTGGCTCTCCGAGCTGATCGAGACCGAGCGTTCGACCGCCCCAACAACAACCCCGGCGACAACCCCCAAGACGGCGATCACCAAGACCCCGCCGCCGAACCTCAAGACCACCTAGCTTTCCGTCATACCAGCTGCCTCGTGCAGCACAACTACAAGGGAGAACCCCACATGGGATCCATTCGCGTCGCCATCGTTGGCGTGGGTAACTGCGCCAGCTCGCTGGTTCAGGGAGTCGAGTTCTACAAGGATGCTGACCCGAATGCCACCGTTCCCGGTCTGATGCACGTCAAGTTCGGCGAGTACCACGTCAACGACGTCGAGTTTGTCGCTGCCTTCGACGTGGATGCCAAGAAGGTCGGCTTCGACCTGTCCGACGCCATCAACGCCTCCGAGAACAACACCATCAAGATCGCCGACGTGCCGCCCACCGGCGTCACTGTCCAACGCGGGGTCACCAACGACGGTCTGGGCAAGTACTACCGCCTGACCATCGAGGAGTCCGAGGCTGAGCCGGTGGACATCGTCCAGGCCCTGAAAGACGCCAAGGTCGACGTGCTCGTTTCGTACATGCCGGTCGGCTCCGAGCTCGCTGACAAGTACTACGCGCAGTGCGCCATCGACGCGAACGTCGCGTTCGTCAACGCCCTGCCCGTCTTCATCGCCTCCGACCCCGTCTGGGCCAAGAAGTTCGAGGATGCCGGCGTCCCGGTCATCGGCGACGACATCAAGTCTCAGGTCGGCGCGACCATCACGCACCGCGTCATGGCGAAGTTGTTCGAGGACCGCGGCGTCGTGCTGGACCGTACGTACCAGCTGAACGTCGGCGGCAACATGGACTTCAAGAACATGCTCGAGCGCGACCGGCTTGAGTCCAAGAAGATCTCCAAGACCCAGTCCGTGACGTCCAACCTGACCCACGACCTGGGCGAGCGCAACGTACACATCGGCCCGAGCGACTACATCCAGTGGCTCGACGACCGCAAGTGGGCCTACGTCCGTCTCGAGGGTCGCGCCTTCGGCAACGTGCCGCTGAACCTCGAGTACAAGCTCGAGGTCTGGGACTCCCCCAACTCGGCCGGCATCATCATCGACTGCATCCGTGCGGCCAAGATCGCCAAGGACCGCGGCATCGGCGGCGCCCTGATCTCCGCCTCGTCCTACCTGATGAAGTCCCCGCCGGTACAGCGCCCCGACGACGTGGGCCGGGCCAAGCTCGAGGCCTACATCGCCGGTACCGAAGAGCGTTGATCTTCCACCACGTATGACGAGGGCCCGGCGCATTGCGCCGGGCCCTCGTACGTTGTGGCTGGGTGGCCGGTGCGTCTAGCTCGTCGAGGTGGCCTGCTGATCCGAAGCCTGGACGCGAGCCTGCCGGGACATCACCGCGATAACATCCGCAGCCCCCATGAGCTGAGCGGAGCCAGATGCCCAGTCGGAGCCGAACTGGGTCGAGTCCTTGCCGAACCAGTTCTGACCCATCGTCGTCACGGCGGCCTGAGCGCGCTGCATCAGATGCGTCACCGCCTGCTGGTCGGTGTCCAGGTGAGCCGCGATCGTCAGAACTGCCGAATAATCCATGCCTTGGCTAAGAGCCATCACTGTCCCCTTCTGTCAACAATCGAGACTCGAGCCCCATGAACGAGACTTGAGCTGGAGCTCGACATCGTCGCGTTGACATCATTGTGACGACGTGGTCCGCTGCTGAGCAGCGCTGCGCTGGCCGATGTCGCCCATGTTCGCAAGGAGCGTGGCCGCCGTCGTGAACACCGGCTTGTGGGTGCCGGCCCACTCCGTTGCGAACTTCCGGGAGTCATCACCGTGCCAAGCGTCGGCGAGCGCAGTGACCTCGCCCTCGATCTTGTGCATGAGAGTGAGGATCTCCCCGGATAGCCCGTGCAGGATGCGAGCCTGCGACTCGACCACGTCGGGGTTCATTCCCTCCCACGAGCCTCCGCCCTGCTGGCCTTCGCTGCTCATACCGATCCCTTCAAGACTTGCCGAGGCCATGGCGGCATCGGACTGGGTGTCACAAACATCTGGGTGCCTTGAAAGCTAGGTGCCCCTGCCTGCTCTGTCGATGGGGAGCGCTCCCCGTCGACTGGGCCCAACCCGACTGGGCCCAACCCGACTGGGCCCAACCCGACAGGCCCAACCCAACAACGCTCCACCCAAGAACGGCCCAACCCAACAGTGCCTAACCGGGCAGGCCTGGCCCTAACCCGGAAGTGCAACCTGGAGCATCTCCGGCCTGCCGCGTTGCACGAGGAATCCGCGGCCCTCGGGTTGGTCCGCCCGGTTGAACGCAGGGAAGCTCGAGCGAAAGATCATCTGTCCTTCGGCCCCGTCCGGCTGCAGTGCCAGACCCGACCGCGAGGACTTCAAAAGACCTGGGAGTCCGAAGCCAGAGCTGAAGAAGATCGTCTCGCCCTCGGCCACCACAAAGCCGTCGAGGTCCAGACAGGCCTTGACCAGGCCCGTCAGGGGGAGCTCTGCGGCAGTGCCGGCCAGGTCATCCATCCGTTCGACGACAATCGACATCGGTCCCCGATGACGACCCTCTTGGAGCTCCCCCTGCAGTCGAGCGGCCAACGCGACGATCTCATCCGTACCGGCCACGACCTCCGTCCAGTCCGGAAGAACAGCCAGCTCGGAGGAGCGTCTCGGGGTGACGAGGTGGAGCGTCATGGCCGGGTTCCAACGACGCAGGGACCGGGCCAGCGACGCCAGGCTCGTGGTCCGCCCGCTGCCGGAGGGACCGGTCACCACGAACGATCCTCGCGCCTCGAACGGCAATGCCGACAGACCCGTCGAACCAACCCCTAGCACGGGACGTCCTTCGACCTCAGCGGGAAGATCATCCATCAGAACGCGGTGGGTCAGGCTGCGAATCGGGGATGCCTCGCTCATGCCCCCGTGAATCATTGACGGGGCCAGGCGCATCGCGTCACCGAACTCGACCACCGCACGCGCCTGGGTCACCACCTCGCAGGTGCCTCCCAGGACCGCGCACTGGACCTCGGCACCGTTGAGCAAGCCTCGACCCGGCGCCGAATCCTTGCTCAGAACGTCGCCGGCAACGCCAAGAAAGCCGTAGTCGTCGGCGTGGGCCATCCGCAGGACCAACCGGCTCTGAACAGCGGAGGCCAACGCGTTCGGCATGCCGGTGCGCTGGTCTACCGAGATCACGAAGTGCACGCCCACCGGACGGCCATCGGCGGCCAGCGAGGTGAACAGGTCCAGCCAGCGGACCCTGCCGCCCCTCTCGTATGCCGCACGAAAGGCTGCCAGGCCGTCCACCAGCACGATGAGGCGCGGCTCGTCGGGGGCATTGGCGAGGCGACGGTAGTCGGTGAGCGTCGCTGCACTGGCCCGGGAGTAACGCACCGCCCGGTCGTCGATCGTGTCGCGCAGAAACATCAGCAGTCGGGTGAGGCGCTCGTGATCGGCGCCGGGCACGATGCTGCCCACATGCGGCAGCGACTCGAGCATGGACAGCGCCCGGTTGCCGAAGTCGATGCCGTAGACGTGGCACGGACCCCCACCGGCCAAGAACCCGGCCGCGAGCGCGATGGTCCGCAGGAACACGCTCTTACCCGATCCGCTGGCGCCGAATACCGCGAGGTTCCCTTCCCTGTCAGGGTGGAACCCGACCACCGGCTGAGCCTGGTTGTCCGGGTCGTCCGCCACGCCGAATATCAGCTCGTCGTCGCACCGAGCAGTGAGCAGGCTGGCGAGATCGTAGACCGGACGCAGCTCAGGCAACCAGGGCACGCGAGGCTCCGGCAGCTCGGCTGTCTTGGCGGCGACCCGAATGGTCGCCACGAGACGCTGGATATCTGTCGGGCCGCAGCCCACCGTGACGTGATCACGGTCCGTCTCGTTGACCGGCGGCGCCCACACCTGAGCAAGACCGTAGTTCAGCGTCTCGACCCGCATCTCCGGTGGTGGGGGCGTGTCGGAGGTCCAGCCGCCGGCATACCCGGTCTGGAACGACGTCAGGCGCCCGGGCCCGCATCTGGATACGGCGCGGCCGGGCAGACCCAGGTCGAAGGAGGCGGCCACGGTCGAACCGAGAACGTCGGCACTGTCATTCTCGTCGGCCATCCTGAGCGCGAGGCGCAGGTTGGTGTTGGCACGCAGGTTGTCCTTGATAACGCCGGCCGGCCGCTGTGTCGCAAGGATCAGGTGCACACCCAGGGAACGGCCGCGCTGGACCACATTGACGACACCCTCGACGAACTCCGGGACCTCCTGGACCAGGGCTGCGAACTCGTCGATGACGATCACCAGGCTCGGAGGCGCGTCGACCTCACCGCGCTGCTCGAGCTCGACGAGGTCTTTGGCCCCGTACTGAGCCAGAAGGTGCTCACGATGGCGCAGCTCGGCGGACAGTGAGGCCAACGCCCGCTGGACCAGGTGCGGGGACAGGTCGGTCACCAGACCCACGGTGTGTGGCAGCTCCACGCAGTCGCGGAACGCCGACCCGCCCTTGTAGTCCACCAGCAGGAAGGTGACCCGCTGCGGGGAGTGCGCCGACGCCATACCGAGGATCCAGGCCTGCAGCAGCTCCGACTTGCCTGCTCCCGTGGTGCCACCGACCAGCGCGTGTGGGCCGTCCGCGCGCAGGTCCACGGAGAAGGTCCCCTGCGCCGACTGCCCGATGATGGCTCGCAGGTTGCCGGCCCTCCGTTGGGGCGTCTCCGGGGCAAACGGGCCGGTGAGAATGGAGCGGCTCTCACCCCAGCGCTCGAGAACGGCGTTCTCGGAACGGGCGAGCTCGGTGCCGGCAAGCGTCAGCAGCGACACAGCCCGGGGCAGATCGCCGGCGTCATCGACCAGCGCGCCGGAGTCCTCGACGGGAGCCAGCAGACGAGCAGCGACCAGCGTCTGCTCCAGGCTGACCGCCTCCACGGCCACCGCCGTGACGAGCTTGCCCTCTTTGACGTACCCGGCGTTGCCACCGGTACCTTCCACCTCGAGGAAGACGCGGCAGGCCGCCGGCAGTGCGGGTGTCGATGGCGCGATCCACAGCACGCAGACGCCCATGTACCAGCCTCTCTCGGCGAGCTGGACCAGCCGACTTCGCTCAGCCGGCGCATCGTCCTCGACCAGCACGAGCACGCACGGAAGGGAACGGCGCCGGTCCTCACCGGGCCCGTCGAGCTCACCCGCTGCCGAGATCAGGCCCTCGAGCTGGGACAACAACGACGAACAAGCCGGGCCCGTGCTGGCCAGATGGCCTGCCGAGATCGGGCTCTGCGGCGACGTCACGTGCGGCACCCACTTGAGCCAGTCCCAGTCATGCGCCGTGGTGGTCGAGGCGAAAGCGGTCACGACCAGCTCAGCCGGTGAGTGCAACGACACCGCCTGAAGCACGAGAGATCTGGCCGCCGGAAGCGCGACACGGCGAGCACCCGACACGCCAATCGCTCCTGTGCTCAGCAGGTCGACGACAACCGGGACGCCTGCAACGACCGACAAGCCCTCCACCGACCCGGCCAGCTCGCTCCACGCCTGCGCCGTTGAACGGCCGACCACCGGCATCTTCATCAAGCTACGCGACGGCAACGTCGCCAGGCCGAGCCGGAGCTGCAGGAACCCAGGCATGTCTGGCCGCCTGGTCCACAGCAGCGAGCTGAGCCGTCGGGCCATCTCGGCACACTCTGCGCCGGACGGGTGCTCCGTGCGACGCTGATCGGCCTCGACCTCGAGGGACTCACGGATCTGCGTCGCCACGACCTCGACGTCCTCGCGGAAGTCCCGCATCTGGTTCTCGAAGTCCTTCTTGCCTCCCCGACGCTGCTCGACATGGTTGCCGAGCATCATCATCGGCGACATGAGCACGAACATCAGCGAGTAGGGGCTCCTGGTGAACGCGAAGAGGCCCATGCCCATGAGCGCCGGAAACATCATGGCCAGCCACGGCATCCGCGAAGGCTTGGGGCGTTCGGGCAGATCGGGCAGGTCGAACTGGCGGCCCTCGAACAGCGGCGCGATACGCGGCGACCGTGTGAAGGCCACGGACAGCGAGTCCACCGAATCCGCCGCGGACACCAGGTCCGCCGAATCCGCGGGGACCGCCGAGCTACCGATGAGCACCCCGCCGCGGGTCTTGATCAGGCGAACTTCGACCTCGGTGTCGCCGAGCTTTACTCGATCACCGGCCTTGAGGACCGCGCGTGGCACCTCAGCGCCGCCAACCGAGATGCCATTGGCCGACCCGAGGTCCACGACCTCCACTACCTGCATGCCTTGCCTGACCGGCATGACCCCTGGCACCCCGGCGACCACCAGCTTGGCGTGACGGCGTGAGACCGAGGCGTCACTCAGCCGGATCTCGGCGCCATGTCCGCGACCGATGTAGGCCGTGCCCCGCCACAGGGGAAACTCCTTGCCGGAATCCGGACCGGCGACGATGCGGGCCACCGCAACGGGAGGACCGGGGTCGAGGACGGAGTGGCCGCGGCGGATGACGGCAATCGTGACACCCGAGCGCAGGCCGCTCTCCGGGATGGTCAGTTGCGCGTCGACCATCCGGTGGTTCTGGTCAACCAGCGCCAGGGTGAGCTCGCCTTCACCCCTGGCGAGCTCACCATCACCCCCTGCACCAAGCGCACCCGATGCACCCCGGGTAGCCAGTGCACCCCCTGCACCCACAGCACGCGGACCATCATCGAAGGAATCCACCGGCCCCTCCGGAGAAGGCCGACAGGGGTCAGCGTTCACGAGATAGGTCGCCAGATCCCCCACTGTGGTCGAAGCGTCGATGGTCGCAACCAGATCCCGGCTGTCCTGGCCGTCAGAGAGCAGCGCGAACTTCAGCTTCACGGATTCTGCCGGCCGTCCAGAAGCATCAGGTCGCCGGCCGTCACCAGCCGGGTGGACAACGCGTGCTCGACGAGACGGGACTTGCGGTTGGTCGCCAGCCGGCCGATTCCGCCGTGTAGTCCCCGGGTCCCTGCGTCGGCCAGCTTCTGGCAGACGTTGTCCAGCTTGCGGTTGAACCTGGTGACGGTCCAGCCGATCCGCGCGGCAGCGGCCGCCGAGGACGGGATCTGGCTGGTGCCCGGCCGGCTGCAGGACAACGAGCCCTCACAGAGCGCAACCATCAGCAGCTTCTGGTCCGGCGTGAACGAGACGCGACCGACGGTCATCTCACCGCGTTGGTCCTGCTCGAGAGTGTCCATGTCAACGGGGACGAAGGCCGGATGATCCACGATGATCTCGAAGTCGTACGTGGTCCGCCCAGCGGTGAACCAGACCAGGGTCCGGGTCAGCGCCAACGGGATCCGGGCCCCCGGCGCGAGCCACGCCTGCAACAACCCCGTGTCGTCACCGACCGTCGCCGTCAGCGTCGACCCGACGTTGGAAAGCCACCACAGGCCGCCCTGTTCAAGGACCACCAGGAAGGTGCGATGCAAGTACGGGTTGTCGTCGATCTCAACGTCACCGCAGCGCCCGATCGTTAGCTGACGACCTGCCAGCACAGGGAACTCCTCACCGCAGAACAGGACTGTCAACCCGGCATCGATCACCACGGGATGCTCGCACGAACGAGAAGACCACCCACTCCGTTATGCACAGCAGCGTTATGAACAGCCTGGTTATCCACAGTCGGGACTTGCTTATCCACAGGTTGGCTAAGCACATCTGCCCATGTACGCCCGTTGGCACAACGAGCAAGCTCAGCAAGGAACCCACCAAGGCGTGTTCAGGTCGTGGTGTTCAGGTCGTGGTGTTCGACTCGGGCTGCTCCGCCCACCACGCCCGCAGAGCCTCGACCGCTGCCTCTCGACCGATGAGACCCTGATCCATCCGGACAGAAAGCATGTGCTTGTATGCGCGGCCCAGCACCGGTCCCGGAGCTATCCCGAGGATCTCGGCGATCTCGTTGCCGTCCAGCTCGGGCCGAACCGCGTCGAGCTGCTCCTGCTCCAGCAGACGGGCGATACGGGTTTCGAGGTCGTCATAGATCCGCGAGAGGCTACGTGCCTTGCGCACGTTGCGCGTCGTGCAGTCCGATCGGGTCAGGCGGTGCAGTCGTGGCAGCAGAGGCCCGGCGTCAGTGACATAGCGCCGCACCGCTGAATCGGTCCACTCGCCGTCGCCGTAGCCGTGGAAGCGCAGGTGCAACTCGACGAGGCGGGACACGGCCTTGATGGTGTCCTTGTCGAAGCGCATCGCCTTCATCCGGCGCGCGGTCATCTTGGCGCCGACCACCTCGTGATGATGGAAGCTGACGCCACCTGCGCCGTCATCGTCGTCCTCGAAACGGCGGGTGGCCGGCTTGCCGATGTCATGCAGCAGCGCGGCGATGCGAAGGATCAGGTCCGGTCCGGGGACGGACGAAGCCGGCCCATCAGCGGGGCCCTCCAGGGCAATGGCCTGTTCGAGCACGGTCAGCGAGTGCTCGTAGACGTCCTTGTGCCGGTGGTGCTCGTCCACCTCAAGCTTGAGCGCCGGTAGCTCGGGCAGGACGTACCCGGCCAGGCCGGCTTCGACGAAGAGCGCCAGTCCCTGGCGCGGGGCAGAGCCCATGATGAGCTTGACGAACTCGTCGCGGACTCGCTCCGGCGACACGATCTCCAGCGAAGACGCCATCTCGGCCATCGCGGCAACGACCCCCGGCGCCGCCGTGAACCCCAGCTGAGAAACGAAGCGTGCGGCACGCATCATCCGCAGTGGGTCGTCACCAAAGGACACTTCGGGTGCGCCGGGCGTCCGCAGGATCCGGCGCTCCAGATCGGCAAGTCCGTCAAAGGGGTCCACGAACTCCAGCGAGGGGAGCCGCATCGCCATGGCGTTCATCGCGAAGTCCCGGCGGGCAAGGTCATCGAGCAGGTTGTCGCCGAAAGCGACCACGGGCTTTCGGCTGACGTGGTCGTACTCATCGGCACGATACGTGGTCACCTCGATGACGTGGTTGCCTTTGCGGGCACCGATCGTGCCGAAGGCCCGGCCCACGTCCCAGTTCGTATCCGCCCAGCCGGCCAGGATCGCCTCGGTCTGATCAGGTCCGGCAGACGTGGTCAGATCCAGGTCCGGCGATACGCGACCCAGGAAGGCGTCGCGCACCGGCCCGCCCACCAGGGCGAGCTCATGACCGGCCTCAACAAACCGGGAGCCCAGGTCGGTCAGCAGCGGCAGGACCGGAGCAAGCCGACGTACGGCCTCACGAAGCAGGGCACTGGTCGGATCGGAGGCAGCCACGAGAACCAAGCGTAGGTGACGGCGACGCGCAGTCAGGCGTTGCCGTCCATCGACGAGCCCGAACCGGGTCACGCCCAACGCTGGCTACAGTTATGTAATGACTTCCAGCCCGCCGCAGCCGACCCAGCTGCCATACCTGCTGCCACACCGGCTGCCACACCGGCTGCCGGAGGTGGAGGAGGTCTCCGCGGGCGGGGTCATCATCGACGTAGAGGACGGGGTCGCGCGCATTGCGGTCATCGCCCGTCGCAACCGTGCCGGCCGGGTCGAGTGGTGCCTTCCCAAAGGGCATGTCGAGAGCGACGAGACGCTGGAACAGACAGCCGTGCGCGAGGTGGCCGAGGAGACCGGGATCGTTGGCCGCGTCCTGGCCTCACTTGGCACCATCGACTACTGGTTCTCCACCTCCGGCACGCGTGTTCACAAGATCGTCCACCACTACCTTCTCGAAGCCACCGGCGGTGAGCTGAGCATCGAAGGCGATCCGGATGCCGAGGCCATCGATGTGGCGTGGTTCCCGCTCGGCGAGGTTCAGACCGAACTCACCTTCCCCAACGAGCGCCAAATAGCCCACGAGGCATGGGTGCGCCTGGCGGGAGCCACGTGACTGGAAGCAGGGCGCACAAGCGGCGGCGGGAACCCGGGCGAGCCGCCTCAGCCACCTTGCTGGCGATCTCGTTGCTAACGATCTCGGTGCTGCCGATCCTCTCGCCGGTGCCCGCAGCCACCGCAGCCACCACCCTGCCCACTGTTGCCGAGCTGAGCCCCGTCGCGGCCCCACCGCAACCTCTGGCTGTTTCTCTGACGACTATCACGCCCACGATCGCGGTCCCCAAGGCCCCGATCACGATCACCGGAAGCGTCCGCAACTCGAGCGGCGTCGAGATCACCTCACCGGTGGCAAGCGCTTCGATCGGGCAGCTCTCTCTGACCAGTCGCCAGGCCGTGTCCGACTGGGCCGCCTCCACAGGTGACCTGCCTTTGACGGAGGTCGCCAGCAAGTCAGTCGGCACGACCCTCGCGGCAGGCGCCGTCGCCGTGTTCACCCTCACCGTCCCGCCGACCGCGATCAGCCATCGTGATTCCTTCGCAGTCCTGGCTCTGCGTGTCGAGGTGGTCGGGACAACGTCCGCCGGAACGCAGGAATCCGGTGACGTGCACACGTTCCTGCCCACCCTGGCCACGATCAAGGCGTTCGAACCCTTGTCCATAGCCTGGCTCGTGCCACTCACCCTCGATCCCGACCCGGCGCTTCACGGAACGCCCAGCCCCGCCCGGACCGCCGCGTGGACCAAAGCCATAGGGCCGGGTTCACGTCTGGACCGACTGATCCAGGGCACCGAGAACGCCAATGTCACCTGGGCCATCGATCCGGCAATTCTGGGCCCGAGCCAGATACCGCCCGCCTTGGACGCTTCGGCGACTGAGTCGACGCCGACCTCGGGCGCGTCGCAGCCACCCACTCCGGATAGCACCGCAACTCCGGATCCGCTGACCGGGGTGACCACTGCGCTCGCTGCGCGGCTCAAGGCAGCCGCGCCGCGGCATACCCTCTGGTCTCTTCCGTATGCCGACCCGGACCTAGCCGCCCTCCTTCCCCTCGCTTCGGGGAACCAAAACCTCACTGCACTGATCAGCCACCCGTCAACCCTGGACGTCGCCGTGGGCCCGGCTCGCTCCGACATCGCCTGGCCGGTCACCGGGACGCTGACTCCCCAGGCCCAGGCCCGGCTACGGAGCGCGTTCGCATCTCCCGGGCTGACGGCTGCGGTGACCTCCGCCTCGACCCTGACCAGCCATAACGGCCCCACCTCCGACGCGAGCCGCAAGTCCTCCACCGGGCTGGCTCTGCTGGCCTATGACGAGCCCCTCAGCAGGACGGTCGCCCAGACCTCCTCGAAGGCAAACGGCCCCATCACCATCCAGCGATTCCTGGCCGACTCCATGGCCCTGCTCGGCGAACGGCCAGGCACCCGCAACCGGTCGGTGCTGGTCGCCGAGCCCAGGAGCTTCGCCGGTGACCCCAGCGTGCTGCGATCCCTCTTCGCGGCCGTTGCCAAGGCGCCGTGGCTGGTCCCGGCGTCCACCGGGCAGCTCCTGGGAGCAAGCGAGAAGATGGCCCCAGAGGTCCCGGGCAAAAGCACGACCGGGAGCGCAACCTCCCAGCCAACCTCGCCGACGACCAAGCCGGCAACTCCGGATCCACTGAACCCTGGCACCTCCCCGTTGAACTCGGGTCAGCTTGCGACGATCCAGGACACGCTGTCCACCATCGGGGGCATCGCCAGCATCCTGGGCGACGGGCAGCTCTTCGCGTCGACCTGGACCGACGCCCAGGTACAGGAGCTATCCGCACGTTGGCGTGACCACCCGAAGGGACTCACCGGCATCGACGCTGCCACGACGTCGGCGATCGAGACGGTCAACAACAGTGTGAGGGTGGCGCCGAGCTCAGTGAACTTCTTCGCCGACCGGGGACAGGTGCAGGTCACCGTCGTCAACGACCTCGCCGTCCCGATCCACGACGTGCACCTGACCCTGACCCCGGCCCAACCGCGGCTGCGGATCGAACAGCAGCCCGGGCCATTGAAGATAGGCCCAAAGAGCCGGGCGAACGTGAAGCTGGAGGTCACCTCCATCGCGGCCGGGCTGGTCAATGTGGAGACCACGCTGACCACTCGAAAGGGCACGCCACTGGGCGAGACCACCAACTTCCCGGTGCGCGTACAACCCCCCAGCACCTGGCTCTACTGGGTTCTGGGGGGCCTGGCCGGCATTGTTCTGGTGCTCGGCACCCAACGATCTCTACGTCGCGGATCCACCCGCGCCTCTCGACCCGACGCGCAGGAGCCCCCACTCAATGACTGAGTCCAGCAACAACGACGCGCCTGTCTCGCCTATCCTGCGCGGCTCTCCCCTCCCGCCCGGCTCTCCCATCCCGCCCGGCTCGCCTCTTCCGGGAGGCTCGCCCATCCCGCCGGTCTCGCCGGAAGGGCCAAGCTCGCCAGACGAGCTTCCGGACTCTGCTGAAGCCAGCCTGGCGCGCTCCACGGCTGGGATGGCCTCGGGTGTCATCGCCTCCCGGGTTCTGGGCGTGGTCCGAGCCTCGATGCAGCTGGCGGTCGTCGGGGCCGGGCTGTCGGGTGACGCGTGGGATGTGGCCAACACCCTGCCCAACATCGTCTATCTCCTGCTCGCAGGTGGCGTCATCAACGCGGTCCTGGTCCCTCAGATCACCCGCGCCGCCAGTCATGCGGACGGTGGACGTGACTTTGTCGACCGTCTGCTCACCATCTCGATCACCGGCCTCGCTGTCATCACTGTCGTCTTCACGGTGGGCGCAGGGTTGCTGGTCAGGCTCTACAGCTCGGGGTGGAACGCGGACGTGCGATCGCTGAGCACCGCTTTCGCGCTGATCTGCATGCCGCAGATCTTCTTCTACGGGCTGTACACACTCCTGGGAAACGTGCTCAACGCCCGCAACCACTTCGCGGCATACATGTGGGCCCCAGTCCTGGCGAACATCGTCGCCATCGGCGGGATGGCGTACTTCCTGTTGGAGTTCCCACGTCAGGCTGTCCCCGACAGCTGGTCCTCTCCGATGATCTGGGTGCTCGCCGGAAGCGCCACGCTGGGGATCGTCGCCCAGGCGCTGGTGCTCGTCGTGCCACTGTGGCGATCCGGGTTCCGGTACACGCCCCGGTGGGGCTTTCGCGGAGTTGGCCTGGGCACCGCGTCGAGAGTGGCCCTGTGGACCTTCGCCGCCCTGGGAGTCTCATCTGCGGGTTTCGTCATCACCTCCAAGGTCGCGACCTTCGCCGGCCAGGCCGGAGCCTCCGCAAACGTCGACGTGCCCGGCAAGATCTCGTACACCAGCGCCTTTCTGATCTTCATGCTCCCGCACTCGCTCGTGACGGTGACGCTGGTCACCGCTCTGTTCACCCGGATGTCCAGGGCCGCCGGCGCCGGCAACCTCAGCGAGGTCCGCGCCGACGTGGACAGAGGCATGCGGCTGACCGCTGTCGCCACGGTCCCCGCCACGGTGGGTGCGTTCGTCCTCGGCTTCGCCGCAACAGCCACCCTCTTTGCGGGCAACAGCGCGGCAAGTACCCGGGGCATCGCCACTGTCATGATGGCGATGATGGTCGGTCTGGTGCCGTACGGCGTCCTGTTCCTGCTACAGCGGGTCTTCTACGCGTTCGAGGACGCCAAGACGCCGTTCAGGCTGACGGTCGTGGTCACCGTCATCGCGACCCTGGCCAACCTCGCCAGCCTGTTGCTTCCGCTGCGCTGGATCGTCGTGGGCGTGGGCGCAGGTCAAGCCCTCAGCAACTTCGCCGCGGTGGGGATCGGACTGGTCCTGGTCCGGCGGCGACTCAACGGCCTGCCCTTGAGTGAGGTGACTCGGACATATGTTCGACTCGGTGCCGCATCTCTGGTTGCCGGCGCCGCGGCCTTGATCGTGCAGTTTGGCCTGGCCCAGATCATGGAGGGAAAGCTCTACAGTCCTGTGAGTTTGGTGGCCGGAGGTCTGGTGTTCGCCGCTGTCTACGTGGTTGTGGCGCGCAGACTGCGCGTTCATGAGATCGACGACTTGGCAGGACCCGTTCTGGCGCGCGTGCGAAGAGCCCTCCCCAAACGCTGAGTGCGCCCTAGGATGAAGACTCACGCAATCGCTATGAACCGCGCTGGATGTGGACACAGACAGGAGCAGGGGTGCAAGGCGTAGGCCCAGGAACGGTCCTCGGGGGTCGTTATGCCCTGCGCCGCCGCCTGTCGCAAGATCTTCACCTCGAGTGCTGGTCCGCTCATGACACCACACTCCGACGCGCCGTCGCGCTCACCATCGTCGACGCCGAACACCCCAACCGCGCCGGCGTCCTGGACGCCGCCCGGCGGGCCGCAGGAGTTGAGGACGCCCGACTGGTACGCATCCTCGATGTCGGGACCCAGAACGACAACTCGTTCATCGTCGAAGAGGCAATGAACGATTCGGAGTCGCTGGCCTCGATCCTGCTCCAGGGGCCACTGCCCGCGGAAGAGGCCCGCCGCGTCGCCGGTGAGACGGCCAAAGGCCTGGAAGCCGCAGGCGTGCGCGGCCTTCACCATCTTCGCCTGACTCCGCACCACATCCTGATCGCCCCCGACGGCGCGATCAGGGTCAGCGGCGTGGCGATCGCCGCAGCAATCGACGGGCCCGATGAGCACGAGCCGGACTCCGCTGCGGCATTGCGTCGAGACGCCGTCAGCCTTGTGGCAATCGTGTATGCCGCCCTGACCAGTCGGTGGCCGCTGGACGAAGAGATTTCTGGTGTCGAGCCCGCACCGCGGGTGTTCGCCGGAGCGGTTGCACCGTCCGAGATCGTCGCAGGCATCCCCGACGATCTCGATGCCCTGTGTCGCATGACGCTCAACGAGGCTGCCGGTCCGTTGACACCGGGGGTCGTGGCCAACAGGATCGCTCCCTGGCCACGTGAAAGGGTCCACCGAGCTGGCGTCGACCCCACCGTCGTCCTGCGCCTGCCCAGCTCAGGCGACGCCTCTCCCGATGTTCCGGCAATCGTTCCGCCGATCGTTCCGGCCGTCGCGGTTGGCACGGAGCCGACAGTTGCCGTCGGACGCTACGACTTTCCACCCCTGGACCCCTCCCCTGAGCCAAGACGGACTCTCGAACCAACACAAACTCTCGAACCAACACAGACTGCGCCCCAGCCGGAGAGCCTGGACCAGGTGGCAACCCCCGCGACGGTCGGGGACAAGGCGGCCGCAGCAGGTGCGGCCACCACCAGAGCGCTCGGAGCCGCTCTCACCAGCGCAGGTGCGACCGCTGGCGTGCTCGGTGGCAAGCTGGGTACCTTCGCCAGAGGTACGGCTCAGAAGAGTGCCCGAGCCGAGTCCAATCACGCGAGTGAGCGGAGGGTGCCGGTGGGCCTCTCGAGCTTCGACGACATCGGGCCGCCCCTGCCGTTGCTGCCTGCTTCGACGGCGCTGCCGCCAAGCCGTGGCCAGACCAAGATCGTCATGCTCATCGTAACCGCGTTCGTGGCAATGGCACTGTTCTTTGGATACCACGGCTTGTTCGGCCCCAGCGGCCTGAGCCTGAGCACGCCCACGCAGCGCACAGTGACCGTGAGTGCCCCAGCTGTCACGGTGCCTGCCTCGCCGGCACCGCAGGCAGGGGCGACGGCGGGTGGACCCATCGCCATCCTGTCGGCCACCGGTTTCGACCCTCAGGGCGACCAGGTCGAGAGCAACTCCCAGGCAGCCAAGGTCTACGACGGCAACCCCGCGACCACATGGACTTCCGAGCTCTATAACAGCGCTCAGTTCGGCAATCTGAAGAAGGGCGTGGGGCTGCTCCTGGACCTCGGCCAGCCGACCTCAGTCCATCAGGTCACCATCGACCTTGCCAACGGACCATTGGACGTCACGGTCTACGCCGCAACCAGTCCAGACCTTGCCGGAGCCACCGAGATCGGCAGCGCCAGTGCGGCAACCGGGCGGATGGACCTCAAGGCCGCCAGCACCATGCCGGAAGCGCAGTACGTCATCGTCTGGTTCACCGCGCTGGCCCCGGATAGCGGTCAGTTCGGTGCCTCGATCTCGGAGATCGCGCTCCGCTGAGTGCGCCGTGATGTGGCACTCAGCTGACGACCTGCGCGAGCTTCCGGACCGCGAGCTGCTATCGGCACACTGTGCGGGCGACCCGGAAGCCTTCGGTGAGCTCTTTCGGCGCCACCGTGATCAGATGTGGGCTTTGGCCGTGCGGACCACCCGCGACCCGGAGCTGGCCGCCGATGCCGTACAGGAAGCGTTCATCGCCGCCTTCCGGGGCGCCGACTCCTTCCGGGGGGAAGCCGCAGTCACGACATGGCTTCATCGGATCGTGGTCAACTCCTGCCTGGACAGGCTGCGCAGGATCAAGCCCATCGTAGATCTGCCGGACGCCGACCTGAGCGTCCTTGCTGATACCCACGACCACCATCACAGCGTCGACGTGAGGCTCGACGTCCGAGCGGCGTTGGAGCAGTTGCCAGAGGGCCAGCGGATGGCACTGATCCTGGTCGACATGCACGGGCTCAAGATCGCCGAGGCGGCCAGCATCCTTGATGTCGCTGAGGGCACCATCAAGTCCCGCTGCGCACGAGGCAGAGCCGCAATGGTCCCCTTGCTGGGACTCGAGGCGCCCTCAGACACGCCCATAAGTCCCGCTCCGAAGGAACCAATGACATCCCCCTGACGTCATACCCTCGTCGGCGTATTCAGGTCTGACATGCCCCGGACATGCCGATGAGGCTTCACGCTCGCCATCACCAACCGTCTCGCGAACCAGCATCGAGGTGAACACCCTGATCAAGCCCCACATCCCCATGGGATCAGAGCCGTCTCGCGATGACGACCCCACAGGTGTTCGCGCCCTGTTGTCTTCGCTGCCCGAGCCCGACCCCATGCCGGAGCACCTGGTCGAGCGGATCAACGCAAGCCTGGCCGCCGAACAGTCCCAGCGCGTCGCCAGGATGTCGGGTGACCCGGTGACCCCAATGCTCGCCAGCACGCGGCGCCGCCCCGGAAGGCTCCTGCTGGCGATAGCCGGCGCGGCAGCCGTTGTCGCCCTTATGGCAGTTGTTGGCAACAACATGTTCCCGGTGCACCAGACCACCGCGATCAGTGGCAGTGCCGCGATCGTCAGCACGGCTGGGGCCGGCAGTTCAAGCGGCACAGGGGCAACCTCTGGGGCTCCGCCCAGTGCCGCCGACAAGGCCCCGGCCTTGGCCGGCCGCGTCGAGACCCCATCGCTCGTTCAGATCGGTCTATCCGGGACCCGATACACCCGGGCAGACTTCGAGATGCAGGTCCAAGCCCTTCGCCGCGCCCCATTCCAGCCGACGGCCGCCAAGTCATCCAGCGTCGGACCTGCAGGCACGACCTCTGGGCTCACGGAGTGCCTGAACGCAATCGGCGCAGCAGGCGCGCAGGTGGTCCAGGCCGACGTCGCGTTCTACGAAGGACAACCCGCCGTGATCATCGTGGCCACCAGGAATGGCACCCCCACTGCCTACGCCGTGGGTCGCCAGTGCTCACACAAAGATCCGGCAGTATTGCGCCCGGCCACGCCGCTGCCCTGAATGGAGAGTGCGGCACCGTCGTTGGTCGCGACTCCGCGGGCCGTGGTCCGGTCGGAACAATCCCGCCGTAGGATCGGTTGAGAGCAGACAGCACCCACCCGAAATACGCACCCACCCCCCGGGGACAGTCAAGCGTGAGCTACGAAGGAAGACGGAGATGAGCCATGAGCGCCGAGGTTCGTGACGTCATCATCATCGGTTCGGGTCCGGCTGGTTACACGGCGGCGGTCTATGCGGCCCGCGCCAACCTGCGGCCGGTCATCTTCGAGGGCTCGGTGACCGCTGGTGGCGCGCTGATGAACACCACCGAGGT
>DASRUA010000043.1:0-3644 GCA_035655615.1 Dermatophilaceae bacterium
CGACTGCAGCAGGATCGGCAGACAGGACGAGAACGGGTTGGTCCCCGTGCGCTTGTACAGACCCATCGTCTCCTGGGTCATCGCCTGCCGGGACTCAGGATCGGTCTTGCCCTTGTACTTCTTCTGGATCTTCTGCATCTCGGGCTGGATCAGCTGCATCCGCCGAGAGGCGTGAATCTGCTTGACGAACAAGGGGATCAGGATGATCCGGATGACGATCACCAGGCCCACGATCGACAAGGCCCAGGTAAACCCGGCGGCAGGAGGCAGACCGATCGCCGTGAAGAGCGTGTGGAAGCCGACCATCAGCCAAGCCACGACCCACTCCAGTGGGGCGAGCACGGTATCGAACATCGAGTTCATTGAGTCCTCTGTCGTGGGGCAAGGTGGTGGCTCACCGGTGGGGCATCGGGATCAACTGGCATCCCGGGTGGTCGCCATCCTGGTCAAGTCTGGTGGGTTGGCCGCCTGGACATGTGTTCGGGGACCCGATGTGAGACTTGGACGAGTCCACCGTTGTTGGCCGAGCATCGATGAGCAGACCGGAAACCCCGCGTGAGGGCTCGCCCGCGGGGGCTGCTCAGCCGAAGGCGGCCGCCAGTTCGACGCACAGGAAGAACTGGGGCCACCTCTGGCCGCGTGTTTCCAAACTGCCCGATCAGATCAACATGCACTCGAGATGATCTGCATGGAGCCGGGTCAGCGGACCCGGCCGAAGGCCACGTGCGTGCTATAGATCCGTTGCTTCTTCACGCGCGTACCCGTGTGCGGTGCGGCGTACACATACCAGTTTCCGGCGTAGACCCCCACGTGGGTGATCGTGCGGCCGGAGTAGAAGAAGACGAGATCGCCCATGCGCTTTGAGCCCCAAGGAATGTGAATCGTGGCCGCGTACTGCTGTTGGGCGGTGCGGGGCAGGCGCTTACCGACCCGGCCGTAGGAGTACTGGCTCAGGCCGGAGCAGTCGAATCCGGTCCGGGGGCTTGCTCCCCCGTACCTGTAGGGGACACCTACCTGGGCGGCCGCGACATTGACGGCACGGAGGCCGACGATAGCGGGCACGGCCGCGTTGGCATTCGGGGCGGACACCGGGTTCAGGGCCAGGGTGAGGCCAAGAAGGGCCGCGATCAGCAAGGTGACAAGGCGCTGAGGCAGCGCGGAGCGAAGCTGGGTGGTGAACATGGTTCGGCCAATCTTTCGAGCCGCCCGCGAAAGGTGACCTGTCGGGTTCGGGTCGAAAGTGCCCGGCCGCAGCTTGCGGCTTCACCCCAAGGGACACATGCGGTGTCCCGTCGTACTTGGGTCTTCCGTTCCCGTCACCGTCGGCAAGAGTGCCGTGCCATCCGCGCGGGTGACGGGATTCGGCGACCGCGCGAACCGCCCTGCCTGGCTGGCAGGGACTGATATAGGCCCTCGTCGGGCCGGGCCGGGAACTTCACCCAGACAGTCCGCCCTGGGGCGGGGTGTTCAGGGTGATGTATCTCGTCCCGCATAAGACGTTAGGTCACACGCGGGACGGGATCGGGCACTTTGGCCAGATCTCATCCGAACAGGGGAGGGAATCTCATCCGAACAGGAGGGAGATCGGGCGTCAGTAATCTGTTCTCACGACGCGCCGCGGTCGCGTCTCCATCGTGTACCAGAGATATACCGATCCCAGCAGAACCGCGACGAAGCCGCCGAGCATCAGCCAGGTGAGTGGTCGGCCGGTGTCGAACTCCGTACGCGCACGCACCGACGCGATCAACATCAGCGTGACCATGAGCGCCTCCACCTGAAGCATCAGCTTGACGGTGGTCCATCTCGGATCGACCAGCACTCCGATGCCCGCGCTGCCCAGACAGAAGATGGCTCCAATCACGCGACACGTCAGCGGCGTCAGCATCCATGGCCAGATGGGGATGACGCGGGCGGGCTCGAGGAACATGACGATGCCCTGGACGAGTGCAAGAAGCCCGATCAGGCCGACGACCCACCGGGCGACGCTGCCGAGTCGGGGCTCCTCAGCCCCGGCCGGCGCGGCGAAGCGCCGGTTGGCGAGCCAGGCACCGAAGACCAGGAAGGGTGCGGTGAAGCACAGAAACGGGGTGATGAACAGGGACAACCCGCGGGTGTAGGTGAGCACGCGGTCGTCACGGGTCGCGGACCCATCGGTCGCCATACCGCATATTCTCCCCTTCTTGGCCTTCCGAGCACGTCCGGAGCGGACGAGAATCGCTGTGTTTCCGTCAACCCGAAGGAGCAACAATGGCGACGCTCGGCAAAGGTGTGTCCGGGTTGCCCGAGTCGCCCATCGCGGCCGTGGTGGCCGGCATGCAGCAACGACTTGACCGGCTCCCAGCCAGGCTCAACCACCAGCGCGTGTTTCTCTCGACCTACCAGCGCACCACCAAGGCGGTGGCAGAAGCAGTCGAGTCAGGCTCGTTCGAGGATCCCGGGTGGGTGGAGCGCTGGGACGTGGCCTTTGCCAACCTGTACCTGACCGCACTGGACGCCGAGCTTGACGGTGGCGACAAGGCCTCCCGCCCGTGGCGACTGGCCTTTGCCGCATCGCCCGACCTGCCCCCGCTGCGTCACGTGCTGCTCGGCATCAATGCCCACATCAACTATGACCTGCCCCAGGCCCTGCTGGCCGTCATCAGCGACGGCGACTTCTCCGACCGCCTGCTGGTGGACCGGTGCCGCCGTGACAGCGAGCGCATCGACAAGGTCCTGGCATCAGGGGTGGCAGCAGAGGACGACGAGCTGACCGCAACAGGTGGCGCGACCATGCTCGACCGCGTGCTCGGGCCGCTGAACCGGCTGGGCTCCAAGCGGTTCCTGCGCGAGGCCCGCCAGAAGGTCTGGCACAACACCCTCCAGCTGCACGGCTCGCGGGTCGAAGGGCCGCAGGAGTATGCCGTCCGGCTGGCGGAGCTCGAGGTGCTCAGTGCGGCGAAGATCGCGGACCTGCTCAAACCGGGACAGGTCCTGTTGCGTCTGGCCGTCGCCGGCTTCGGGGTCAGCCTGCCGCCGCCAAGCCTCTAGAAGTTGTCCGTCTACGGGTGGCGGCCCAGCTCGTACTCGAGAACAACAATGCCCGAGCCGAACGTCTGCGTGTGAGCCAGCCTGAGGGTCTTCTCTCCCGTGCCCTCCGCGAACAGACGCCGGCCCTTCGTCAGGACCTGTCGAACAAGGAGATCAGGCCTCGACCGTCTGTCCGGGCCAGTATCTCTATCACAAGCTGCCCGAGATCCGCGCCGGGGCGGCCTCCATCATGAACGCGCCTGCCGCACTCCCCACCAGCGCCTCGCTGGCGCCGACCGCTACGCCACTGCAGTCGCCATTTCGCAGTACGCCTTCCAGTCCCAGTACACGGGACAACCGTTCGCTGTCACGGTCGCATCGGGCACCAACTTTCCTGATGCGCTTGCCGCCGGGCCAGTTGCCGCCGCACAGAGCGGTCCACTCCTTCTTGTGCCGAACGATGGGGTCCTGCCTGCCACCCTCAGCGCCGAACTCAAAAGACTCAACCCGTCCAGGGTCGACATCGCCGGCGGAACCGCCGCCGTGAGCAGTTCCGTTATGAGCCAGCTCCAGGGCTTCGGCGCGGGCACCGTGTACCGCTGGGCCGGTCAGGACCGGTATGGGACTGCCGCACAGCT
>DASRUA010000044.1:0-3384 GCA_035655615.1 Dermatophilaceae bacterium
CAGGGTCTCCGCCCCACCGACCAGTGCCGACGAGCTGCTGGCGTGGGCGAAGGCCCACCCGAACAAGTTCGAGTACGCCCAGCCGGCCAACTCGGGTCCCGGCCGCACGTGGCTGATGGGTCTGCCCTACATCCTGGGTGACACAGACCCCACGGATCCCACCAAGGGCTGGGACAAGACCTGGGCCTACCTCACGGAGCTCGGCTCGTACATCAGCGTCTACCCGTCCGGAACGACGCAGACCATGAAGGACCTCGCCTCGGGCTCTGTGGACATGATCATGTCCACCACCGGGTGGGACATCAACCCGCGCGCTCTCGGCACCGTACCCATCGAGGCCAAGGTCGGCACCCTGAAGAACTTCAAGTGGATCACTGATGCCCACTACGTCGTCGTGCCGAACGGGGTTTCGCAAGACCAGCTGACCGCTGTCGTCCGGCTCATCGCCTGGATGCTCAAGCCCGACCAGCAGGCCAAGGCCTACGACAAGGGCTACTTCTACCCCGGACCGGCGATCAAGGATGTCACGCTCTCGATGGCGCCCCAGGCGAGCCAGGATGTCATCGCCAAGTACGGCCGCCCCGAGTACGACGGCCTGATCGCCAACAACCCGACCGTCGTTCCCTTGCCGTACACGGCCATGGTGGCCGCATTCGACCTGTGGAACCGCAACATCGCTGGATCCAAGGCGGCCAAGTGACCGACACCGTAGCCCCGGGCAAACAGTTCGACGAACTGCGGCTCGATGGTGTCGGACGCAGTTTCGGCGAGGCAAACGCTCTCACCGACCTGAGCCTGACGATCCAGCAGGGCGAGTTCATCGCCCTGCTTGGACCGTCGGGCTGTGGGAAGTCGACAGCCCTGAACTGCCTCGCCGGCTTGCTGCCCCTGACACACGGCTCCATCTGGCAGGACGACAAGCGCATCGACATGACCCGACCCGAGAAGCGCGGGTTCGGGATGGTCTTCCAGAACTACGCCCTGTTCCCGCACATGAGCGTCCGCAAGAACGTGGCTTTCGGCCTGGAAATGCGCAAGACCCCCTCGGCCCAGGTCAAGGAGCGGGTGGCGGAGGCGATCGAACTGGTGCACCTGGAGGATCAGGCGGACAAGCTGCCGGGCCAGCTGTCAGGCGGTCAGCAACAGCGAGTCGCGATCGCCCGTGCAGTCGTCCTGCATCCGCCCCTGGTGCTGATGGACGAACCGTTGAGCAACTTGGACGCCAAGCTGCGTCTGGAGATGCGCACCCAGATCCGCCGGCTGCACCAGGCACTCAACCTGACAACGGTCTACGTGACCCATGATCAGGAGGAAGCGTTGAGCTTGGCCGATCGCCTGGTCGTCCTGCGCCTGGGCAGGGTGCAACAGATCGGCACGCCGCGCGAACTGTATAGCCGGCCCGCCAACGCGTTCGTGGCCGACTTCATGGGATACCGCAATCTGCTCAAGGCGCAGATCACCGCCGTCGACGGCAAGCGGGTCATCGTCAACGTGTCCGGACTCGCGGTGAACGCCACCGCAATGAGTGATCTCAAGGTCGGTGACGCCACCATCGTGGGCGTCCGCCCCGATGACCTGAAGGTGGTTGGGCCCGGCGCGACCTCGGATGGGTTACTGGTCAACGGCATGGTCGAGGTGGTCGAGTACCAGGGCCGCGAGATAGTGGCCGAGGTGCGCCTGTCCAACAGGCTCACCCTCACGGTGCGCACCGACGAGGACCTCCGTCCCGGCACGCGGATCAGCCTCGCGGCCGAGGCCGACAGAACGCTCGCCTTCGCTGACGACAACACGGTGACGCGCGTCCCTGACCTGGGAGTGACGCCAGAAGCGGTCGCGAAAGGGGGCTCCTGATGTCGGTGGGCACGCTGCCGGTCTCGGTCGTCCCGGCAGACCCGCGGGGCGCCTGGCGGCACCGGATGGCCGACCGCGGTATCGACCGGACGCTGTGGCTGCTGCTGCCCGCGGTGATCTTCGTGGTGGCCCTGTTCGTCTACCCGTTCCTCTACGGCTTGAGTCTGTCCCTCACGCCGAGCGCGGACACCCCGGGGATCTTCGGCAATTACGCCAAGTTCTTCGCCGACTCCTACTACAGCAGCACGATCTGGCTGACGCTGCGGTTGGCCATCCCGGCGACGTTGTTCAACACGCTGGCGGCGGTGCCTTTTGCGTACTGGATGAGGGGCCGGTTCCCGGGTAAGCGGGCCGTCACGACCATGCTGGTCGTGCCGATCACGCTGGGCACGGTGTTGACCGCAGAAGGCCTGCTCAACTTCCTGGGCAACGCCGGCTGGCTGAACCGCTTCCTCATGCTGATTCACGTGATTAACACCCCGCTCAAACTCACGTACAACTATTGGGGCGTGTTCCTCTCCCTGATCCTGAGTGGATTCCCCTTCGCGTTTCTGCTGATCCTGAGCTACACCTCGGGCATCGATCCGACATTGGAACGCGCGGCGTCCACCCTGGGGGCCTCAACCTGGCAGCGATTCATGCGCATCACCCTGCCGCTGCTGGCTCCCGGCCTGGCCACCACATTCAGCCTGGCGTTCGTGATGGCGTTCAGTGTTTTCCCCTCGGCGCTGATGTTGGGCAACCCTCACGGCGATGAACATGTCATCGCGATCGCCGCATACGAACAGGCCTACACGTACTACAACTACAGCTACGCCTCCGCGATCGCGATGGTCATGGGTGCGGTCGAGTTGCTGGTCATCGCGGCGGTGCAGGCCCTGCGGCGCACGTTCTACATCGGAACGACAGGAGGCAAGGGGGCATGAGCGTTTCGGTCAGTGACCCCGCGGTCGAGAGCGTCATCCGCCGCCGCACACCGAGGATTGTGGCCACACCGACCCAGTGGGTCGTATGGGGCGGGGTGATCGCCTTCATGATTTTCCTGTTGGGGACGGTCGGCTCGGTTCTGGTCAATTCCTTCGGCCGCACCTGGTTCGACTCGTGGTGGCCGCAGGGTTTCACCACCGAGTGGTACGCCCAGTCCTGGACGCAGTTCGACCTGAGCCAGGTGTTCCTGGTGACCCTGGAGGTGACCGGAGCGGTCCTGCTCATCTCACTGCTGATCGGCGTGCCCGCAAGCTACGTGCTGGCCCGGAAGAGCTTCCCCGGCAAGGGCTTGTTGAACCTGTTGTTCCTGATGCCGATCATGGTTCCACCCATCACCTACGGCATCCCGCTGGCCACCGCCTTGTACCGCTTCGGGCTGGCCGGCAACATGTCGGGCGTCATCCTGGCGAACCTCGTACCGTCGGTGCCGTTCGTCATCATGACGATGACCCCGTTCGTGGAACAGCTGGATCCCGCGCTGGAGAACGCGGCCCGCATGTGCGGTGCCGGTACCGGCG
This sequence comes from Dermatophilaceae bacterium, assembly GCA_035655615.1. Lineage (GTDB taxonomy): Bacteria > Actinomycetota > Actinomycetes > Actinomycetales > Dermatophilaceae > UBA4719. The sequence goes on from DASRUA010000044.1 coordinate 3,357, forward strand.
TCATCTTTCGGCGCATCCTGATGCCGCT
>DASRUA010000045.1:0-6582 GCA_035655615.1 Dermatophilaceae bacterium
AGAGCGGATGTTGGTCGAAGCCGACCCCTGAGCGGAGTCACACGCGGCGAAATGACGCACGCATTCGTGGATCATTGAGAACCCCGGGTGATGTCGGTGCGCGGAAGTACTGTGGCTCCAGCCGGCTGCACAACGCCCGGCGGCTACGCGAACTGCTGGAAAGCTGAAGCCTGAGGAACTCGGACACCTGCGTCCTTCCGCCGCGTGTGACTCCGCTCAGGGGTCGGCTTCGACCAACATCCGCTCTATGCCGCGATGGGCGTGTGACCTTGTTCGGTGAGGGATCCCGACGGGCATGTGTGGGAAATCGCGTCGTGGGTACGCAGACGCTACCCACACGGGCCGCCCGGGGAGCGACGTGTCGAAGAGCATCACCCCCTCTGTGTCGCCCAGGAACATCTGCCAACGAGCATCCGAACAACTACGCGCGATGGGCTACCACGTCACCCTCGAGCCACTACAAGAACCCGCGTAGAGAGGGAATCTTCGACGTAGAAGGGTATTGGCCCGTTACGACCCGCTGCCGAGACGAATTTCACCGTGGATCGAGGCTCAGCGGTCGCTGCGCTTTGCGTAAGGCGCATCGCGCACGCCGCTGTGGATGACCTTGTAGGTGATGACGGCGTTGGCGAGGACGGCGATGGCGTTGGCGATGACGCCGCGCCTCGTGGTCGTTCTCGCCGCCGGCGCGACCTGCAGCCCGAACCACGCAACCAGGCCGACGCTGAACACGGACGCCAGCAACCCGACCCGAGTGCGCCCGCGTTCAGCGCGGCGAGACGAGGACCACCGCGCCCCAGCCAGCCGGGCAGGGCCAACGCGCCCGCACGACCGTTGGCGGCCCGTCTTGAGGTTGGCACGAAAGGCCTGGCGCCACAGATGAGGGTGTCGCGACGGAGACACCCGTTATTCACCTCGGGTACAGATTCCAGCCGCTCTTAAAGCTTCCAGCCTGCCTAGCCTCGCTCTCGCTTGGACGATTAGTGGACGATTAGAGAGGACACCGTGGAGAGTTCGCCCGCAGTTCGGTCGCGTGGAATCACGAAGTACTTTGCCGATGTGGTCGGGCTCGACGGGGTAGATCTCGACATCCCCCGCGGCCAGGTGCACGGTCTCGTTGGCCCGAATGGGGCCGGGAAGACCACGCTGCTTGGACTCCTGCTCGGGCTCTCCGTCGCGGACAAGGGCACGCTCGAGATCTTGGGCGCGCCGGTCAACCGTGTGCTGGGGGTGCCGGAGGGTGTGGCGGGGTTCGTCGACGGACCGGGGCTCTATCCGTCGTTGACCGCGCGGCAGAACCTCGCGGCCCTCGCCGCGCTCCGCGGCTATAGGGCCAACCGGGCCCGCGACGTCGACCACGCCCTGGAGCAGGTCGGTCTGATGGATGTCGCTGACAGCCGTCTCCGCGGTTTCTCGCTGGGTATGCGCCAGCGGCTCGGTCTGGCGGCTGCTCTGCTGACCAGGCCGCAGCTGCTGGTGCTGGACGAACCGACCAACGGCCTGGACCCGGCCGGCAAACGCCATGTCTACCGGGTGCTCAGTGACCTGGCTGCTCAGGGTGCCGCAGTGGTGATCTCCAGCCACCACATGGACGACCTCTCCGCCTTGTGCTCCGAGGTCACGATCTTGGCGAGCGGCAGGGTGGTCTTCTCCGGCTCGGTCAGCAAGCTCGCGGCAGAAAGCGGGCGTCTCGACTACCGGGTCGTCACCTCGGATGGAGCCAACGCCCGCCGCGTCGCCTGGCAGACCCCGGGACTGGAGGTGATGCCGGCGAACCACCCCGTTGAGTCCGAGGATGACGCCGTCATCGCCCGCGGTCCGGTCAGCGCCGTGGACGAGCTGATCGTCCGGCTCGTCGGCGCAGGCGTGGCGGTCCGCGAGCTGAGACCCGTGGTGCCGCCGCTGGAGGCAGCGTTCTTGGTGCTGACCGGCACCGAGGACTCCGTGGCCAGAGGAGAGGTCGCCTAGTGAGCTCCGCCTTGGCGCAGGCGCCGGTGGCCGCACGTCCCGCCAACCGTCCCGCCACCCGTCCCGCCGACCTCGTTTCCAGCTTCCGGTTCGAATTGGTCAAGCTGCTCTCCCAGTGGCGGATCCGGATCCTCCTGGCGGCCTGCTGGGTCGGGCCAGCCGTCTTCATCGCGGCCGCCAGCCAACAAAGCTCGCTGCCCAGCGACACGGTGTTCGGACGCTGGATGTTCGCCACCGGCTGGGCTGGCTCGCTGGTGGTACTCAGCTTCTCGTGCAGCTGGGCGCTTCCACTACTGACAGCGCTCGTCGCCGGTGACGTGTTCGCTGCGGAGGACCGCCTGGGCACGTGGCGACACCTCGTCATGGCGGTCCGCTCGCCGCGCCGCATCTTCGTTGCGAAGTCGCTGGCCAGCACCGCCGTGATAGTCGTCATGGAGGCGGGCTTGGCCATCTCCAGTATTGGCGGAGGCATCGCCACGGTCGGCGCCCAGGGACTCGTCGGGCTCGACGGCGGGAGCATAGACGCGGGACACAGCGCACTGTTGGTGCTGCTCGCCTGGGCATGCGTGGGGGCCGCCTCCTTCGTCTACGCGGCTGTTGGTTTGCTCGGCTCCGTTGTGTTGGGTCGGTCGCCGATGGGCCTGCTGATGCCGGCGCTGCTCGCGTTCCTGCTGCAGGCGGCGCAGCTACTGCCCATGCCCGCCGCCGTTCGCCTCGCCCTACCGAGTCAGTCGTTCCTCGCATGGCGCGGCCTGTTCACCAGCCCGGCGCAGACCGGACCACTACTCGTGGGCCTGTTGGTCAGCATCGCCTGGGTCGTGGTCGCGACGACACTCGCCTACCTCCTGTTCGTCCGCCGGGACTTCGCCGACCTTGCCTACGACGGGTCCGGTATCCGCTCGCTGATGGTCGGCGCCCTCTCACTGGCCGCCCTGGCCGGAGCCAGCATCGCGGTCGTCGCGGTGGCGACGCCCGCGACTGGCTCTGGGATCGAGAAGCCCAAGGTGGAGCAGTCACTGGCGACCTCGTTCGCCCACCTGTACCGCCTGCAGCTACGTGAGCTCCATCGGCCGGACGTGACCGAGAAGCAGCTGCGCACCAGTGCGTCCTGCTACCGGGCGGGATCCCAGGGGAACGACCAGGGCCCGGGGAACGACTGGCGTTGTGTCGTGTCATGGCACATCCCGGGCGCCACCGCTGTCGGAACCGCCATCTACCAGCTCGACGTAGCCGCAGAGGGGCGGTACGTCGCAGACGGTGATGGGCCAAGGGAGGTGAACGGCTACTTCCATGTGCGTACCCCGACCGGGGACACGCCCAACCCCTTGTGGCAGATCGACGGTCTCGTCGACCTGTTGTCAGTCAACTCCTCGAAAGGATGATCATGCAGGTCACTCAACAGCGGCGGGGCATCTCGCGAAACCCCCTCGAACAGCTCGGCATCACCAACCGCCGGGTCCGAATCGCCTTGGTCAGCACGGTGGCCCTCACTCTTGCCGGTGGTGGGATTGCCTACGCCACGACCGACGCCTTCGGTAACCGCACCGTCGGTACCCAGTACGCCGACGGGCTCCAGATCTCCGACAACCAGGTCATCAAGCCGATCGGTGACCGTCTGATGACCGAGTACGGCAAGTTCATGGGATCGACCGTCAACCCCGATGGGCGGTTCCTCGCCGCAAGCAGCGCCGACAGGGGTGTGGTGCTCCAGATCTTCGACCTCGCTGCCCACAAGCTGATCTATCGGGTCGGCAAAGCTGCTGGTGTCGACCAGCCCCTGGCCGACGGCAGCGTCGGCCAGGAAGGCCCGACCTACTCACCCGACGGCAAGTTCCTCTGGCTTTCACAAAGTGATACCCTCACCCGTTTTCCGGTCAACCTCGACGGCACCCTGGGCACCCCAACCCGCTTCCCGCTTCCTCAGGCGAACGGCAACTCCGCGCTGCCGGCAGGGTCGGTGTACTCACCCGACGGATCCACGCTGTATGTCGCGATGAACGGCCAGAACACGGTGGCGGCCCTCGACCCGACCACAGGGGCGGTCAAGGCGACCTGGAAGGTGGGCATCGCCCCTCGTCAGCTCAGGTTCACGGGCACCAAGCTCTACGTCAGCAACGAAGGCGGCCGACAGGCAAAGCCGAACGAGACCGCCCTTAACTCCTACGGCACGAACGTGCCCGCCGACCCCTTCACCGACAGCTCGACCACCGGCACGGTCAGCGTCATCGACACCTCGGCCCCGTCCGCTGCGGTCAAGTCCATCGACGTCGGACTGCACCCGACCGCGCTCTATACCTCCGGCAACGCGCTGTTCGTCGCCAACACCAACAGCGACACCGTCTCGGTGATCGACACCGGCAAGGACGTCGTCGTCCAGACCATCGCCACCCAGCCGTGGCCGCACTCCAAGGTGGGTTACCAACCCACCGGCATCGCGCTGACCAGGGACGGCCACCTGCTGGTCACCCTCGGTCGGGCCAACGCGGTCGCCGTCTACCGCTACGGCAACCAGCCGCAGGAGCCGGTGAGCTACGTCGGCTTGTTGCCGACGGACTACTACCCTGCGAATGTGGCGACGGTCGGAGACCAGATCGTCGTCACGAACACCCGTGGCATCGACGCCCGCGGCCCTGCGATCACCACCAACAAGGGGTCCGGCGTCCCGACGGTCAGCGGCCATGACACGCACAGCACCACCGCGTCACTGACCAGCTTCACGCTGCCCAACGACCAGCAGATCGGCAAGTACACCTCGACGGTCTTCGCCCAGAACGCCTGGGGCACGAACGACGTCCAGCAGGCAACCGGAGCCAAGGCAGATGCGGTCCCCGTCCCAAAGCGTCTCGGGGACCCGTCCACGATCAAGCACGTCTTCATGATCGTCAAGGAGAACCGCACCTACGACCAGGTCTACGGCGACGACCCCCGAGGTAACGGCGACCCGACGCTGGCGCAGTTCGGCAAGACTGTCACACCCAACCAGCATGCGCTGGAGAAGCAGTTCGGCCTCTACGACAACCTGTACGACATCGGCACTAACTCCGCCGAGGGGCACAACTGGTTGATGCAGGCTGAGAACCCGGAGTACACCGAGTCCAGCGCCGGGGAGTACGTCCGCAGCTACGACACCGAGGACGACGTTCTAGGTCACCAGCGCTCCGGCTTCCTGTGGACCTCGGCGCTTTCAGCGGGGGCCACCGCAAGAAACTTCGGCGAGTTCACCCAGTTCCTGAGCAAACCAGCCGGGGCGACCTGGCAGAAGTACTACTGCACCGCCAAGGACGTCCAAGCTGGTGGCGACCCGGGCAAGCTGATGGACCCATCCGTCAAAACGGACACCGAGTCCCCGATCCCCTCGCTGAACCAGATCACGGTTCACAACTACCCGAAGTTCGACGTCAACATCCCGGACATCTACCGGCAACAGGTCTGGAAGCAGGACTTCGAGAAGAACGGCCCCGCGAACTTCAACATGCTCTGGCTGTCCAGCGACCACACCGGTGGCGCACCGGATGCGAGGGCTCAGGTCGCCGACGGGGACCTCGCAGTCGGCCAGGTCGTGGACAAGATCTCCCACAGCAAGTACTGGAAGGACTCGGCCATCTTCGTGGTCGAGGACGACAGCCAAGATGGTGCCGACCACGTCGATGGCCACCGCGCCCCGGTCCAGGTGATCAGCCCATGGGCGCAGCATGGCAAGGTGATCTCCCGCTACTACTCGCAGATCAACATGGTCCGTACCATCCAGCAGATCCTGGGAGCTCAGCCGCTGAACCAGAAGCTCGCAGCGGCGACGCCGATGTTCGACGCCTTCCAGTCCAAGCCTGACTTCACACCCTTCACCGCGGTCCCCAACCAGATCCCGCTCACCGAGCAGGCGAGTCCTGCCCCGTCCTGCGGTCAGGACAACCCCACTGCGGCCAGCGGGACTGCGGCGCCCTCCAGCGGCGCGCAGGCCACGACGGCTACCGTGCCGGCATCCCAAAAGGCTGTCGCCGCGAAGTGGCAGGCGTGGCAAGGGAAGCAGGCATTCAACAGCAGCAACTCTGCCCCGGACACCGCGAGCCCTGAGCTGATGAACCGGTTCACCTGGTACCAGGCGCACAACTGGGCCGTCCCCTACCCCGGCGACCGGCAGATCTACGCCCCGTCCCAGGTTCCCGGGGCCTACATCCCCAGCTCAGACGGGCAATGACCCCCACTCATCCGTAGCGGAAACGGTGCGCTGAGCGACCCCAGTGAGCCAACCCGCACGGCCAAACAGCAAACCACAACCGACGGCCCGCCAGACACCTGGCGGGCCGTCGGCTGCTCTAGTCCGCACCACACACACGGTCGAGGCTCATACTTGGCATTCTCCCAAGGAGACGAACCCGGGCACCGGGCAGCCCTCACAGCGTGAATGAGAACCGCCGACCAAGAACAACGCACTCAAATGCCGCGATCCGCGCGGGTGGACGACATGCGTCATTCCGCCGCGTGTGACGTGAGTTTTCCGCTCATTGGTCGGCTTCGACGAGCATCGGCTATGCCGCGATCTGGAATCCAGGCACCCGCTCAGTGGGTGCCTGGATCTTGGCTCTGACGCGACAGCCAGGCAGTTGCGGAGACGAC
>DASRUA010000046.1:0-15589 GCA_035655615.1 Dermatophilaceae bacterium
GAGCTCACGCGATACGGACTGGTCATCTGGACCGCCGGCAACGTGTCGGCCCGCGTGCCCGGGCACAACCTCATGGTCATCAAACCCTCGGGAGTCGCCTACGACGAGTTGACGGCAGCGAACATGGTCGTCACCGACCTCTTCGGCGCACTGGTCGAGGGCAACCATGCACCTTCGTCGGACACTGCCGCCCACGCCTACGTCTATCGGCATATGCCCGACGTCGGCGGTGTCGTCCACACACACTCGACTTACGCCACGGCATGGGCCGCCCTGGCGCAGCCCATCCCCTGCGTGCTGACCATGATGGCCGACGAGTTCGGCGGAGACGTACCGGTCGGTCCGTTCGCGCTGATCGGCGACGACTCGATCGGGCGCGGCATCGTGGACACCCTCAAGGGGAGCCGCTCCCCCGCAGTGCTGATGGCCAGCCACGGCCCGTTCACGATCGGCAAGGACGCGCAGGCTGCGGTCAAGGCCGCGGTGATGGTTGAGGACGTCGCGCGCACGGTCCACATCGCGCGCCAGGCCGGAACGCCGAAACCCATTGCACCGCAAGACATCGACAGCCTTTACGCCCGATACCAGAACGACTACGGACAGACCGAAGGAACCACCTCATGACCGTCGCGACCGCACCGCAGCCCACAGCAGTCTGGTTCCTGACCGGCAGCCAAGGCCTCTACGGCCGGGACGTCATCAGCCAGGTCGAACAGCACTCCCGCGACATCGCGGCACAGCTCGACGCCGCCGATGCGGTCGCATCCCGCGTCATCTGGAAGCCAGTGCTCACCGACGCCGACTCGATCCGGCGCCTCGCGCTGGAGGCCAACGCCGACGACGCATGCGTCGGGATCATCGCCTGGATGCACACGTTCTCGCCGGCCAAGATGTGGATCTCGGGACTGGACGCGTTGCGAAAGCCGTTGCTTCACCTGCATACCCAGGCCAACGTCGACCTGCCGTGGGGCGAGATCGACATGGATTTTATGAACCTCAACCAGGCGGCTCACGGTGACCGCGAGTTCGGCTACATCCAGACCCGCATCGGCGTGACCCGCAAGACCGTCACCGGTCACGTGAGCGACCCGAGCGTCTCCGATCGCGTGGGGACCTGGGCCCGCGCGGCCGCTGCCACGACGGCGCTGCGCACGATGAAACTGGCCAGGTTCGGCGACAACATGCGCAATGTCGCCGTGACCGAGGGCGACAAGGTCGAGGCCGAGCTGCGATTCGGGGTCTCTGTCAACACCTATGGGGTCAACGATCTGGTCGAGTCCGTCGACGCCGTCCCCGATGCCGGAATCGACTCGCTGGTCACGCAGTACGAGGACCTGTATGACGTGTCCGCCGAGCTGCGCTCCGGTGGCGAACGACACGAGTCGCTGCGCTACGGCGCCCGCATCGAGCTCGGCCTGAGGTCCTTTCTGGCCGCTGGCGGGTTCACCGCGTTCACCACGAACTTCGAGGATCTTGGCGGGCTCCGGCAGCTGCCCGGCCTTGCGGTCCAGCGCCTGATGGCCGACGGGTACGGCTTCGGCGCTGAGGGCGACTGGAAGACCTCGGTCATGCTCCGCACGTTGAAGGTGATGGCCGACGGGCTCCCCGGGGGCACCTCCTTCATGGAGGACTACACCTATCACCTGGCTCCGGGCCACGAACGGATCCTGGGCGCTCACATGCTCGAGGTCTGCCCCTCTATCGCCGCCGGGAAGCCGACACTGGAGATCCATCCGTTGGGCATCGGCGGACGTGAGGACCCGGTACGTCTCGTCTTCGACGCGAGCCCGGGGGGCGCCGTGATCCTCGGCATCGCCGACATGGGCGATCGCTTCCGGCTCGTGGCCAACGAGGTCGAGGTGGTCGAACCCGATCATCCGCTGCCGAACCTGCCCGTCGCTCGCGCCGTCTGGAAGCCGGCCCCCAACCTGCGCACCTCCACCGAGGCTTGGTTGACCGCCGGCGGCCCGCATCACACCGTCCTGTCCACTGCCCTGAACGCCGAGCACTTGTGGGACTTCGCCGAGATGACCCGCACCGAGCTGGTCATGATCGACGCGGACACCCGCCCCCGACAGTTCCTCCAGGAACTGCGCTGGAACCAGGCGTACTACCGTCTGGCCCAAGGCTTCTGAGCCCCCATGCCAACTCGCCTCACCCAACAGCTGGGCTGGAAGGACGCATGCCACCGGCTCGCCAGGAGCTTGTAGTCCCACAGACCCAGTCGGCCCCGATTGGCCATGCCGACTCAAGGCCGACGTGAACCTCATGAGCACCTCAGGAGAACGCATGGCCCTGACCGCTGAACCCTTCGGAGCGCTCCCCGACGGGTCACCCGTGATCTGCTACACCTTGAGCCGGCCCGGTGGGCTGACGCTCCGGGTGCTGACCTACGGCGGGATCGTCCAGAGCCTGGAGGTACCGGACGCCCACGGAGACATGGCGAACGTGGTTCTCGGCTTCGCCTCACTACATGGGTATCTTGCCTCCGACAACACGTACTTCGGGGGCCTGATAGGCCGGTTCGCCAACAGGCTCGCCGGTGGTCGCTTCAACCTGGACGACAAGAGCTACACCGTTGACGTCAACGACGGAGGCAACTGCCTGCACGGCGGCAGATCCGGATTCGACAGTCAGCTCTGGCACGCCGAACCACTCGGCGACAACGAGCTGCGGCTCAGCCTGACCAGCCCGGACGGCGATCAGGGGTTCCCCGGTCGGCTGAACGTCGAAGTCACCTACCGTTTGCTGGAAAGCGGCGTCCACATTGGCTATCGGGCCACAACGGATGCGCCCACCGTGATCAACCTGACCAACCACTCGTACTTCAACCTGGCCGGCGAGGGCAGCGGATCAGTCGAGGCACATACGCTCGTGATAGACGCCGACGAGTTCACGCCCCTGCGTCAAGACCTGATCCCGACCGGCGAGGTCGCCGAGGTGGCCGGTACCCCGCTGGACTTCCGCAGCGAGACGGCTATCGGCGCGCGCCTGCGCGACCCGCACCCCCAGCTGCTGGCCGCCAGGGGCTATGACCACAACTACGTATTGCGGGGAGCTGGCCTGCGTCGGGCCGCTCGGCTGGCCGACCCCGCCACCGGGCGCGTGTTGGAGGTGTTGACCGACCAGCCCGGGTTGCAGCTGTACAGCGGCAACTTCCTGGACGGTTCCCATGTCGGCACCGGAGGGAGGGTCTACCGTCAAGGCGACGGACTGGCATTGGAGACCCAGCACTTTCCGGACTCCCCCAACCACTCTGCCTTTCCCTCCACCGAGCTGCGGCCCGGTCAGTTGTTCGCCACGTCGACGACGTGGCAGTTCCACGCCGACAGGTGAGCTCTGCCTGGCGCTGACTCGACTCCTCGTCATGGGGTAGGAGGCTCGCGCCGATAGGGCTGGAGACGCCGCAGAATCCGGTCGATCGTCCGGTCGAGCTTGTCATGCACCACACGACGTCCTACTGGTGCCCTTCGCGGTTCCGGTAGGCAGAACGAACGCCGTTGAAGTTGACGCGCAAGGCATAGACCGAGGTCGAGGCCGTCACGAAGAGAACGTTGCGCTGGGGACCACCAAACGTCAGATTCGAGACGATCTCCGGAAGCCGCAGCTTGCCAAGGAGCGTGCCATCCGGGTCGAAACAGTGCAAACCGTCGTGTGCGGCGACCCAGACTCGTCCCGAATCGTCGAGGCGCACTCCGTCGAAGGTCCCGGCGTCACAGCCAGCGAAGACCGCGCCGTCGGACAGGTCGCCATCGATAGTGACGTCGAACCGGCGAAGGTGCTTCCTGCTCGTGTCGACAATGTAGAGCTGGCGCTCGTCCGCGGAGAAGGCGAGTCCGTTCGGCCTGACGAAGTCGTCAGCGACAATCCGCACCGCGCCACTGCCAGCGTCGATCCGGTACACGTGGCATGCTCCTATTTCACTGTCCGCCTTGTGGCCCTCGTAGTCAGTGTCGATGCCGTAGCTCGGGTCGGTGAACCAGATGGAGCCGTCTGAGTGCTCGACAACATCGTTCGGGCTGTTGAACCGCCTGCCGTCAGAGAGGCGATCAGCGAGCACGATGATCGAGCCGTCGTGCTCGGTGCGGGTGATCCTGCGATTGCCCTGCTCGCAGCTGACGAGGCGACCTCGACCGTCGACGGTATGACCGTTGGCGTACCCCGCGTCGTGCCGGAATACGCCCACCACTCCCGTCGTTTCGTCCCAGCGCATCATCCGGTCATTCGGGATATCGCTGAACACGAGGTACCGACCGGCGGCGAAGTAGGCGGGACCCTCGACCCAGCGGCCCCCGGTGAAGATCCTCTCGGTGCGTGCGTCACCCCCACAACCGATGAAACGCTCGTCAATGACCTCGAACTCGGTCTTGATGCTGTCGGACACAGGTAATTCCTTCCAGAGTCCAGCCAGGGAGATCTAGCCCCTGGACCGTAGGGGCGACGCTAGTCTGTTGTTCCGCCCAGATGGAGGTTCGATGATGGGCTTGGCCCTCGTGGTGACACACAGAGTTCGACCCGGACATGAGCAAGCTTTTGATGCCTTGGTGCAGCGCACGGTCGAGAGCATCCGCACCATGGAACCTGGCACACTCGTGTACGCGACTCACGCCTGTTCCGACGATCCACGACAGCGGATCTTCTACGAGCTGTATCGCGACCGAGCCGCGTTCGAGGCGCACGAGCAGTACGCCCACGTGCGAACATTCCTGGCCGATCGCTTGGCTCACGTCGAATCGGTGGAAGTCCAGTTTCTCGACGTCTTGAGCGCCCATGCCTTGGGTGCATCAATTCCGTGAGCACGGCTGGTCCGGCGTCATCGTCGACGCCGGCTTGACGGCCCGCTCCGCTGCACCGTCCCACTGGTCTCGTGCCGCTGCCGCGGTGGAGCAGTTTGGCTTCGGCACGTTTCGGTCGAGCGCATCGGTCGGCCACGACCGTCATGGTCGGGTCCGGGGTGATTGGCCCGGCGCGCCTTCGGACAGCGGGATCCATACCCGCATGGTCGACGGGCCACGGTTGGACCACGCGTAGTAGGGGACCAGGTCGATCTCCGCCGTTGTCGGCTGCAGATCGACATCTGCAGCCGGCGCCGGCGCGCCCGCTGTGCTCGGCTCCACGTACGGCCACGCCCGGTCGGGTTCGGGCCGGGTCACAACGCCGCGAACGCGAACGACCTCGGCGGTGTCGTTGGGCCCGGCTGCCGGGACTGACTCCAACCGCGTGCCGGGGTCGAGCCGGAAGGTCTCAAGGTCCACGGCTCCGTCGCTGGAGACTACTGACTCGGCGCAGTACACCAGCGGGCCGCGCTGAACCGCGGCCGTGCCGCGCAGTGCGTCGATGTGGGAATCGGGTTGGATCAACCGGGCTGCCATGGGCAAGTGCAGCACGACGACGTCGCCCGCATCCCACTGGCGAGTCACGCTCGCGTAGCCGGCCTCGACCGCCTGCACCTCGCCGTCGTGCTCGAGGGTCGCCCCGTCGGCCCACAGTGGAACGCGCAGACGCAGGGTCCACCTGCCGGGCGACTGCCCCACCCGAACGGTGACGGTCCCGCCCCAGGGGTAGTCGGTCGTGACGTCGAGGCGGACCTTGCGCCCGTCCTGCAGTCGCGTGCTGATCTCGCCCGTGAAGTACTGCTGGAGGGTCAGTGCGTCCCCGCGCACGGTCGCGAAGTACCCGCTGAGGGAAGACAGCAGCCTCACCACGTTGGTGGGGCAGCAGGCGACCCAGAACCAGGTGGCGCGCAGCGTGTCCTTGCGGAACGGCGCCACGCCCTCGGCCGTGGCGATCCCCGGCTCGCGTGCCAGTAGTGGGTTGACGTAGAAAAACCGGTCGCCCTCCGCGTTCGGTGATGTCGCGATCATGTTGTAGAGCAAGCGCTCGATAGCGTCGGCGTAGTGCGACTCGCCCGTGGCGAGCAGCAGCCGCCACGCGACCATGATCGCCCCGACCGCGCCGCAGGTCTCGGTGTAGGCCCGGTCCGGCGGGAGCTCAAAGTCCCGGCCGAATGACTCGCCGAGGTGCCGCGACCCCATGCCGCCGGTGACGTAGGTGCGCCTGGCCCAGGTGTTCTCCCACTGGTTGATCAGCGCCCGAAGCAGCTCGCCGTCACCGGTCTCCACCGCCAGATCAACAGCCCCAGCGGTCAGGTACATGGCGCGCACCACATGACCGCGCAGCACCGTTGCCTCCCGCACCGGGACGTCGTCGAGGTAGTACTCGTGGCCGATCGCGTGATGCTCGGAGGTCTGGTGCCCGCGCTGCTCGATGAAATGCCCGGCCAGGTCGCGGTACCGGACGTGCCCGGTGGCGCGATACAGCTCCATCAGCCCGACCTCGACCTCAGGGTGACCGTCAGAACCAGCGAGTCCGTCCGGGCCGAAGTCCTCGCAGATCCGGTCAGCGAGGCGGATCGCGGTGCGCGTCAGGTCGTCCTCGACGCCCGCCCTCAACCGTGCCACAGCGGCCTGGAACAGGTGCCCGGCGCAGTAGAGCTCGTGCCCGTGCGCCAGGTCGGTGTACCGCTGATCGGGTCCACGCGGCCCGAAGAACGTGTTGAGGTACCCATCGTCCTCCTGCGCGGCAGCAACCAGGGCAGACAGCTCCGCCAGACGCCTCTCACGCACCGGGTCCGGCCGCACCACGGTCTCCCAGGCGAACGCCTCCAACAGCTTGTACACGTCGGCATCGGTAAAGAGCTTGCCCTGCAGCGCCTTGTCCGGCGTCTGGCCGGCCGCCCGCCCGCCTGAAAGTGTCGTACCAGCCCATCGACTCGATCCACGTGTCGCAGTGGTCCAGCAGCTTGGTCGTGTTCAGCTCCTGTCGGATGTGCCAGAAACCGCTGCTAATACGGACCGCACTCGCGGCGACGGGGGCCACCGCACCCACGGACGGAATCACCGGGCACGTGGCAGATGGCGGTTTGAGCATCACGACTCCAAGTCACGACTGAGGAGTGGCAGCAGTCGATCGACCGCACCATTGACGAGTTCCCTGATAGGGCGTGACGTTGGCCCACGGGCCACAAGCATCTGTCGCAGCGGCCCGGCGACGTCCCGCAAGTTCAGTAACGTCGGCTGATTTCTCTGAGGAAGGCGAGCCCGTCGACAGCGAGCGCGTCCTGAGTCCGAGCCAACGGACGCCAGATAGATGCCGCCTTGGAGATCGACTCGTTGTCCGCAGTGAATGACTCGATGCCGAGCATCCCGAGATAGCCGATCTCTCGGAGGGTCGAGAAGATCTCGTCCCACGGCGTCAGATCTCCGCCTGGCGTGCCGCGATCGTTGCCGCACACCTGCAGGTGCAGGAGCCGGTCGCCGGCGAGTCGGAGCGCGTCGCCGAACGACCGCTCCTCGATGTTCATGTGATAGGTGTCGAGGTTGACGCCGAGGACGTCGGCCTCCAGGTCGCCGATGACGTCGAGCAGCTGCTCGGTGGTGTTGAAGACGCTGGTCTCGTATCGATTGAGGGGCTCGATCGCGATCTTCACACCGCGCGGCCCCGCGTAGTCGATGAGCTTGCTGTAGTTCTCGCGCAGCTCGCTGTTGATCAGGGCGCGTTCGTCTGCGTCGAGCCGCCAGGAACGTCCGACCGAGCAGTAGACCGGCCCGATCACCATCCCAGAACCCTGGGCGACCGCGACGTCGATCGCGGCGCGCATGTAGTCCAGGGTGCGCGCCTGAGTCGCCTCCGGTGCACCGGCAAGCTCCCGGCCAGGCGGGAACGCCGTGCACACGACCGACTCAAGGCCGAGCTCCGCCAGGAGCGACGCGCAACGTTCCACGTCCCAGTCGCCCACGTTCTCCAAGGGCAGCTCGACCGCGTCGAATCCCCACGCGGCGAGCTGCGGCAGGCGCGACTCGAGGATGTCCGTGGTGAGCGGCGAGTGCCAGATGAACGTGCTGGCGGCAATTCGCCATCCGGTCATTGCAGTGCCTCCTGTCCTTCCGCTGAGTGACCGAGCTGATGCTCAGCCGGGCGCCGTTCGACGCTTTCGCCGTCAACGAGACGGCTGACAGACCTAGTCGAAGACAGGAAGATCCACCCTGGCCCCACCGGCCATGGCCGATTGATGCGCACAGATGCCCACGGACGTCCAGTTCGCCGCAGTCACCTCGTCGATGAGCGGCTTGCGCTCCTCGACGATGCTGCGGATGAACTCGTGGGCGAGATGCGGGTGGGAGCCGCCGTGCCCGCTGCCCTGCTTGAACGACAAGTGCGCGTGCTCGTCGTCGTAGACACCCTTCGTCGTGTAGCGCTGGATCTCCGCAGGCAGCACGTGGGCGAAATCCGGGATCGTGAGGTGCTCGGCGTCTTCTCCAGCGAAGAGCACGGGTCGGCCGCCATGGACCTGCTCCCACTCGAACGAGGACCGATCCCCGTACACCGAGAAGCTCTCGACATACTGCCGTGCCGTCTCGAAGAGCGACCGCGTGATCTCGGCACTCAGATCCGAGTCCCGCACCTTGACCAGCGCGCTCTCCACCGCGAACGGCGAGCCGTACTTCGACGTCAGCTCCGCCGAGATGTGCCCGGACCCCAAGCAGACCACGTACTCGGCCAACGCACCCGCGAGGGCGAGCAGGGGGCCTATCGCGTGGGTCGCGTAGTGCATGGGGGGCAGACCCTCCCAGTAGCCGGGCCACCCCGACATCTCCTGCAGGTGAGCACCGCGCAGGAACTGGATGCGACCGATCACCCCGCTGCGGAGCTGTTCCTGCACGTACAGGAACTCCCGTGAGAAGACCGTCGTCTCCATCATCATGTAGTTCCGGCCCGAGGCTCGTGCGGCTTCCGCGACCGCGCGGCACTCGTCGAGCGTCATGGCCATCGGCACGGTACAGGCGACGTGCTTGCCAGCGCGCAAGGCTGCGATCGAATGCTCGGCATGGTTAGGGATTGGCGTATTGATGTGCACAGCGTCGAGTTCGGGGTCTGCGATCATGTCCTCGAAACTCGTGAATCGACGCTCTATGCCGAAGGCGTCCCCGATGCTGTTGAGGGATTCCTCGCTTCGCTGGCAGATCGCATACATTCGCGCATCGGGGTGGTCACGGTAGATCGGAATGAACTCGGCACCAAAGCCCAGACCCGCGATTCCCACGTTGACGGGATCAACCACGGCTCGCACCTCCTGCACCGCGGATCAAGGATGATGATTCTCCGCGGTTCACGCCCGACATGCGCTGACCCTCTTCGCTGTTCACTGCGCGACGTGTGACTTCGCCAGTGGCACCCAGACGCGCATCGCTGACGGTCCACGGTTGGCCCACAGGTAGTAGGGAATCGCAGTGAGGGTCACCCGCCGCGTGGACGGCTGCGGTTCCTCACCCAGCGAAGCCCATCCCGACCCGGCCCATCCGCTGTCATCGCGCGCTACACCCTCGACCTCGATGGCGACCGTGCCGCCAAACAGGTCCGGCCGCGTGTTCGCCCTCAGCTGCGCGTCAGCGGCCAGTTCCACGGCATCAAGGTCGACTCCCTGCGGCTGATCGACACTTTCCAGGCAGTACGTCAGCGGCCCACGCTCGATCGCGACGCTGCCGCGGACGGCGTCCACTGCAGGGTGGGCAACGGTGAGACGCGCCGGCATCGGCAGCACCAGCCGCACGACGTCCCCGCTCACCCACGCGCGGGCGATGCGGACGTAGCCGTCCTCGTCCGCGTTGGCCGCACGCTTCTCGCCATCGACCTCGACGCTCGCGCCCCGGCACCACGCGGGGATTCGCAGCGACAGGGTCCAGGGCTGCTCCGGCGACTGATCGACCCGCACTGTGACGGTGCCGTCCAACGGGTACTCGGTCTCGACGGTCGCGCGTACCTGACCCTCTCCCAACGGCACGGTGAGCCCCGCCGACGCGTACAGGTGGAGCTGCACCCCGGTGTCGTCCGACGTCGCGAGATAGGCACCGAGCGAGGCCACTGTGCGCATGATGTTGGGCGGGCAGCAGGCACAGTCGAACCACGCCGGCCGGGTGCCCGGAGCGTCCGCGCGCAGCGGCTTGCCGTCCACGGGGGCGGCGGCTCGGGGCCGCCGACGCTGCACCGGGTTGACGTAGAAGAAGGCGTCGCCTGACGTGGAAGTCGAGGCTGCGAAGACGTTGTGCAGCGTTCGCTCGATCAGGTCGGCATACTTGCCCTGACCTGTGGCCAGCAGCAGACGCCAGCTTGCCATCACGCTGGCGATCCCGGCGCAGGTCTCGCCGTAGATCAGGTCCGGCGGAAGCTCGAAGGGGTCTCCAAATGCCTCGCCCTCGAAACGCGAGCCGATGGCGCCGGTCAGGTAGGTCTTCTCCGCGACCATGGACGCCCACTGGCGCTCGCCTGTCCGCAGCAGCTCATCCTCTCCGGTCTCCAGGAAGAGGTCCACGACTCCCGCCATCAGGTAGAGCGCCCGCACCGAATGCCCCACCACGGTGGGCTGTTCCCGCACCGGCACGTCGTCCTGCCAGTACGCCGACCCGAAGTCCCCCGGGCCTATGACGCCGTAGCCTCGCACGTCGACGAACTGCTGTGCGAGATCAAGGTAGCTGCGGTCGCCGGTATGCCGGTACAGCTCGACCAGCGCGGTCTCGATCTCCGGGTGGCCGTCGACATCTACCCGCCGGCGGTCGCCAAACTCACGGACCAGGTTGTCCGCCAGCCTCCGGGCGACGTCTAGCAGCTCGTCACTTCCCGTGGTCCGCGCATGTGCGACGCCCGCTTGGATGAGGTGTCCCGCGCAGTACATTTCGTGCCCGTGCGCCAGGTCGCCGAAGCGCTCGGCGCGACCGGCCTGTACCCATGAGTTCAGGTAACCGTCGTCCTCCTGCGCCTGTTCAAGCACACGGACCGCGTCACTAATCGTCGCGGCCAGCTCCGGCGAGGACTTGCGGCCGAGCTCCCATGCGATGCCCTCAAGCGCCTTGTACAGGTCCGAGTCGCTGAAGAGCATGCCCCTGCGCTCGGGTCCATCGTCCGCAGCGCCGAGCCGGCGCAGGTTGTCCATGGCGCCGTCCCGCTCCAGCCATCTCAACGAGTGCGGCGTCGTCACCTCACGGTTGCGGTCCTGCCACTCCCCCCAGAAACCGCCAGTGATCTCGACCTGGTCTATCCCGAGCGGACGCAGGACTAGGTGGGCATCGGTTCGGGGGGCGCACGGAGCGACGATGTGACCGGAGACGGGACTGATTGGCGTCTCTCCGGCGATTTGCGTGTTCACAAGGAACTCCTGAAGTCTGGGAAGGTTGAATGGGTTGGGGCGGGTCTTGGGACACCAACACAACGGCGCAGAGCAACGTTGAATAGTCCGTCGACGTCATAGACAAACAACAGAAACTACACATCCACGGTCGGAATCCCGACAACGCCAACTTGCGCCACACCGAAATCGATGACCCCGTAGCACCTAGAGCGGACGTCCATAAGAATCATGACCTCGTTCTCTCGTCGGCCCCCATTGAGAATACTCAGCGCTTCTTTTTCGAACCGCATTGTGACGGCCTAATCAATCTCTTACTGTCTCGCCTACTTGACGGCCCCCAAAGTCAGCCCATCGCGCAGTTGCTTATAGGTTGCGACAAAGAGAACAAGAATCGGGATCGATGTTATGACAGCAAGTGCCATCAGGCCGGGCCAGTCAATTCCAAAGGCTGTAATCTGTTGAGCAAGGACCGCGCTGAGAGGGTATCTCCCTGGCGAGAGGAAGAAGTTCACCGCGTAGAGGAACTCCCCCCATGAAATAAGGAATATGAGTGTCGCCGTGGTTGCTACACCATTGCGCGCGATCGGCAACACAATCGAACGAAATATTCTCCAAACCGATGCACCGTCGATGGCACCGGACTCCTCGAGCGCTATTGGAACTCCCCGAAAGAAAGGTCGTAGCAGCAGGACCGCAAAGGGCGTCAATAGTGCAGTGTCAGCGATGACTACCCCCAAGGTGTTATCCAAGAGCCCCCAGCTTCCGAAGACCTGGAATAGAGGGATAACGGTAGCTGTCTGCGGAACCATCTGTAGAATAATAAGAGCCCCGAGTGCAATGGTCGGGATCCTTCCCGTAGTTCGCGCCAACCCGTAGCCCGCAGGAACAGCGATGAGAAGCACCAATACGCACGTTCCGGTCGCTATGATGATGGACTGAAGTCCTGCCTGCAGCAACGCCCCGTGAAGGTTCTTCGTATACGCCGTTATGTTAGGCGAGAAGAATATCATCCCCCAACCCGTATTGAACACTTGGCCCGACGTTTTCAGCGACGTTATCACAATCCAGATGATTGGAACACCGTAGGCGACGAACAAGAGCCCGCGGACAACGGGAGCCACCTTTCCGGACTTCCTCTTATTCGTCACAGCTCACGTTCCTCTCGGCGCACGCTTCTGGCATAGACCATGGCG
Source organism: Dermatophilaceae bacterium (assembly GCA_035655615.1). Classification (GTDB taxonomy): domain Bacteria; phylum Actinomycetota; class Actinomycetes; order Actinomycetales; family Dermatophilaceae; genus UBA4719. Next base: position 12,376 of record DASRUA010000046.1, read on the forward strand.
AGAACAATTACCAGTACTACAGTGATGACCGCGGTTGCTGAGCCCAGCCCGAAGTCATACCGTACGAAGGCTTCCACGTAACTCAGGAACGGTAGTGTGGTCGTGACGGTTCCCGGTCCCCCGTAGGTCATCACATAGATGAAGTCGAAGCTACGGAACCCGTAGACCACGGTCAGTACTGTCAGAACAAGCGTCGTAGGCCGGACGGCCGCCATTATGACGTACCGAATCTCCTGAAACGGTCGCGCCCCATCCAACTGTGCCGCCTCGAATATCTCAGGATCAATGTTGAGGATAGCTGCTCTGAAGACGAGAGCATTAAAAGGGACAACCGCCCAAGAATTTACGATTGCCACCGAGAAAATGGCCAGATGTTGATTATAGAGGTAACCGATGGGACTGGCCCCAGAGAGACCCAACATCGAGTTGAAGAGTCCCGTGTTGCCAAGCAGGAACTTCCACACACTGCCATTGACGACCGGCGGAAGCGCCCATATGAACACCATCAGGCCAAGAAGCAGCCCTGTTCCACGAGCTGAGCCTCGCAAGGAAATTGCTGCAGCAAGTCCTCCGATCAGACCCAGCACGGTCACAATTCCCACGAAGACCAGGGTGTTGCTCAGCACAGTTCCCAGCGTGCCTTCAGCGAAGCCCTTGCTAAAGTTTGAGAACCCGACGAAGTCCCAGTTTGAGCCAAGTGTTGCAGGCGTTACGTCGCTCACGCTCATCCGCAGCAGCTGGGTCAGCGGGTAGACCGAGAAGATGGCAATGAAGAGTGTCGCCGGAATCACGAAGACGAAGCGAATTTGCCTTCGTGTCCGTTTCCGCGGAGCGGATGGTGCCGACGAATCTCTCCTGCCTACCTTCTTCATGGTGCGAGAGGTCATGGTTGGCACCATCCCACCCGCTTACTTCTTGAGGAGCGTGTTGAGTCCCGACATCACCTTATCGGCAGCGTCCTTCGGTGTGAGTTGTCCACCCAACACTGCACTCCACGTCTGGCCGACGAGCAACTGCACACCAGCAACATTCTTAGGCGGAATGGCGGCGGACGGATACTTAGCACCGTTGGGGCCGATCAGGGAGGCAAACCCCTGAGTGATTGCACTCGACGTCACCGTGGGGTCTTTCACCATGTCCAATCTGGCAGGGATGCTTCCAATGTTCTCCAATGCCGAGATTTCCCCAGACTTGCTCAGCGTGCCACTCTCGATGTATTCCCAAGCCAATTGAGGGGCCTTGCTGAATGCGCCAATTGCGTTACCTGTACCACCGAGATACAACTTGCCATCCGTGCTAAGTGGCAGCGGCGCTACACCGTATTTGAACTTTGCACCCTTGGCTGCGCCGGCCTGCCAATCGCCATTTTCGGCGAAGAGAACATTCCCAGTCAAGAATTGCTGGAACGGGAGAGTTTGATCCCAGGTGACCGCTTCCTTCGAGAGGTAGCCGTTGTTGACCCAACTCTGTGCCGTGGTAAATGCGCTCGTTAGTGACGCCGCTGTTGGCTTCTCGTAACTGAACCCGGCGTGAGTCAACCAAGGGTACGCCTGCCACTCGCTTTGGTCGTTAGGCAGACCAGTGACAGTGAGGCCCTTATAACCAGCAACCTTGGCCTTTGCCATGTCTGCATCGAACTCGTCGATCGTTGTCGGCGGAGCAGCGATACCTAGCTTTTTCATGAGGTCCTGGTTGTACCAGAGGGCAACCAGATCGACAACGCCCTGAACCGCATAGAGCTTGTTGTTGTAGTAGTGCAGGGTCGAATCAGGGAACTGGCTCTTGTCCTTGTAGGCAGACCAGTACTTGTCCAAAGGCGCCAGGGTGCCTGCCGCCGCCAGAGTGTTTGCGTCGCCCCCGTTGAAGAGGACCACATCTGGACCCTGTTGCGCGGCTGCTGCCGCAATCAACTTCGATTGCAGCTGGTCGTAGGGGACGTAGACACTATTGACCTTCGTATGTGGATGGGTCTTCTCGAACGCGGCGGCTGCAGCGGTGATGACCTTTGCTTGAATGGGGTCAATAGTGTAGTGCCAGACTGTTATCTGTGACGGTGTCGCCGAGCTGGATGGAGCGCTCGTAGTCGAACATGCTGAGAGAATGAGTAAACTCGCCGCCGCAATGGCTGCGAGTGCGACTCTCCCCTTCCGGGAAAGGATCCGCGCTAAGCCTGATGATGTCCTCGTGACACCCAGCAAGTGATGTTCTTCCTTGAACCACATGTGAAATCCTTCTCTGAGTCGGTGCGGTAGCGGGACTCTACTGGCCGAGAGAACAATCTCAGCGCAGACACTCTGGTGGACGGGTGTGGCATCAGGACACGGCGTAATAAGGCACAATCTGCTCCATCGCCAGCCCTATTGAATCAGCGGATGCCTCCCTGATCATGTCTAAGTCAGGCGCAGGCAGCGACGAAGTGATGTCTGCCAAGCGATTTTCGATAAGACTGTCTACGATCGAAAACCTGATCGTTGCCCAGTCGACGATTGATCCAGGCAGTCAAGTCACCCGAACCCGAAACTTTCCGAAAACGTTTTTTTTGGAGATTAGCATCACAGTTGCGCGCCGTCAAGGCCCCGAGTTGACTCACCAAGGATGCCCGGGTAGCGGCTTCGGTGCCTTACCTAGAAAAGCCCTCGTACGGCGTGGCGTTGAGGGCGGGACGTTGGGTCGAGCCAGCCTCGGACATGGGACTGACGATGAGCCAGCACAAGACCGTTACGAAGCACGCCCGCGCGGAGCGTTCTCCTTCACCGCCGCGGCGACCGACATCGCCAGGTGAGTGTCGTCAAATCAGGTGACCACACTCAGCCAGGGGACGCAGCCGCCACTGGGTGGACCCAGAGCCCGACGGGTGCCTAACAAGGGGCAGGTGCGCGTGCTGGCCGCCCTGAGGCACGTAGAAGAGAAACGGCCGTGCCCGATTCGGGGCATCGGCTGACAACCGATCGGAGTCCATCAACGACGAGCTGTTCCCCCAGTGATTCGGCATCGACGACGACCGCCCTAAGTGCGGGCTCCGGGCCGCCGAGTGCCTAAGCGAGTAGATCCAGGCATCCTGCGGCCGCCCTACGAATGGCAGGTCAGGCGCCGAGAACCGTGGATCCTCGCACGACGACATGGCATGGCATAGTCTCCACACCAACAGTGGGGTTGCCGCCGATGGCGTCGAACATTCGTTGGGCGGCGCGGCGACCGAGAATCTCGAAGTTCA
>DASRUA010000047.1:0-27932 GCA_035655615.1 Dermatophilaceae bacterium
CTAAGTCTGGGAAGAGCCAGTCTTGACCACCGATCCTGACCAGCACTTCATGAGGCTCAGGCAAAACGCCGCAGGTCGTGGCCGTTGAGGGCTCCGGCGACTCAATCGAGATGACCTCGGACGTGCCCTGCGACCTCTCAGGGAATCCGCTCTATCGGGAAGTGACTCGGTCCAAGGGGCCTGCGGCGGTGAAACGGCGCATCCAGGATCAGCAGCAGGACAAGAGCGACACCGGAAGCACTGAAGATGTACCACGGCCAGGGACCGAGCACCGACAGCAGCGAGCCATGCGTCGGGACCGCCGCAAGGAACATGTAGTTGGAGCCGGTGAGCCAGTCGAAGCAGCCGACGAACGCCGTGTAGGCCGCCGTGATCACGAACACGCGCATCACCGAGCCACGCCGTGGCTGTAGTTGGAGGCCGACCACAAGGAACAGCGCCGCGATCACGATCCCGGAATGGCCGATGACGAACATAAAGAACTCGAGTTGGGGAAAGCCGGCGGACAGATCTGGCGTGACCACTGCCTGCAGCGTGCCGGCCAGTCCCCAGAAGTAGGTCAGCTCGACGGCCAGCAACCATTGCGGCCACCAGCAGGCGATGGCGGCCATGATCAATGCCACGTCGCACAGCGCCAGCGGCAGCGAGGACTGCACCGACCAACGGCCGTCGACCAGCGGGACGGTGACGAACAAGACGGCGTCGGTGACCAAGATGACCGAGATCGCGCGCCCAGCCCACGCGACCCAGGGTCCCGGCCGCAGCCGGCAGGCGGTGCACAGGCTCACGCAGATCACCGTGCCGATCGCGACCGCGATCCAGTAAGCGGCTGGAGTGCTCACCCGTTCATCATCCGCCGCATTGACCCTGCTGCCGACCCTGGCGTGCCCAGGAGCGTCGCTTCGTATCCTTGGGCCGCGTCACTACGTATCCTCAGGTCATGGACTCTGCCGTACCCGCGCCGGCGCCTCCGGCCGCAACCATGGACGACGTCATTGCTCGCATGCGGTCGATCGATTCCTCGCTTCCGGCCAGCGACGGCGTGGCCTGTTTCAACCGGATGTATCTGGAGGTCACTTTGGGGGTGAGCCAAAGAGTCGCGCAGGGATCCTTCGAAGACGCCGCCTTCGTGTCGCATCTTGACGTCGTGTTTGCCAACCTCTACTTCAGCGCCGTCGACGCCCTTTCCGGGGCCCCGTCAGCCCTACCGGTGGCCTGGCAACCTCTCCTCGCCGCCCGTGCTGCCCCCGGGATCGAGCCCATTCAGTTCGCACTGGCAGGGATGAACGCCCACATCAACCACGACCTGCCCCTTGCGGTGGTGACGGCGTGCACCGATCTGAACACAGCGCCCAACGACGGCTTCCACCACGACGACTACCAGAAGGTCGACGGGCTCGTGGACGCATCGGAGCAGTCGGTACGGGAGTCGTTTGAGCCGAAGGACGTTGTCGTTGTCGACAAGCATGTGGCCGCGGTGGCCAACGTCATCGGAAACTGGAGCATCAACTCGGCGCGTGACGTCGCATGGGACACCGCCTTGGCTCTATGGGATGTCAGAGACCGCCAGATGGCCACCCAACTTCTGACCGGCGCACTGGCTCGCACGGTGGCCATGGCCAGTCGAGGCCTTCTCGTCGTGGTCTAGTGAGCGATACGGTCACCACGTTTGTGCCGTAGTCGTCGGCCTAGCGGTCGACGCGCGCGCCGCCGCCGCCGGCTAGCTTGAGCACTTCGGCCTTGGTCGCCATGGTCGTGTCGCCCGGGGTCGTCATGGCCAGCGCGCCGTGCGCGGCGCCATACTCGACAGACGTCTGTAGCGGCTCGCCCGCAAGCAGTCCGTAGATCAGGCCGGACGCGAACGAGTCGCCGCCGCCGACGCGGTCGAGGATCTCCAGTCGTTCGCGATGGGTGGCCTGAACGACACCGGTGGACGGGGACCAGGCGATCGCGCCCCAGTCGTTGATGCTGGCCGAGCGCACCGTGCGCATCGTGGTGCCGATGACCTTGAAGTTCGGGTACGCGGCGGCGGCCTTGGAGATCATCGCGGCGAACTTGTCGACCTCCAGGGACGAGAGGTTCTCGTCCACGCCCTCGACCTCGAACCCGAGGCTGGCGGTGAAGTCTTCCTCGTTGCCGATCATCACATCAATGTGTCGGGCGATCTCGCGGTTGACCTCGCGGGCCTTGGCCTGGCCGCCGGTCGACTTCCACAGGCTCGGGCGGTAGTTCAGGTCGTAGGACACGATGGTGCCGTACTTCTTGGCGGCGGTGACCGCCTCGATGACGGTGGCGGCCGCGGACTCGCTCAGCGCTGCGAAGATCCCGCCGGTGTGCAGCCAGCGCACCCCGAGGTCGCCGAAGAGGTGGTCCCAGTCCACGTCCCCGGGCTTGAGCTGAGACGCCGCGGTGTGGCCGCGATCGGAGACCCCGACCGCGCCGCGCACCCCAAAGCCGCGTTCGGTGAAGTTCAGCCCGTTGCGCACCGAGCGCCCGATCCCGTCGTAGGGCACCCACCGGATGAACGAGGTGTCCAGGCCGCCGGTCAGGATGAAGTCCTCGACGAGGCGCCCGATCTCGTTGTCCGCCAGCGCAGTGACGACCGCGCCGCGCAGGCCGAACGCCCGGCGCAGGCCGCGGGCGACGTTGTACTCCCCGCCGCCCTCCCAGGCCCGGAACGACCTGGCCGTGCGGATGCGTCCCTCACCGGGGTCCAGGCGCAGCATCACCTCGCCGAGGGACACCGCGTCGAAGCGGCACGCGGATGCCGGTCGGATGCTCAGGTCAGCCATCGTCATGCTCCTTCTCTGGGTCAGTCGGTGGGTATTCGCGGGGACGCAGGTCAGCTGCTGGCGAGGGCGACGGCGTCGCCCGTCAGCCGCCGGATACCGGCGAAGTCGCCAGACTTCACGAGGTCGCGCGGAACCATCCACGAGCCACCGACCGCTGCGACCGCGGGGATGGCCAGGTACTCGGCCAGGTTCTTGGGGCCAACTCCGCCCGTAGGCACGAACTTGACCGCGCCGAAGGGTGCGGCAAGCGCTTTGATCGCGGCAGCGCCACCGGAGGTCCCGGCCGGGAAGAACTTGATGGTGGTCACGCCGAGATCGAGCGCGGCCTGGATCTCGGTCGCGGTGACGGCACCCGGCAGCGCGAGCACGCCATGTTCGTGGCAGCGCTCGACGACGGCGCGGGACAGACCCGGGGAGACCACGAACCTGGCACCGGCGGCCACGGCCTGGTCGACCTGCTCCGGGGTGAGCACGGTGCCCGCCCCGACGAGGATGTCGCCGCGAGCGGCCATAGCGCGGATCGAGTCCTGCGCGGCGGCGGTGCGGAATGTCACCTCGGCGACCGGCAGCCCACCGGCCACCAGCGCACCGGCCAGCTCGTCGGCGTCGGCGGCGCTATCCAGCACCACCACCGGAACAAGACGTGCGGCGCTGATGGCTGGCAGGACATTCATGAGGGGGACCCGTTTCACTAGGGGGAAGGCTGAGGTCACAGAATCAGGACCGACAGGGCCGTCAGTGGGCAATCCGCCCGCTGTCGACCTGCCCTTCTATGCACGGCGCTACAAGACTGCTCAGGAGGCATTCGATGGAACAGACATGGCGATGGTTCGGCCCGAATGACCCGATCACTCTGGCGGACATCCGGGCGACCGGTGCGACCGGGGTCGTGACCGCCCTGCACGAGGTGCCTAATGGTGAGCTGTGGACAGCAGCGGCCGTTGCTCAGCGCAAAGAGCTGATCGAGGCATCTGGTCTGAGCTGGTCGGTTGTCGAGAGCGTGCCCGTGCACGAGGACATCAAGCGCGCAGGACCGTTGCGCGATCGGTGGATCGCGGCATACCAGGAGAGCTTGCGCAATCTCGCCGCAAACGGGATCGACATCGTCTGCTACAACTTCATGCCGATCCTGGACTGGACGCGCACCGACCTGCGATACGTCTTGCCCGACGGCGGCTGGGCGCTGCGGTTCGACCAGGACGCCTTCGCGGCCTTCGACCTGTTCATCCTGGCCCGTACCGGGGCGGCGGCCGAGTATGACGACGCAGGGATCACACGCGCCCGGACGTACTACGACGAGCTGTCGCGGGAGGGTCGGGAGCTTCTCGTGCGGAACATCATCGCCGGGCTGCCAGGCTCGGAGGAGGCGTACACCCTCGAGTCCCTCCGGGAGATGCTGGCGACCTACGCCGACATCGACGCCGCCGAGCTTCGCGAGAACCTCGGGTACTTCCTGCGGGCCATCGTTCCGGTGGCCGAGAAGGTCGGGATCCGGCTGGCCATCCATCCCGACGACCCGCCGCGCCCGCTGCTCGGCCTGCCGCGCGTGGTCTCCACGCGCGAGGACACCCAGTGGTTGCTCGACGCAGTGCCAAGTGTGGCGAACGGGCTGACCTTCTGCACCGGTTCGTTCGGGGTGCGGGCTGACAACGACCTGGTGGCCATGGCGCAGCACTTCGCCCCGCGGATCTACTTCGCTCACCTGCGTTCGACCGAGCGTGAGGAGAATCCGCTGACCTTCCACGAGGCCGACCACACGGGCGGCGACGTCGACATGGTGGGCATCATCGCGGCACTCGTCGGGGAGGAGCGTCGTCGTGACCGCGACGGGGGCCCGAGAATCCCGCTGCGCCCCGACCACGGGCACCAGCTGCTCGACGACCAGCACCGGGAGGCCAACCCCGGCTACTCCCTGATCGGGCGGCTCAAAGGACTCGCAGAGCTTCGCGGCATCGAGCTCGCCGTAAACCGGCTGCTGCCGTGAAACCTGCCTCTCTCCCGGAAGGAGACTCCCATCCCGTAGAAGTGACGTCGAGGTTCTGCAATGCTGACGCGCATGCTTGATCTCTTTGACTACGTCCAGCATCCGCATGTGAGTCAGCGAAAGGAGACCGGACCACCCAAGGTCGCGGAGGCGGCGATAGCTCTCCACGGTCCCGGACCGATCGGGCGGTTCAACGCCAAGGTCGGGCTGAAGATCACCCTGATCGTGGGCACGATGTGGACGGCATACCTCTTCACGCTGCTTGCCCTCGTGAGCGCGCCGGCCGCCTTGAAGACGGGCGACAAGATCATCATCGTCGCGTGGATCGCCCAGACCTTCCTGCAGCTCGTACTGCTGCCGATCATCATCGTCGGGCAGAACGTGCAGGCCGCGGCGGCCGATGCGCGGTCCCTGGCGACGTACAACGATGCGTCGGCGGTGCTCGAGGAGGCCAAGCAGATCCAGGCTCACCTCAAGGTCCAGGACGACGCGATCCAGCGGATCCTGACGATGCTCTCCGCCCCGCATTCGTAGAAGATCAAGAGACCGGGTGTCACCCATGCATCTGAATCGCGGAAGCTCCGTCGTGACAGAGACGAGCTGGATCACGATGGTCCGCGGGGCCGTGGCCTGGCCGGGCCGCCGATGACGATCCCGTCGGCGGACCGGGGGCGCCGGCGGGCCGTCACCCGCTGGGTGGTTGGCCTCGTGTTGCTGCTGGTGCTGTCCATGGTGGGCTACGGAGTGTTCCAGTACTTCAGCCTATCGATCGGGATCAAGAGGTCGGACGTCCTTGCGGGTATCCGGAGGGCGAACGCTGCTGGCGGCAAAGGGGCGGCCATCGGGGACACGAACATCCTGATCATGGGGCTGGACAGCCGCCTGGATGAGAATGGCAATCCGCTGCCGAAGCAGATCTACGACGCGTTGCATGCCGGTGACCAGCAGAACGGTGGGCTCAACGCCAACGTGCTGATGCTGTTGCATGTGCCCGGCGACGGCAGCAAGGCCACCGAGATCTCGATCCCTCGTGACGACTACGTTCACCTGGCGGGCTGCCCGGACGGCGAATGCATGGGCAAGATCAAGCAGGCGTACGGGTTGGCCTTCGACCAGGAGTCTCGCCGGATTGCCGGTCAAGCCGGGCTGGACAGTACGCAAAGACAGCAGCAGGCACGCGACGCCGGACGCAAGGCGGAGATCACGACCGTCAGCCAGTTCCTCGGAGGCGTACCGATCGACCACTTTGTCGAGGTCACCCTGGTGTCCTTCTACGAGATCGCCCAGGTCGTGCAACCGATCACTGTCTGCGTCAACGCGGACACCCAGGACAGTTACTCCGGCGCGAACTTCCACAAAGGCTTCCAGCAGATCGACGCATCCCAGGCACTGGCGTTCGTACGCCAACGCCGCGACGATACCCACCCGTCGCTCAACTTCACCGATCTTGATCGGGAGCGCCGTCAGCAGGCCTTCATCGCCTCGCTGGCCTACCAGCTGAAGCAGGCCGACACCTTCGTCAACCCCCTTAAGATGACCGAGATCCTCGACGTGGCCAAACAGAACACGGCCATCGACTCAGGTCTGGACCTGCTCTCCCTGGCTCGGCAGGCATCGAGCCTGACCGGTGGCAACGTCACCTTCTACACCTTGCCCATCGACCACTTCGGCACGGACCCGCTGGGCGAGGACGTCAACTTCGTCAACCTGCCGCTTATCCAGGCCACGGTGCGCCACCTGCTCAGCCCAACCACGAGCGCCGCGGCAACGCCGGCTCCGGCGACGTCGGGATCTTCGCCAAAGGCGCCCGAGCCGGCCACCGCCACACCAGTGCAGGGTGCGGGCCCAGGTGTCACGGCACCGCCGCCCACTGCGCTCAGCGCCCTGTCCGGCGGTGGTATCCGGTGCGTCAAATAGCGGGCCGGCCCTGCCGCATGAGATGTCATCGTCACCGGCTCGTGCTGTTCTGGCTGTGGCGTCCGTGGGAGATGCCTCAGTTGCGGGGCGGACCGGGCGAGGTTGAGATGTCGTTCTGCTGTCGCAGCTCCTGTGTCATCACCTTGCCCTCATTCGCGCGCAGCTCCCAGGTGCGGATCCCGGCGGAGATGAGCAGGGGGAGGACGAGCGCGAGCGCGACGGGCGGGATCGCCACGCCGGTGTCGTTGACGAGCAGACCGATGAACATCGTCACGGTGAGCCCGATGAGCCCCGCCCGGAGGGTCTCGACCCGATCCAGGAGGGGCCCGACTGGTCGCGCGAGCCGCGAGCCGGGGCGGGCCAGGACGTAGGCCAGGGCGATGAGCAGGAGCGGGACGAGGTAGGCGAAGACCGTGGTGTGGATCAGGGTGTCGAGGTTCTGTGCGAGCTTGCGGTTGACGATGTCACCGGCGTCGCCGTCGATGACCGACTGGACGAACCGCCCGAGGTGCGATCTCGAAGACGTGGGGCGCAGCCAGTCGAGCAGTGCGAGGGTGACGACGAGCACGGCGGTGCCTTCGCCGATGAGGAGGATCTTCCGCCAGCTCAGCCGGACCTGGAGGATCGACAGGACGAGCACGGCGAGCCCGGGCACGAGGGCGGGGGGCCCGCCGACTTTGCTGCCCCAGGCGGGCATCGCGATCACGACGACTGCGACGATGCCGATGATGCTGACGGCGAGTGCGGCAAGTCGCGGGCGGCCCACGCGGACCAGGGGGCTGGAGACCGCGATCGCCACAAGGAAGGTCGCTGCGGCGAACAGGGCGAAGGCGACGTTGCCGAGCCCGAAGTACCGGCCCCCGACGATGGGGTTGAGGCCGAGAAGGGATGCCAGTTGGAGCCTTGAGCCGCTCATGACGTCGGCGGCCAGCACGATGAAGGTCATCGCGGCGACGGCGGCGACCGGGCCCATTGGCGAGCGCCGCCACCCACCACGCAGCGCGATAGCCCCGAGCACCCCGGTCCACGCCGCGGTGGCGAGCACGAGCGCTGCCGCCGGCCAGGCAAAGCGCCACCACGGCGCCGTGTTGGCGAGGTAGGTTGCGGCCGGGACGGCTGCGAAGACCACGAGTCCCTTGCGCACCCACGTGCGCATCGACTCGCGCAACCAGTCGCTGCCAAGCCGACGCCAAAACGTCACCGCGAGCACCGTCAGGCCCGCGAGCATGAGTGCGACCCACGTGACGAAGAACGGGTAGACCACCGGCTGCACAGATCGCGACGAGAGGTCATAGTCGACGAGCGCTGCGTGCCGGCGCTGGGCCAGCGTGTCCGAGCTGTCCTGTGCGGGCGAGCGTTGCAAGGGCGTCCCGCTCACCTCACGGGGCACGGCCACCCCGGCGTGGTTGAGGATTGTGGCTGTGATGTCGTCGAGCTGGACGAGTCCGGGCTGCCGCGTCGAGGGGGAGTAGAGCGTGCCTGGCCCGAACTGCGGACCCGCTGCGAGCACCACCCTCAACCCGGGGTGCCGCCCCGCGTCGGCGAGACTGACGACCATGACGTCCGCGCCGCTTGGAGCCGCCGCGACGACCTGCCCGACCCGTTGGTCGACGCCCGCCAGCTGCTGATCGTGCGAAAGTGCCGGTTGCTCCGGGTCGGCGACGTCGAAGTCGCCCGGGTCACGAATGGCGCCGACGTCAACCAGCGAGGTGGGGCAGGCGGCGAGACCAACCGTCAGGTTCGAGGCGTCAAGGGTCTGGAAGCGGGGCACGACGCCGTTGTTGGGCGGCGCCGCGCCCAGGGCCGCCCCTGGCCCGATCGCCGAGATGCACTGGCCGTTGCGCGCCAGCGCCTGCGACAGCGTCCCCAGCCTCGAGCCGTAGGGCCGGCCGGCAGCTGCCGCGACCAGCGAGTTCCAGCCGGTGACGAAACCACTCTTCATACCCGGGATCGGCTGGCAGGCCGGGAGCCCGGCGCCATTGTCCGGCTGTCCCGCCCGGTTGCCCGCCGACAGCGTCAGCCACCCGTCGACGGGGCACGTGTTGGCATGGACGGCCGTGATGTTGAGCGCCGCCGAGGAGCCGTCTCGCAGCAGTCTCCAGAGGTTTGGGGTGCGAACCGGATCGATGTCGCCGGGGCTCATGCCACCAGTGCCGATGACCACGAGCCGATCTGTCGAGCTGCCCAGCGGAAGCGGGTTTGGCGTGACCCCGCTGGTGCGCAGCGCGCTGCCGCCGAATACCGCAAGTAAGAGCAGGGCGGCGGCGGCCAACGCCTGGAGCACCTGTCGCCGGTTCACCAGGCTCAGCGTAATCGGCGTGCTCTCCGCGCACTTCACGTACTGGGCGACCCGCGGTGGTGCAAGCCCTGTCAGCCGGGCCATCGGGCTCAGATTCTGGTGGCCGGGGACGTTCCCCGGCAGCGGGCGACGGCGCAGTCGATGTTGAGCTGGGCCGTGCTTTTGCTAGGGACCAACAGACAGGGGGCTGACCCGCCATACCCCGCGATGCCCTGACGGTGTCTGGTCTGGCGAGCTGAACCTTGCGGACACTGTCCGTGGCTGGCACGATCCTGTCGGAGTAATGAAAGGTGACTCACCCGCTCGTCATTGAACGGAGTGCTGAAGGTCTCGACGTGAGGAACGGAGCCCGCCATGGATGATCGACCCAGGGCGTTGACCCGTGCTTATGAGCTTGCCGCGGGCTTTCTCGACACCCTCGACGATCGGCCGGTCTGGCCGCGGGCCACCTACGAGCAGATGCTCGAGGCGTTCGGCGGCGACGTCGCGTCATCTGGAAAGACTCAGCTCCGGGGACGCCGATACTGCCCACGATCGGTTCGGCGACGAGGCTTGTCAAGAGTTTGGGTTGGCTTACCTAACAACATTTGTCGGGGCTTTACCGAGCCCAGAACTCATACCAGTCCACCGCATACTTTTCGACCTGAGGTGACCTGCTCGCCTGTGGGAGTCACGCCGCCTCGCCGATGTGTCCGCTGCCTCCGCCGGGGCGGGGTTTTGGCATTGCTGCCGGGCCAGATGTCCCCCTACGCTGGCGAAATGGACGTACAAGAGCTGCTCTCCAAGGTCACGGACAACCTCACGGTAGGGCGCGTGTTCGGCGACCCTATCCAGCATGGCGACGTCCTGATCGTCCCCGTGGCGCGGGTTCGCGGTGGGGCGGGCGGTGGCAGCGGCACGGACGCCACCAAAGAGGAGTCAGGCAGTGGAGGGGGCGGGGGATTCGATGCGGCGCCCGCCGGTGTCTTCGTCGTCAAGAACGGCTCGGTGAGCTGGCAACCCGCCCTGGACGTCACACGCATCGTGGTCGGCGGCCAGATGGTCGCTGTGGTGGTGGCTCTCGTGCTGCGTTCGATCCTGCGGCGCCGCCGCTGACTGCCGGGGCCGCCGGCACGTGACCTGCGGGACTACCCGCTGCCGTTCTTCGACCAGGCACCTCCGGCCCGCACTCCGCGGGAGTACCCGACCGAGGACATCGCCAGGCTCGGCCGCAAGCTTGACGAGGCGGACGGGTTCGTGGTGCTGACAGCCGAGTACAACCACGGATACCCGGCCGTGGTGGACCGGCGCACTGGCCGCCGCGCGCAAGGCCCATCGGACGTAGACCTTGAGGCCCCGAGGCCTCGTCGGGGAGCGCCCTTACGGAACCTAGATCGTGGAGATGCCGAAGCTCTTGAGCTTGCGATACAGGGAAGAGCGCGCGATCCCGAGCGTTGCGGCGGCCTGAACCCGGTTTCCGCCTGCCTCCCGGAGGGCTTTGACGATGGCATCTCGCTCGACGGCCTCCATCCCGGAGAGCTGCCGCCGAGCTGAGTCGTGACAGTAGCCCGGCAGGTCCTCGGGCTGGATGTCCCCGACGGGTCGCCGGAGAAGAGCCGCCGCCAGAGCCTCCTCGAGCTGGGTGATGTTGCGTGGCCACGAGTACCGGGAGATGACGCGCATGGCGGCTGGCCCGACACGGGTCGGTCGTCCCTGGGAGATCTGGTTGAGCACCTGGGAGACAACCGTTGCCATGTCCTCGGTTCTGTGGCGAAGCGGCGGCACCGTCACAGCCTGCTGGAAGTGAACCAGGAGGTCTCGGAACGGCAGATCCGAGTCGAGGTTGGCGTCCGAGAGGGTGGCGGCGAGGTAGACATCCCGATCGCTGTCTGCCAGTGCCAGCAGGAACTTGTTGAGCTCTTCGACTCCGTCGGTGGACAGTGCGTCGATGTTCCTGAAGATGTACAGGGTTGGCTGGGTGTTCGCTTCGAGGGCGGCTTCTGCGTCGTCATAGAAATACGGGGAGATGTCGACCGCGTCGATGAGCAGGCTTCGACCGCCGGGGTTGACCCGGTGATAGATCTCGGCGATGAGCGAGAACTTGCCCGTCCCGGTCTCTCCCATGACCAGGAACGCGTCGTGGCTGGACGAAGCTGCCGCGATGTCGCTGCAGGCGCGCTTCCACAACGGCGACTGACCGCTGCCGCTCAGCGTGGACGGAGTGAGCAGCTGCGGGAGGTTGAGGTTCGCGCCGCTGCCCAGGCCGAGCTTGGGGACTGGCCGCTCTGCGACAACCTGGCTGGTTGACCCGGCGGCCTCGGCGACCAGCGTGATCTCCAGGACCATTCCGGCAATGTCGGTTCCGACCACGATGCGCGTGCCCTTGATGCGGATCACCTTGCCGGTGGTCAGCTCGAGCTGGTCCACCGTGCGGTCGTGCCGGCTCATCAGGTAGCGAGCGTGATCCTGGATCGTTGCGCGTTCCATCGGTGTCAGCAGGCCCTGGGCCACGGTGTTGGCCATCACGACGGTGCCGCCGATGGCCATGACACCACCTCGGCTTCGCGCGTCGGCGCGGATGAAGGTCTCGAACAGCGCCTGCTGGCACTGGCTGCGGTCAATCAGCAGGTTGCGCTCGATGTCATGGGCAGCAGACCTCACCAACGCATGCATCAGGGGGCTTGAGTGCTCGACCAGGCAGCTGATGTCGAGGACGCCTTCGATGCGGCCGCTGAGCGGGTCCCGGATAGGGGTCCCAGAGCAGGCAAAGGGTTGTAGAAGCTCATGAAAGTGCTCCGGTCCCACGATCTGGATCGGCTGCCCGGACTCGAAGACCGTTCCTACGCCGTTGGTTCCCATGCCGTGTTCGGCGTAGTCGAACCCCGGCGCGAACGAGACGTTGTCCAGGAGCAGGCCGATCGTCCGGGAGTTGTCGACGCGGGTGAGCAGCCGTGCCTTGCCGTCGGTCACCGCGATGCTGAGCGGGATGTTCGCCGTCTCTTCGCTCAACCGATCAATGATCGGCCGTGAGCAGCGGACCAGCCGCGACGAGATGTCCAGGTCGGAGTGGAAAGAGGCCTCGGATGTCGATGCATCAACGCCGGCACTGCGCGATCGCTGCCAGGACGCTGCGACGACCTCGGGGACTGCGGCCTCGTGCGCGGACCCCGAGGCCAGGAATCCTGCGCGAGCAGCAGTGATGCGTTGGCGTCGGGCTGCGACGTCCGCCATGTCAGTCCTTCTCTCTCCCGTGTTCCCCAAGGATGCATCGTGAGTGAACTCCAGGGAACCGCTTTCGGCGTTTTGGGGCTTTCGAGGGGTGTCCGAATGTGAGACACGTCTTAGGCCCGGAGAGCGTGCAGTCCCTCGCGTCGCAGCCTAACGGCCACCCCCGAGCCACTGCCACGGCCCCACACAGCCCCCGGAAAGGTCGTTGCCGAACGCTTTGGGCACTTCCGCCCGGTGTCCAAATATGGGACAGGTCACACCCTTGGCACATCCCGCACTCTGGACATTCGCTGCAGCCGCCTCGGGACCCCAGACCCGCAGCTCGCCTCTCACCTCAACGAAAAGGGACAATCATGGAGCGTCTGATCAATATCGACAACGGTGGGACTCTCACTGACATCGTCGTCGGCAGTGGAGCAGACTTCACCTTCACCAAGACGCTCACGACCCCGGTCGACCTCTCACAGTGTTTGTTCGACGGCATGACCAAGGCCTCGGCAGAGCTGTTCGGGGAAGCAGACCTCGCGAAGCTTCTGCACTCGACCCGGCACATCCGCTACTCCTCCACCCAGGGCACCAATGCGCTGATCGAACGTGATGGTCCGCTCATCGGCCTCATCACTGACGATCCAGCGCTGGTCGCTGAGCTGCGCGCCTCGGACGAGTCCGCGTTGCTGTTCGACGATCTGGTCGGTGACCGAGTCGGTCTGCTGCCGGCGGAAGGTCCCGACGATGAGCTGCGAACGGCCCTTGTGTCCGAGATCAACCGCCTGACGACGGCCGGTGCCGAGCGCCTGATCGTTGCGGCGGCAAGCCTGGAGCGTGAGCACCTGTACAAGCGGGCGATGCTCAAGAACTTCCCGCGGCATCTCCTGGGATCGGTTCCGGTCCTCTTCTCGTGGGAGTTCGCAACGGACACCGTGCGTTCCCGTCAGATCTGGTCCGGGATCCTCAACTCGTTCCTTCACCCGACGGTTGAGCGATTCCTCTACAACGCCGAGGACAGGCTGCGTGCGCACAAGATCAAGAACCCGCTGCTGATCTACCGCAACGACGGCGCCTCGTCACGGGTGGCCAAGTCGGTGGCACTCAAGACGTACTCATCCGGACCGCGCGGCGGCCTGGAAGGTACCCGTGCTCTGGCCGCGGCCTACGGACTCGAGAACGTCCTGATGATTGATGTGGGTGGTACCACCACAGATGTCGGCGCGGTGAACAACTCGACGATTGCCACCGACCGCCATGGTTCGGTCAAAGGAGTGTCCATCTCCTACGAGATGAGCAACGTTCACTCGACCGGTGTTGGCGGCAGCTCCATCATTGCCGTCGACGGCGGCGAGATCACCGTTGGTCCGGAAAGCGTCGGCGCCGCTCCCGGTCCCGCCTGCTTCGGCTTCGGCGGCACCCGGGCAACCATCACGGACGTGAACCTGCTTCTGGGGGTGCTGGATCCGGACACATACCTCAACGGTGAGATGTTCCTCGACGCCGAGCGGTCAAGAGCGGTCATCACCAAGACCATTGCCGAACCCCTGGGGATCAGCCTGGAGGAAGCACTGGTCCGGATGGAAGACACCTACTCGCAGAAGATGGCGGGAGCATTCGCTCACATTCTCGTGAGCCCCGAGACGACGACGTTGGCTGCCTTCGGTGGTGGCGGACCCATGAGTGCCTGCAGCGCCGCGCGGATCGCCGGTGTCCGCCACGTACTGGTGCCAAAGCTGGCGGCGGTGTTCTCGGCCTTCGGGATCAGCTTCTCGGACATCTCTCAGACCTACGAAACGAACATCACTGGCATAGACGAGATCGCTGTCAAAGAAGCGAAGAAAGCGATGGAGTCCAAGGCCTCGCGAGACATGTTCCAGGAAGGGCACGAGCTCAGCGACTGCCGGGTCGACTGGAAACTGGTCACCGAGAATGTGGCTGGCTCGTCCTCAGCAACTGTGTATTCCGATGGCCTGATTCCTTCGCCCACATCCGGGCAGAACGTGATCCTTTCTCTCAAGGTGACATTCGCCCTGCCGCACCCGGTCATCGAGGGCGGAGCTCCTTCGCACAAGAGCGAAGCTGTCGCATCCGGAACACGTGAGGTCCGTTCGTCCGCCACGCAGATCGACACCATCTCGGTCTACCAGCTCGAGGGTCAACAGCCCGGGGCAACGGCATCGGGACCGGCCATCGTCGAAGGCCCCTTCTTCACTGCACGAGTCCCCGCCGGCTGGACCCTAGATATCTCGGCGGCAGGAGACCTGCTGCTCACCGACGCCAAGTAGCGACTCCGCAAAGAACGTCCCAGACCATTCAAGCGAAAGGTAGAGCACCATGCGCGTTCCCATGACGGAGTACCTGTTCATCGATCTCGACTCCGAGAGGTGGCTGTGCCGGATCTGCGGCCAGGACCTCGGTGATGCCCGCGGCAACTACAAGGAGGGAACGCTGGTCTACGACCGTGACCCCCGAGAGATTCACCCGCCGATCCTCGACCCCGAGAGGTACGAGTTCACGTTCTCTCCGGACCCGGCCTTCTGCCGCATTCTCGAGTTCTGCTGCCCGCAGTGCGGCACCCAGATCGAGGCCGAGTATCTTCCGCCCGGCCACCCTCCGACGGTGGACATGATCTGGGACATCGACTCGCTTCGCGAGAAGTGGGAGGCCAGCGGCGACAACGCCGAGGTCGTCGTCAACTACGGACCGGGCGAGAACGCGGTCACCGACTTCACCGCCAGGTTCGAGTCGACCGGCAGCCACTCGCATTCTCCTGCCAACAACTAACCGCCGCATCTATCAGAGAGGAATGTGACCATGAAACGCATCTCCGTTGACATCGGCGGCACCTTCAGCGACTGTTTCTTCGTTTGGGACGACCTTTATATCGAGTCCAAGGCGCTCACGACCCACCACAACCTGGCGCTCGGGTTCAACGAGGCCCTGGATCGCGCCTGCGAGAAGGCCGGGGTGGATCGCGATACGGCCCTGCGCGAGGTGGACTCGGTCCGCTACGCCACCACCCTGGGAACCAACGCCCTGATCGAGGGCAAGGGGCCCCGCGTCGCGGCTCTGGTCACTCATGGTTTCGAGGACACGATCCCGCTGTCACGCGGGCGTGGATACGGCGAGGGGCTGGACACCGTCAGGCAGGGTGACATGCCCAACGCCCAGCGTCCGGAACCGCTGGTGCCGCGCAAGCTGATCCGCTCGATCAAGGAACGGATCGACTCGGTGGGCGAGGTGCTGGTGCCCGTCATGTACGACGACGTGCGCCAACAGGTACGTGAGCTCGTCGACGAGGGCGCCGAGGCGATCGTCGTCGCGCTGACCAACGCCACCGAGAACTCGGCGCATGAGGAACGAGTCCTGGAAATCATTCTGGACGAGTACCCCACTCACGAGCTTGGTTCCATCCCGGTGCTTCTGAGCAGCCAGGTGTCCGGTCGCAAGGGCGAGTATGTGCGCGCCACGGCCACCATCGTGGATGCCTTCCTGCACTCGACGATGTTCCACGCACTGAACCAGCTGTCCAGCAACCTGCGGGACTCCGGTTACAAGAAGCCGATGCTGGTGATCCACAACTCCGGCGGTATGGCGCAGCCCAACTCCACCGATGCCCTGCAGACCATCCACTCCGGACCGATTGCCGGAGTCGGCGCAGCCCAGCACCTCTCGGAGTCCACTGGGCTCGGTGATGTCGTCTCGATGGACATGGGCGGCACGTCGTTCGACATCGGGCTGGTGCCCGAGGGCGGGGTCAGGCACTACGACTTCCAGCCCACAATCGGGCGCTGGATGGTGTCGGCGCCGATGATCCACCTGAACACCCTCGGAGCCGGCGGCGGTTCCATCGCCGGCTTCAACCGCATTCACCACTCCATTCAGATCGGGCCGGAGTCCGCAGGATCCGATCCGGGCCCTGCCTGTTACGACCGCGGTGGCGTTGAGCCAACCGTCACGGACGCCGACCTGCTGCTTGGCTACCTCGACCCGGACAACTACGCCAACGGGCACATCCAGCTCAACAAGAAGCGGTCGGTCTATGCGATCGAGGAGTCGCTGTGTGATGAGCTTGACCTGGAACCCATCGAGGTTGCCAAGGTCATCAAGAGCACAGTGGACGAGCAGATGGCCATCGGCATCGAGAAGGAGCTCCGTTCGCGCGGAGGCCTGATCGAGGACTACACGATGCTCGCCTATGGAGGCAACGGCCCGCTGCATGCCTGCGGGATCGCCGCCAGTGCCGGGATCAAGAAGATCCTGTTTCCGCCTTTCGCGTCGGTGTTCTCGGCGCTGGGTGCCGGAAACATGCAGCCCCTCCACATCCACGAACGCAGCGCCCGCGTCGTGCTGTACGACGCGCTGAACCGCAGTCTGTACAACCAGTACCCGGCGATGAACTCCTACATCAAGGAGCTCGAGGTCAAGGGCGCCGAGGACCTGGTCCGCCAGGGCTACGACCGGGCCGACGTCAAGTACCGGCTCGAGATGGACATGCGCTACGGCAACCAGCTCGTGACGACCGCTGTTGCTTTCGACATCAACCGGGTCGACGGCGTCGCCGATGTCCTGCACCTGATCAAGACCTTCTCCGAGATCTTCGGTGGTCGTTACGGAGAGGGCACCCAGGCACCGGAAGCGGGTATTCGGGTCCAGACCATTCGCGTCGCGTCCTTCATCGAGGGCGAGGTCGTCAAGTTCGACTCCGTTGTTGCCGGCGGGGAGAAGACGGCTCCCGAGCCGGTCTCGCACCGCAAGGTTCACTTCACCAGTGCTGACGAGCCGATTGACACGCCCGTCTACGACGCAGAGGCGTTGAGGCACACGCACGTCATAGCGGGCCCGGCCATCGTCACGACCGAGAACACCACCTACCTGGTCGAACCGGGCTGGCGGCTCGAACCAACCGTCCAAGGTGCCGTCTGGCTACTCAGCGACTGAGTTCACGACAACCACTTTCTGTAGCTGAGACAAAAGGAGATTGAGAGAGATGACGGTTACCCAAGACAGAGACGTACGTGACGGAAACGACGAGACTTCGCAGCTTCTGTCCGAGCAGGAACAGCAGTGGGTCGACAAGTTCATGGACGAGACAACGTTGTTCCTCGGACCGGATCCCGCGATCATGCGCCATCACGAGATCATGCCGCGTACTGAGTACGAGCAAGAGTGCATCACCAACGGCATCAACGTCCTGGAGATAGACCGCATCCGAAAGCGTCTGGCCGGTTCCCTGGACGAGGCGTTCGAGATGTGCGAGAGCATGGGCGCGGCCCCGGGAGCTAAGTGGGCAGACCTGTCCGTCGCGGTCTACACGGCAGAAGGCGACGTCTGCTATCTGTCCAACCGCGGCGTGATCGCCTTCTCCGCGGTCCTGCACCACCCGATCCGATACATCATGAAGAACTGGAAGAACGAGCCGACCGTTGGCATCAACCCTGGTGACGGCTTCTTCCACAACGACTCCCGCTTCGGCATGGTCCACAACACCGACCAGTCGATGCTGGTGCCGGTCATGCGTGACGGCGAGATCATCGCGTGGGTCGGTGCGACCATCCACGAGGGTGAGAACGGGGCATGTGAGCCCGGCGGTATGCCGTCCGGCTCGGAGACCCCCTTCGATGACGGACTGCGCGCTTCCCCGATCAAGATCGTCGAGCGCGGGCACCTCCGTCGCGACCTGCTCACGTTCCTGCAGCACTCGACCCGCGACCCTAAGCTCATGCTGGCCGACATCAAGGTCAAGATGGGCGCAGTCCGCCGGGTGATGGACACGGTCGACCGCCTCATCGACGAGGTCGGTCAGGAGACGTTCGTCGCCTCTCTGCGGGTCACCGTCGAGGATGTCGAGACAGAGGTGCGCCGGCGGATCAAGGAGATGCCGGACGGCACGGTGACGTTCAACCAGTTCGTGGACTCGACGCTGAAGGAAAACATCCTCATCAAGTTCGCCTGCAAGATCACCATCAAGGGCGACAGGGTGATCGTCGACCTGACGGGCACCGGTCCGGAGATCCTGAACCGGGCCATCAACTCTCCGCTGGCGTCCACCAAGTCCTTCATGGCGCAGGCAATCCTGTCGTACTGGTGGCCGGATCTTCCGCGAAGTACCGGAGCCCTCTCACCCTTCGAGGTCATCACGGAGGAGCACAGCTGGGCGGACGCCGGTTATGACGCCCCCGTCGGTCAGTCACTCCAGGCCTCGTTCCGTGCCTTTACCGCCCTGCAGTCAGCTTTCGCCAAGATGCAGTTCTCGTCGGCGCACAAGTACTCCAACGTGGTCGCGCCGTGGTTCAACCAGATCAACGACTTCCTCTGGGGCGGCACGACGCAGAACGGCGAGCAGGTGGGCAACCTGTGCGCCGACCTGAACGGCGCGGGCGGTGGCGCCAAGGCCTTCCGGGATGGTGAGGACGCCATAGCCCCGTTGTTCTGTGCCATGGCCGATATCGGTGAGCAGGAGGTCATGGAGGAGGAAGTGCCGTTCCTGCAGCTGGTGAGCAAGCGGCTCGTTCGTGACAACCAGGGTTTCGGCAAGTTCCGCGGCGGCATGGGCTACGAGATGATCGTGGCGTCGCGTGGCACCCCGAACTGGGGTTTCATGACAGTGACGTCCGGGTCGAAGTTCTCACCGGTCGCCGGACTGTTCGGCGGCTACGGGTGCCCGGTCTACCCGCTGGCCACGGTCAAGGGCATCAACATCTACGACATCATCCGTGACGATCCCTCGAAGTTCGACCTGTCGATGGAGCGTGTGATGAACGACCGGCCCTACGAGAACGGTGTTTACGAGACGGCTCACATGGGCCTTCAGTTCGATGTTGCCAAGCAGGGTGAGCTGTACATGATCGCCCAGGGTTCGGGCGGCGGCTACGGGGATGTCCTGGAACGCGATCCGGAGATGGTGGTCGATGATCTCCAGCTGAACCGCATCTCTGCCCAGGTGGCCACCGACATCTACGGGGTCGTCTGGACTCCGGAGACCTACGTGGTCGACGAGGAAGCGACGAAGGCGCTGAGGGACAAGGCCCGTCAGGACCGTATTGCCCGCGGCACGCCGTATCACGAGTTCGTCAAGGAGTTCGTCAAGACCGAGCCGCCGAAGGAGCTTCTCTACTACGGCTCCTGGGGCCAGGACAACGATGAGGAGCTGATCGCGACCCACTGGGGAAAGATGGAACCCGAGCGGGTGAAGGCAAAGCTCAGTGAGCTGCCGCTGATCATGGTGCCGGATCGCCGGGTGCTGAAGATCAGCAAGCTCGAGGCACGCGTGCTCGAGCTCGAGAAGAAGTACGGCGAAGAAGTGACTCACAAGTCCTGACGCGCCCGGCCGTCCCACCCCTTTCGGCCGACTTACCCCCAAGTGGTGTTCCCCGTCCGACAGCAGCCGGTACGGACGGGGAACACCACCCCAGATCGCCCCTCCACACTCTGAAAGGCCTCTCATGACAATTACGCTCGCAGAAGTGATCACCCAGCCCCAGTCGGGCCGGGCCCGGGCCGTGGTGCTCGATTTCCATGAGTACGCGCAGTCGGTCATTCTTCAAGGTCGCGACGTCCCCTGGCAGCAGCCGACGGCATACTCGAACTTCTTCGGACAGGCTCAGGGACTGCTCAAGCCGGACGTGGCGCTACTTGACCTGGGCACGCTGTATGCCAACGCCGTCGCCACCAACGACGGTCTGAGGGCATCCCTTTCCGCGAGGTCGCGTACCGGATACGCCCTCAAGACCCTCCTGGCCAACGAGACCACTGCGACGATGGCCCTGGAACTGGCGACAGTCGTGTCCCAGACATCATCGGCCCCCCTGGTGTTGCAGATCCCCTCGCCGATGCTCTGGCTGGCACTCACTCATGAGCTCAGCGGCGCAGGCACCGTGTCCGATCTGACCATCGACGACGCCGAGAATGCGGCGATGCACGTCGCCGGCTGGCTCCGTCGGCTGTCGATGCTGCCGGTGTCCATGCTCCTGCTCGACGAACGGTGGACGGGCGAGGGCTTCATGCCGCTGGTGGACAGCTCGGCCTACACCCCGGTCTCCAACGTCACCCTCAACTATCGGTGGGAGCTTGCGCGGCGCACCGGTGATGGGGTCAACATCCTCGGTTCGTCGGTAACCGGAGCCCTGGTGCCACCGGAGTACTGGCTGTCCGACGGCACGAGCGCGTCCTCGGGCGACTTCCTGTTCGCTGAGATCCCGGCTCACGCGGTGCCGGAGACGGTGCTGTCACAGCTGGCGAAACTGATCTGAGAAGGAGACGAGGAAGATCCCATGAAACTGAGCGATGCACCCCTCATCTGTCGGACGAATGTCTCGGGCAAGGACACGTCCGGCTATGAAGCCACTCACAGAGGCGGACTGAACATCCTCGAAAGTGGTCGGCCCACTGCCACCTGGACACGGGTGAGCCCGCCGGTCCTTTGCGAGATCGATCACTATGTCCAGGCTCTGCCAGGGCGCCAAACATGAGCAGCCGGAAGAGCCTGGACAAGGTGGTTGCCACAGCGGCCGAAGCGGTCGCCGACATCCCCAACGGTGCGGTGATTGCCGCGGGTGGGTTTGGGATCTGCGGCATCCCCACGATCCTCATCGACGCTCTGGTCGAACGCGGGATCACCGACCTGGAGATCATCTCCAACAACTGCGGAACTGACGGGGTAGGGCTCGGGAAGCTGTTGGAGAACAAGCAGGTTCGCCGGGTCGTGGCCTCTTATGTCGGCGAGAACAAGGAGTTCGCCCATCAGTATCTGAACGGTCAGCTCGAGGTGGAGCTCACCCCGCAGGGCACCCTGGCCGAACGGTTGCGGGCCGCGGGCGTCGGCATGCCGGCGTTCTACACCGTGACCGGGATGGGCACCCAGGTCGCCACGGGAGGTCTGCCCTGGCGGTATGCCGAGGACGGCTCGGTCGCCGTCGCATCCCCGGCGAAACCAACCATCGAGTTCGACGGCAGGACCTATTTGCTCGAGCTGGCACTGCCTGCGGACTTTGCCTTGGTGCGCGCATGGAAGGGCGACCGGCACGGCAATCTGGTCTTCCGCAAGGCTGCCCGCAACTTCAACCCGGTCTGCGCCATGTCTGCCAAGATCGCGATCGCAGAGGTGGAATGCCTGGTCGAGCCCGGCGAGCTCGACCCGGATGCGATTCATCTGCCGGGGGTGTATATCGACCGCGTCGTGGCGCTGACCTCAGCACAGGCAGTGGACAAAGGGATCGAGCGGCTGACAACACGACCGCTTCAGCTCACGAATGCGCAGGAGTGACGATGGCGCTGAACAGGGAGCAGATGGCCGCCCGCGCCGCCCGCGAGCTGAGTGACGGGGATTACGTCAACCTCGGCATCGGGCTGCCGACACTCGTGCCTGGCTTCCTCGATGCCGACGTCGAGCTTGTCCTGCAATCCGAGAACGGCATCCTCGGCACAGGTCCGTACCCCTTCGAGGGGGACCAGGACCCGGACCTGATCAACGCCGGCAAGGAGACCGTCACCGTACTGGCAGGTGCGAGCTACTTTGACTCGGCCGCGAGTTTCGGGATGATCCGTTCCGGCAAGATCGACGCCGCGATTCTTGGCGCCATGCAGGTCTCTGCTACCGGCGACCTCGCCAACTGGACGATCCCGGGCAAGATGATCAAGGGCATGGGCGGGGCCATGGACCTCGTGCATGGTGCGCGAAGGGTCATCATCCTGATGGAGCACGTGGCCAAGAACGGGGACTTCAAGATCGTCAAGGAATGCTCCTTGCCGCTCACCGGGGAGCGTGTCGTCCACCGCATCATCACCGACCTGGCCGTCCTCGACGTCACGGACGAAGGCCTCGTGCTGGTGGAGTGTGCGCCAGGTGTCACAGAGGCCGAGGTTCGCGCGGCGACCGAGCCCGACCTTATCTCCGCCCTGGCATGAACACCGCCCTTCTTCCCGATCGCGTCGCCATCGGGCGACCAAGCTACCGCCATACGTAGAGGACCGAACATGGCTACGCAGCAACCCATTTGGATCATCGGCGGCTACCAGAGCGACTTTGCGCGCAACTTCACCAAGGAGTCGCTGGAGATCAGCGACCTCGTCCGGGAGACCGCCAACGGCACTCTGGCACACGCCGGCATCTCCACCGCCCAGGTTGAGGTCATCCACGTCGGCAACGCGATGGGAGAGTTCTACGTCAAGCAGGGGCACCTCGGTTCCATGGTCGCCAGCGTCATTCCGGGACTCTCCGGCATACCTGCAACCCGACATGAGGCGGCCTGCGCATCGGGAGGCGTTGCGGTCATGGCAGCCATGGCCGACCTTGAGTCCGGCCGATACGACGTCGCTCTGGTGCTCGGTGTCGAGATCGAGCGAAACGTGCCGGGAACGATCGGAGCCGGCTACCTGGCCTCCGCCGCCTGGGTCGGTCACGAGGGTGAAGGTCAGGACTTCGTCTGGCCGTTCACGTTCTCTCAGATCGCCGAGGAGTACGACGGACGCTACGGGCTCAGGGATGAGCACCTGCGAAGCATCGCCGCTCAGAACATTGCCAACGCCAAGACCAACCCCCGCGCGCAGACCCGAGCCTGGGCTACGTCGCCGGAGTGTTTCACCAACGACGACGCGGCCAACCCGACGGTGGTCGGGCGGATGCGGCGGTATGACTGCAGCCAGGTCACCGATGGCGGGGCCGGCATCGTCCTGGTCTCCGACCGATGGCTGGACGAGAACCGGGACTCGGTACGCGGAACCGTTGCCCGGATCGCGGGCTGGGGACACCGCAATGCCTCTCTTCATCTGCAGGACAAGCTCAATGCCAGCACCGACGCCGAGTATGTGTTCCCCCATGTTCGGGACGCGATCACCGACGCCTTCTTCCGGGCCGGGGTCGAGGATGTCTTTCAGCTTGACGGCATCGAGACCCATGACTGTTTCACCATCTCGCAGTACATGGCCATCGACCACTTCGGCCTGACCAAGCCAGGGTGCAGCGGCGACGCGGTCGACAGCGGCATCACCGCCCGTGCCGGAGCGTTGCCCATCAACCCGAGTGGAGGCCTTATCGGGGTCGGACACCCGGTCGGGGCGACCGGCGTACGGATGCTGCTCGACAGCTACCTGCAGGTGACCGGTCAGGCGACCGGCTACCAGGTCGTGGGCGCCAAGCGCTTCGCGACGTTGAACTTCGGCGGCAGCGCGGCAACGGTGGTATGTACCGTCGTTGAAGCAGGTTAGGCCAGCCGAGGCCAGAGAGGCGCGCCCTGAGCGTCCGGCTCAGGGCGCGCCCGATCGGGAACGTGACTGGGCTGATCGCGCCCTGCCACAGACCCTGCCAGAACCCCGCGATGTGCGGCGCGTCGACATATGCCACGTGGAAAAGAGTCAGGACGTTTGTCCCTATGCGGCCATAGTTGTCCGTCGCAATTCTTGACGTGGAGGCTGTGGACCGGCTCGTGGCGCTGGGAGATTCTGATGCCGAGGGCCTGAGACTGAGGACGACATCGACCGCGAACTGACCCATCGGCGCTGAGGCGCCTGCACTTTCGAGAGTCTGCTGAGCGCAGGAGGAAACGCATGAAACCGGTGGTCGCCCGCCGGTCGGTCACTCAATCGGAAGGGGTAGAAGAAGATGACGTACGTGAAGCCACACGCGTTCACCCGGCATGTTGTCAATCCGGTCGTGGTCAGGTTGAACCCTGGCGGCGTGGAGACGTTGACGGTGCCCGGTCGCCGGTCCGGCGTGCCCCGGCGGGTCCCCGTGATCCCGGTTGAGGTCGAGGGCGCCCGCTACCTGGTGTCCCCATACGGTGAGGCCGGCTGGGTTCGCAACCTGCGTGTCAGCGGTACCGCTGAGCTGAGCCACCGGGGAAAGAGCCAGACGGTTCGCGCCGACGAAGTTCCGGTCGCCGAGCGCGAGCCGGTGATCGCGGCATACCGGAAGACCGTCAGCCGCGCCATGAACACGTGTTTCGAAACTTTGCCGGACGCGAAGGACCACCCCGTCTTCCGGGTCGGCTGAGACTCCCGGGTGCGGTGGGCCTCGGTGTGGACCTTGGCCATTTCCAAGCTGATCCGGACCCTGCTCGACATCCGGGGCATGCCGCAGCATCTCGCGCGCGCCTGACCGCGGGCGCGACGGCCACGCTGAACTACATCGCCGCGATCGTTGGCCAGCCGGCTGGGGGCAGGGAAGATTCGATCAGGTCGAGGATCTCGGGGGCATCCGGCTCGACTGTCGGACGGAAGCGGTGCACCTCGCCGGCGGGCGTGACGATGAACTTCTCGAAGTTCCACTTGACCTTGCCGGCCTTGCCTGACGCATCCGGTGTCTTGGTCAGCTCGATGTAGAGGGGGTGCTGAGAGCGCCCGTTCACCCTGATCTTCTCGAACATGGGGAACGTGACGCCGTAGGTGGTTGAGCAGAACTCCTGGATGGCCTCTGAGCTGCCCGGCTCCTGCAGAAACTGGTTGCTCGGGAAACCCAGCACCGTGAATCCGCGGTCGCCGTACGTCTCCTGCAGCTCCTCGAGCGTCTTGTACTGCGGCGTGAGACCGCAGCGGGAGGCGACGTTGACGATCAGCTTGACCTTGTCGGCGTACGGAGTGAGCGAGGTCGGTTCGCCATCGATGGTGACGAGGGGGATGTCGTTGAGGCTCATGCCAAGACACAACACCGCGAGTCGCGAGACTAGTCCTGCCACGACCCTCCAGATCCGTGCGTCTCGGCTGGTTCGGGTGTCATCGGCTGGTTCGGTGCCTCAGTCGTGGGACCAAGGTCCCCCCCGAACGTCAAGTTCAACACCCCGTGTGGGACATACTTGACCGCGTGGATACGCAGCGAAAGATCGGTGTCACAGAGCTCGCCCTCCGGGATGCGCATCAGTCCCTGATGGCGACCCGAATGGCGACCGAGGACATGGTTGGTGCCTGTGCGGACATCGACAACGCCGGGTACTGGAGCGTCGAGTGCTGGGGTGGTGCCACCTACGACGCCTGCATCCGGTTCCTCAACGAAGATCCTTGGGAACGTCTGCGAACGTTCCGCGCGCTGATGCCCAAGAGTCGGCTGCAGATGCTTTTGCGTGGTCAGAACCTGTTGGGCTACCGCCACTACGGCGACGACGTCGTGGACCATTTCGTCGAGAAGGCCGCCGAGAACGGCATGGATGTCTTCCGGGTGTTTGACGCCCTCAACGACACCCGCAACGTCGAGCGTGCCATCGCTGCCGTGAAGAAGGTGGGCAAGCATGCGCAGGGCACCATCTGCTACACCACCAGCCCCTTGCACACGGTCGACGGTTTCGTGCGTCAGGCCCGCGAGCTGGCTGATGTCGGCGTCGACTCCCTGGCCATCAAGGACATGGCTGCACTGCTCAAGCCGCAGCCGGCCTACGACATCGTCTCGGCCATCAAGGCCGAGATCCCCGGCATGCAGATCAACGTCCACTGCCACGCGACGACCGGTGTCACCCTGGTCTCGCTGATGAAGGCCATCGAAGCCGGTGCAGATGTCGTCGACACCGCCATCAGCTCGTTGTCGCTCGGCCCAGGACACAACCCCACCGAGTCACTTCAGGAAATGCTGGAAGGCACGGGGTATATCGCCGACCTCGACAAGGTGCGCCTGGGCAAGATCAAGAACCATTTTGCCGAGGTCAAGCCTCGCTACGCGCAGTTCACGTCCGCGTTCAACGTCGAGACTGACATCTTCGACAGTCAGATCCCGGGCGGCATGATCTCCAACATGGAGTCCCAGCTCAAGCAGCAGGGCGCCGGTGACAAGTTGCGTGAGGTGCTCGAAGAAGTCCCGCGGGTCCGCAAGATCGCCGGCTATCCACCGTTGGTCACACCGTCCAGCCAGATCGTGGGCACCCAGGCCGTGTTCAACGTGATCATGGGCCCCTACAAGGTGCTGACCGGCGAGTTCGCCGACCTGATGCTGGGGTACTACGGCTACACCATCGGAGAGAAGGATCCCGAGGTTGAGGCCCTGGCCAAGGCTCAGGCCGGCAAGGAGATCATCACCGAGCGTCCGGCCGACCTCATCGCCCCTGAGTGGGCGGCCCTGCGCACCCAGGCCGAGGCCATCGAGGGGTTCGATGGGTCAGACGAAGACGTGCTGACCTACGCCATGTTCCCGAAGGTGGCGCCTGGTTTCTTCACCACCCGCGCCGATGGCCCCAAGAACCTTGGCAGGGATCCGGCCGAGCTGGAGGCAGAGCGTGCCGCTGCTGCCGGCGACTCCAAGACGGGCCCAGTACGCGTCCCGATCAAGTACGAGATCACCATCAACGGCAAGAAGAACTCCGTTGCCGTGAAGCCCGCCTAGGAAAGGTGACTTCGGCTATGTCCAAGCCCCCCACCCCGCCCAAGACCACAACCAAGCCAAAGACCACAACCAAGCCCAAGACTGCCAACAAGGCCACGACGAAGACCGTGACCATGCAGGATCGGATCGTTGAGCTGCGCGCCCGCCGCGAGGAAGTCATCGCCGGAGGCGGCGAGAGGCGCCACGCCAAACAGCACGCGGCCGGCAAGCTGACCGCTCGCGAGCGGATTGCCGAGCTGGTCGACCCGCTCAGCTTTGAAGAGAGCGGGATGCTGGCAACACACCGCACCACGCTGTTCGGGATGGATACCGCGGTCATGCCGGCTGACGGGGTGGTCACCGGCGCGGCAGCCGTGCTGGGTCGCCCGGTGCACGTCGCCAGCCAGGACTTCAGCGTCGCCGGTGGTTCTGCCGGTGAGATGCACTCGGTCAAGGTGGCGACCGCGATGCGTTCCGCGTTGGAGAACGGCACCCCGTTCGTCTGCTTCAACGACTCCGGCGGCGCCCGCGTCCAGGAGGGGATCGACTCCCTGTCCGGCTACGGCAAGGTGTTCTTCCAGAACGTCGCCCTGTCGGGTGCGGTGCCCCAGATCTCGATCATCGCCGGCCCGTGTGCCGGTGGTGCGGCCTACTCCCCGGCGTTGACGGACTTCATCATCCAGACCGAGGCGTCGCGGATGTTCATCACCGGCCCCGATGTGATCAAGCAGATCACCGGAGAGACGGTGACCGCCGAGGAGCTGGGCGGCCCCGGTGCCCACATGGCGCACTCCGGGGTGACGCACTTCGTGGCGGCTGACGACCACCAGGCCATCCTGATCACCAAGAAGCTGCTCAGCTTCCTGCCGAGCAACAACACCGAGGAGCCGCCGTTCATCCCCGGCCATGACGACGTGGAGCGCGACGAGAGCCTCAACGACATCATCCCTGAGGACCCGAAGAAGGCTTACGACGTCCGCGAGGTCATCCTCAAGCTTGTCGACGTCGGTGACTTCCTGGAGGTCCAGGCGGGGTTCGCCCCCAACATCGTCGTGGGCTTCGGCCGCATCACCGGCCGTACGGTCGGATTCGTGGCCAACCAGCCGATCGCCCTGTCCGGGGTGCTTGACATCGACTCCTCCGACAAGGGCGCACGGTTCGTGCGGTTCTGCAATGCCTTCAACATCCCGCTGGTCACCCTGGTGGACGTTCCCGGCTTCCTGCCCGGAGTCACCCAGGAGTACGGCGGAATCATCCGGCACGGCGCGAAGCTGTTGTTCGCCTACTCTGCGGCAACCGTCCCGAAGATCACGGTGGTGCTGCGCAAGGCCTACGGCGGCGCGTACCTGGCCATGTGCGGCAAGGACCTGGGCGCTGACCGCGTGTTCGCGTGGCCCACGGCCGAGATCGCCGTGATGGGCGCCCAGGGCGCGGCAAACGTGGTCTTCAAGAGGGAGATCGCCGCCG
>DASRUA010000048.1:0-7014 GCA_035655615.1 Dermatophilaceae bacterium
GGCGACAAGGATATGGACTACGTGATCGAGAACTGGGGCATCGGCACGCAGTCCTGATCCGAGGGATTGGCGGTGGCGTCGACACCGCGGTGGCGGTCGCCGAGGTGGTAAGTGAAACTGTCGCCATGACGCTACGGATCGGTTACAAGGCTTCGGCCGAACAGTTCAACCCCCGAGAGCTCGTCGAGTTCGCTGTCGAGGCCGAGCAGGTCGGTCTGGACAGCGTGATGATCTCCGACCACTTCCAGCCCTGGCGCCATACCGGCGGCCATGCCCCGTTCTCGATGGCCTGGCTGGCCGCGGTCGGTGAACGCACCGAACGGGTCCTGCTGGGCACTTCGGTCATGACGCCGACCTTCCGCTACAACCCGGCCGTCGTGGCTCAGGCGTTCGGCCCCCTGGCCTGCCTGTATCCCGACCGGGTCATGCTCGGCATCGGCACCGGCGAGGCGCTGAACGAGGTGGCTGTCTCGCGGCTGGAGTGGCCGGAGTTCAAGGAGCGGTTTGCCCGCATGCGCGAGGCGGTGGCCCTGATGCGCGAGCTGTGGGCCGGCGAGCGGGTCACCTTCGAAGGTGACTACTACCAGACCCACGACGCCACCGTGTATGACCGTCCGGACCGGCCCGTGCCCGTCTACATCGCTGCCGGTGGCCCGGTGGTGGCCAGGTATGCCGGCCGGTCCGGCGATGGTTTCATCTGTACCTCGGGCAAGGGTCCGGAGCTGTACCGCGACAAGCTCATTCCTGCCGTCGACGAGGGCCTGGCCAAGGCAGGACGTGACGGTGGGTCGATCGACCGGATGATAGAGATCAAGCTCTCCTATGACTCTGACCCCCGGCTGGCGCTGGAGAACACGCGGTTCTGGGCCCCTCTGTCGCTGACGCCCGAGCAAAAGCACGGCCTGAGCGATCCGACGCAGATGGAAGCCGCCAGCGATGCGCTCTCCATCGAGCAGGTGGCCAGCCGCTGGATCGTGGCATCCGATCCCGAGACCGCACTCGCCCAGATCAAGCCGTACCTCGACCTCGGTTTCAACCATCTCGTCTTCCACGGACCGGGTCATGACCAGCCCCGGTTCCTCAAGTCCCTTGCCGCCGACGTGGTGCCGGGACTGCGCACCCTGATGAACGAGCGCTTCGACCAGAAGGCCAGCAGTTGAAGGGGGAGGTGGCACCTGAGATGGAACCGGCACCTGACCTGGAACCGGCACCCGAGACGCAACCGGCACCTGGCGCGGGGCCACTGTCAGGGACCACTGTCATCGAGATGCCGGGTATCGGACCCGGCCCGTTCGCGGGGATGATGCTGGCCGACCTGGGTGCCACCGTGATCCGCGTGGACCGGCTCTCGGGCGGAAAGCAGGGCCTCCTGGGTGTCCTTTCAGCAGGTCGTGCCGACGTGGTCTCCCGTGGACGACGCTCGATTGCCGTCGACCTCAAATCGGCCGAGGGGGTCGAGCTGGTCCTCAAGCTTGTCGACACCGCGGAGGTGCTGATCGAGGGCTACCGTCCCGGGGTCATGGAACGGCTGGGTCTGGGCCCCGACGTCTGCCTCGAACGCAACCCTCGTCTGGTCTTCGGCCGGATGACCGGCTGGGGCCAGGACGGCCCGCTGGCACATTCGGCCGGACATGACATCAACTACATCGCCCTGTCGGGCGCGCTCGGGGCCATCGGGCGCCGGGGTGAGACACCGGTGCCGCCGCTGAACCTGGTCGGCGACTACGGCGGCGGCGGGATGCTTCTCGCCTGTGGCGTGGTCGCCGCGCTGCTGTCCGTCGCTCGCACCGGGGCCGGTCAGGTGGTGGATGCCGCCATGGTGGACGGGGCTGCCCTGCTGATGGCCCAGTTCTACGGGATGACCGCCCTTGGCCGGTGGACCGGGGAGCGGGGGACCAACCTGCTCGACACCGGCGCCCCGTTCTATGACGTGTATCCGAGCGTCGACGGCGGTTACCTGTCCGTGGGGCCGCTCGAGCCCGCGTTCTTCGCCATCCTGCTGGAGCGGCTCGGGATCCTCGACATCGATCCGGGCAGCCAGTACGACGTCCGGTCCTGGCCGGCACTTCGGCTTCGGCTCGCTGCGGAGTTCGCCTCGCGAACCCGTGCGGCCGTCGAGGAGCTGTTCGCCGACGTCGACGGATGTGTCTTCCCCGTGCTGTCGATGTCGGAGGCGCCGCAGCACCCGCACAACGTCGCCCGCGGCACTTTCGTCACGCGCGACGACGTCGTCCAGCCGGCGCCGGCGCCACGTTTCTCGACGACCCCGACGAAGCTCGCGCTGCCGCCACCAGCGGCCGGGGAGCACACGGACGCCATACTGGCCGGTCTTGGAATGTCGGCCGACGCGGTGCGCCGGCTGCATGAGGCCGGTGTCGTGGGATCGGCTGAGCTCAGCGGCTGAGCATCAACGCTGAGCATCAACGCTGAGCTCACGGCTGAGCTCCACGCTGATCAACTGGCGCTGCCCGAGGCGCCGCGGTCTCGATCTGTTGCTGTTCAGCGCGCTGCGCTGACGCCAAGCCGGTCGAAGGTCGCTGGTGTGTCCAGGGACCCGACCCGGTCGAGCGGCCAGACGATGACAAAGGCTCGCCCGACGACGTCCTTCATGGGGACGAAACCGTTCCCAGGGTCCTGCATGTGGAATCGGCTGTCCGATGAGTTGCTGCGGTGGTCACCCATAACCCAGAGCTTGCCGAAGGGCACGGTCACCCGGAAGTCGACCTTGCTGGGGCTGTTGCCGGGGAAGACGTAGGGCTCCTTGAGCTGGGCCCCGTTGACGTAGACCTGGCCGCCCCGGCCTTCAACGGTGTCGCCCCCGACGCCGATGATGCGCTTGATGAGGTCGCTGTCATTGCTTGAGGGCGCGAGGCCGATGATCGCCAGAGCGTCGTGAACGCGACTCTGCAGCCCGGAGGTCAAGGAAGCTTGCGGTAGCCAGCCGCCGGGGTCGTGGAAGACCACGATGTCGCCGCGGTGAACCCCTCCGGTGTGGGTGGTCAGCTTGTTGACGAGCACTCTGTCGCCGACGCACGTCTCGCATCCATGGAGGGTTGGTTCCATGGATGCGGAGGGGATGAAGAATGCCTGGACCAGAACGGTCTTGATGAGCAGGGACAGCACGATCGCGGTGACAAGGACGGCCGCCGATTCCCGAAGGAGCGACCGGCTGCGATGGGTTGAGCGTGTCGCCGGCTCCTGGTGCGGTTGACCCTGTGAGCTTCCTGGGGCCGGCCGAGGCTCGCCCTCCGCTGGTTGGGACATGTGCCTGACTCTCTCATGCGTGGCTGTAAGACACCTGCGTGACGAGGGGAGACCGCTGGAACGAGGGCGAGTGCTCAACCCATCAGGCGGCCTGTGCCAGGCAAGTATTTGACTCCGTGCTGCGGCTGCCGGAGCATGGGCGATCCGGGCCATGATCCTGCCCGAAGGCCTACGTCCCAAGGAGCACCTCGATGCCGACCGCCCCCAGCGAGCCTGGACACGTCGAGCCTGGACATGTCGAGCCTGGACACGTCGAACAGCGCCGGATCCTGGCGACGGCGATCCCTGGCCCCCGCTCACAGCTGCTGCAGAAACGCAAGCTGTCAGCTGTCTCGGCCGGCGTCGGAACTGGGCTCCCGGTGTATGTCGAGCGGGCAGGCGGCGGCATCCTGGTGGACGTCGATGGCAACCACCTGATCGACCTCGGGTCGGGAATCGCGGTCACCACTGTCGGCAACTCGGCGCCGCGCGTGGTCCAGGCCGTGAAGTCACAGGTGGAGGACTTCACCCATACCTGCTTCATGGTCACCCCGTACGAGGAGTACGTCGCGGTCTGCGAGCGCCTGAATGCGTTGACTCCTGGCGACGGTGAGAAGCGCAGTGCCCTGTTCAACTCAGGTTCGGAGGCGGTGGAGAACGCGATCAAGATCGCGCGCGTGTTCACCGGGCGCACTGCCATCATCACGTTCGACCACGCCTATCACGGTCGCACGAACCTGACGATGGCCCTGACAGCCAAGAACATGCCCTACAAACAGGGCTTCGGGCCGTTTGCGGGCGAGATCTACCGCGTGCCCATGGCCTATCCCTACCGCTGGCCCACCGGCGTGGACCGTTGCGCCGATGAGGCCTTCGATGCGTTCGTCTCGCAGGTGCACACCCAGGTCGGTGAGCAGAACACAGCCGCCGTGATCATCGAGCCGATCCAGGGTGAGGGTGGCTTCATCGTGCCGCCGCCCGGATACCTCAAGCGGATCGCGGACTGGTGCACGCAGAACGGGGTCCTGTTCATAGCCGACGAGATTCAGTCCGGCTTCTGTCGTACCGGCGACTGGTTCGCCTGTGAGCACGAGGGCGTCGTGCCTGACCTGATCACCACCGCCAAGGGAATCGCGGGCGGGCTCCCGCTGGCCGCGGTGACCGGTCGTGCGGACGTGATGGACTCGGTCCACGGCGGAGGCCTGGGCGGAACGTATGGCGGCAACCCGGTCGCGTGCGCGGCGGCCCTTGGTGCGATTGAGACGATGGAGACCGAGGATCTGTGTGGCCGGGCCCGGGAGATCGAGGCGCTGTTCATGCCGCGTCTGCGTGAGCTGGCTGAGAGGTTCAGCGTGGTCGGTGACGTCCGTGGCCGCGGGGCGATGCTTGCCATCGAGATCGTGGCCGGCGCCGGCGACAAGACCCCCAATCCGGCGCTGACCGGCGCGGTCAACGCCTACTGCCACAGTCAGGGAGTGGTGACCCTGACGGCCGGTACCTTCGGTAACGTGCTGCGTTTCCTGCCGCCGCTGTCGGCCGGCGACGACCTGCTGAAGGAGGGACTCAAGATCGTCGAGCGGGCCTTCATCCTCAACGTTGGGCTCACTGAACAGGATGACAATCACTGACCCGGGATGACTATTGACTGAGGTGTGCCCGCACCCGAACGACTCGCACCTGAATGACCGGCACCGGAATGACCAGCAAGAGAATCACACTGAACCGCATCGCGAAACGAAAGGCCGTGCCCCATGGCGTTGACCGAGTCTGAGAAGTCCTTGCTGGCACGGGTCCCCACGGGTCTGTTCATCGACGGCAAGTGGCGTGACAGCAGCGACGGCAGGACCCTTGAGGTTGAGGACCCCTCGACCGGCGAGACGCTTGCCTGGGTGGCGGATGCGAGCGTCGCCGACGGTGCGGCTGCCCTTGATGCAGCCGTGGCGGCGCAGGCTGGCTGGGCCGCCACCGCGCCTCGCGAACGCGGCGAGATCCTGCGGCGTGCTTTCACGGCGATCACCGCCCGCGCCGAGGAGTTCGCGCTGCTGATGACCCTGGAGATGGGCAAGCCGCTGGCCGAGGCGCGTGACGAGGTCACCTACGGCGCGGAGTTCTTCCGGTGGTTCTCAGAGGAGGCGGTCCGGATCAGCGGGCGCTGGTCCACGGCCCCGAATGGGGCCACCCGCCTGATGACCATGAAGCAGCCGGTCGGTCCCACGCTGATGATCACGCCGTGGAACTTCCCGCTGGCGATGGGCACGCGCAAGATCGGCCCTGCCTTGGCGGCCGGCTGCACCATGGTGGTCAAGCCGGCCAGACAGACGCCGCTGTCGATGCTGGCCCTGGTGGACCTGCTCACGGAATGCGGTGTGCCTGCCGGTGTCGTCAACGTCATCACGACTACCCGAACGGGTGACGTGATCGAGCCGATCATCCGCGATCCGCGTCTGCGCAAGCTCACCTTCACAGGGTCCACCACGGTGGGTCGCAAGCTCGTCGAGCAGTCCGCCGAGCAGCTGCTGCGGGTCTCGATGGAGCTCGGTGGCAACGCGCCGTTCCTGGTATTCGAGGACGCCGACGTGGACGCGGCGGTGGATGGCGCGATGCTGGCCAAGATGCGCAACATCGGTGAGGCGTGCACGGCAGCCAACCGGTTCCTGGTCCAAGAGAGCGTCGCGGAGGAGTTCTCGTCCAAGTTCGCCGCAAGAATGGCCGGTATGGCGGTCGGCCGGGGCACGGAGGACGGAATCACCGTCGGACCGCTGATCGACGCCACGGCCCAGGCTGCGGTCGCCGCACTGGTCGACGATGCCACGGCCAAGGGAGCCACCGTCGTCTGCGGGGGGACCACGATGGGGGACCAGGGCTACTTCTACGCCCCGACGCTACTGACCGGCGTGTCCGCGGACGCCCTGCTGATGCGCGAGGAGATCTTCGGTCCGGTGGCGCCGATCGCCACGTTCGCCACGGAGGCGGAGGCGATCGCGCGGGCAAACGACACGGAGTACGGCCTGGTTGCTTACGTCTTCACCCGGGACCTCTCGCGCACGCTGCGGGTCAGCGAGGCGCTGGAGTTCGGGATGGTCGGTATCAACCAGGGCATCGTGTCCAACCCGGCCGCGCCTTTCGGTGGGGTCAAGCACTCGGGTTTCGGGCGCGAGGGTGGCTTCGAGGGCATCGAGGAGTACCTCGAGATCAAGTACGTCGGCATCGCCCCCTAGCTGGTCCCGGGTTCTCAAGGGTGGGGACGAATTCGCCTGTTAATACTGTGAATTCGCGGGCTACTGAGGTGGCCCAACCATGAAACACGTTTGCTGTGGCAAGTGTCGGGCACAGTCCCCTGGACCAGCTGACCTAGAGAGCTGATGCGCCGTGGAATGGACCGTACGGACGGGCCGAATTGTGCGGGACGAGGGCTCGGGAACATATCATTCCGTAACAAGCGCATGGCGCGGTTTGCGTGCTAGCCTCGTTATTGGTTGCAGTTGCAGTTCCTCGCAGATCGAAGAAGTGCCCGCTCACCAGCGGGTTTTTTTCATCACAACGGGCATGTCCCGCTGTTGTGGGGGTAGTGCGGCAGCCTGGGGTTCACGAAGTGTGGACTTCAATGGCTATCAAAGAAAGAGTTATCCCCATGGCACAAGGCACCGTTAAGTGGTTCAACGCTGAAAAGGGCTTCGGATTCATTGCCCAGGACGGCGGCGGCCCGGACGTGTTCGTTCACTATTCCGCAATCGAAACGAGCGGCTACCGGTCGCTCGAAGAGGCGCAGCG
>DASRUA010000049.1:0-2358 GCA_035655615.1 Dermatophilaceae bacterium
CCATAGTGCCGGAATGACGCTCGCTGTACGGGTGCCACACGGGATTCGCCACACTCGCGCACCGCGCTATCAAGCAGAGAGTGAGTCCCCCTGGACGAACGGGAGCGACAACGGGACGGGACGTCAGTGCCTGGGCGCCAAGGTGGATCCGTAAGCTCGCCCGATGACGTCCCGAGGGGCCGCGTTCGGAGCCCACCCTGTCGCGGTGATCGAGGGGGGTGATACGGCCCTTCGGGAATCGTCATCGGGCGAGCTTACGGATCCACCTTGGCGCCCAGGCCCTGGCGTGTCCCGTTGTCGCTCCCGTTCGTCCAGGGGGACTCACTCTCTGCTTGATAGCGCGGTGCGCGAGTGTGGCGAATCCCGTGTGGCACCCGTACAGCGAGCGTCATTCCGGCACTATGGGCGCCCCACTTCGCCCAGAAAGGGCGTCCGCGCTATCAACCGAATTGACGCAGCGCGCCCGGCAATGGCCTGGAATCCTCGAGTGCCTCGTGTCCGCTCCCGAGAGGGCCCTTGCCAGCGGGTCGTAGGCTCGCGCCATGAGCGAACGGGTTGCTGTCTACATCGACTTCGACAATGTGGTCATTTCCCGTTACGACGACATTCACGGCAAGCAGGCGTGGCGAAAGGACGATCCGCGCAAGCGTGGACGGTCCGCGAACTCCACGGACCCGATCGACGTGAAGTTGGCTGCGGCCCAGGTCGATATCGGGGCGATCATCGACTACGCCGCTTCCTTCGGCAGCGTGTCGCTGAGCCGGGCCTACGCTGACTGGTCGGTCCCCGCGAATGCGGCATACAAGGACGAGTTGATGGAGCGAGCGCTTCACCTCGTTCAGTTGTTCACCGCCTCTGGCGTCAAGAACGGTGCTGACATCCGGCTCGCCGTAGACGCTGTCGAGGACCTCATGCGCCATCCCGAGATCTCGCACGTGGTTCTTGTCGCCGGAGACTCCGACTACGTCCCGCTTGCGCAGAGCTGCAAGCAACTCGGTCGCTACGTGGTCGGCATCGGCGTCGCCGGGTCGACCAGCAGGGCGTTGGTGTCGGCCTGCAACGAGTTCATCGACTACGCCCACCTGCCCGGGGTCACTCCGCCGCCTGCGGGCAAGCGGGTAGTGACGAAGGCCCCGGCCAAGAAGGCTGTCACCAACAAGGCTGTCACCAAGAAGGCTGCGGCAAAGACCTCTGTCACCGTGGTCCCTGCTGCAGAGGCGGCGACGCACCTGCTCGTGCGTGCGATCCGGGTCGGCCTGCAAAAGAGCGATGACGACTGGGTCTATGCCGCCGGGGTCAAGAGCCAGATGCAGCGGATGGATCCGGCCTTCAAGGAGAAGTCGCTCGGGTTCACCACGTTCCGAGAGTTCGTGGAGTCGCGGAGCGACCAGGTGGTGTCCAAGGCCGGTACCAACGGACAGCTGGCAGTGCGGCTGGCCTGAGCTACCGCTCCGGCCGCGATGGGCGCGTTTCCAAGGTGCATCACTCCGCCGCGTTTCGGCGATGCGGACGACCGGATCTGCCGATGAGCGCTAGTTGAATCAGGCCGTTGCGAGGGTCACGCTTCGGTGAAGCGACCCGCCGGAAACCCCAGTTCGACCATCCGCCTACCGGTGAACACGATCATGATCTCGTCCCCGGGGATGAAGACCTCCCGCATGTCCGGCCACGCCGGGATACCAGCGACGAACCACACCGGACCGACCTCGAAATCAAACCTGAGGGCAACCGGAACGCCAACCACTCGCGCAGGCTCGACGACCCCGCCGTTTGAGCGCGTTGCCGGTCCCAAGTTGAGTTCCGTCCACCAGACCGTCACATCGCGGATGGGAGAGCCGAGGCGAGCCTGCCAGTGTGCGTTGTGATCCGCTGGCCAGCTCTCGGGGCCCTGCTCGCCCAGCAGCAGGTGGTCAGTGATCGGCTCGAGGAACACTTCAGCCCCATAGGGAAAGAAGGTGTTGGTCCACAGCACACAGCACGGCCCGCTCTCGGTGTTGAGTTCGACACCCGTGACCGCGTGATGCCAGTCTCCGCAGTCCCACGCGCGCTCGTCGGCACTGAAATTATGAACGCCCCAGTATCGACGGCGGTGATGTGATGCCCGATCAGACGGCGCGCATTCGCCTCATAATCAGCTCGCTCGGCGTTCATTGATGATGTCTTTGACACGGGTCAGTGTGCCGGTTCTCAAGGCTGCCCATTGCGGAAGCACGCCACCGCCGCGAGTCGGCACGGCGTCCAAGCGTTTCTATGCCGCCGTGGGTGTGGGTCCTTGGCCGGTGAGGATCGTCTGGCGAACGATCGCCTCAACGGCGGGTCCGTCGCGTTGTTCCTGGCCTGGACCGGGCCCAAGGCGCG
>DASRUA010000050.1:0-7704 GCA_035655615.1 Dermatophilaceae bacterium
GTTCGCGGCCGGGGACCTGGTCGACCACACCTACCGGCAGGCGATCACCGCCGCGGGCTCGGGCTGTGCCGCGGCCCTGGACGCCGAGCACTACCTCCGCGACCTCCAACCCACCCCCGAACAGACCCCCGCTCAGGCCGATTCTGCCAACGCCGTCGGACAGTTCGTCGCTCCCTGACGCCGCGATCCCCGAACACACGGAGACTTTGGTAGCGCTGTCATCAGTAGCGTCCACGACAATCCCGGGCACCACCGTCATCATCTCCGACCCACCGAAGGAGTTCGACATGACCAGCATGGACAGCACGGCATGGAACCAGCGATATGCGGACAGCGAGCTGGTCTGGTCCGCCACACCGAACATCTGGGTCGAACAGCTGACCCAGGACCTGCCGCCCGGCAAGGCCCTGGATATCGCGGCCGGCGAGGGTCGCAACGCCCTGTGGCTCGCCGCCCGCGGATGGCAAGTCACCGCCATGGACTTCTCCGCGGTTGCTCTGCAACGGGCTCGCTCGCTGGCCGAGAAGCAGCTTGGCCCCGACTCTGGACGACTGGTGACCCTGGAGGCCGACGTTGAGACGTGGGTTCCACAGGCACGTTCCTACGATCTGGTTCTCGTGGTCTACCTGCACCTCCCAAGGCAACAGCGCAGCGCCATCATGAGCGCCGCGGCCGAGGCCGTCGCCCCCGGCGGGACGCTGCTGATCGTGGGACACGACCTGGAGAACCTGACCTCCGGGCACGGAGGGCCACAGGACCCCCTCGTGTTGTACCGCCCCAGTGACATCGTCGCGGACATCGAGCCGGCACAGCTGGTGGTGGTCCGCGGTGAGACGGTCGTGCGATCACTGACGAACGACCAGGGCCACCCTGCGGAGGCGCTCGATGCGCTCGTGCTCGCTCGCCGAGACTTCGCCTGATCGCTCTTCCCCACAGACGCGCCGAACGACATGACCGGCCAGGAGGCTTGGCACGCTGGCCAGAAGTGTCCTCGTTCGCTCACCATGGATAATACCCATAGGGGTATATTGTCAGTCTAGAGTCAGCCAATCGTTCAGAGTCAGCCAATCGTTCAGAGCCAATCGTTCAGAGCCAATGGAGGAGCACCACATGTGTAGTCCCGCTCGTTGCCGCCGATGCGGTAAGACCACCTGGAGCGGCTGCGGCATGCACGTCGACGCCGTCATGTCCAGGGTCGCACCCCCGCAGCGATGCACCTGCAGCCCAGTCGAGCAGCCCGTGCGGCGGTTCCCGTGGAGCCGAAGCTGAAGGGATCATTCGTGGGTGAGTAGGTCCTTGATCCGGTCGGCCAGCGACAGCGGGCCGACGGTGTCGGAGTCACGTAAGGCACCCAGGGCAGCATCTTCACGGTGCTCTCCTCAGGGTGGGATTGGTACGCCTCATCGACGCGGCGAACCCCGAAAGAGATACCCGCCCCAGTATGTGACACCCGTCACAGCCGTCAACCGGTCACTGAAGCCAGCGGCGTCAGGAGCTGACGCAACTGGACTGAGCTGGGGGTATGACAGCCGTGACAACCAAACTGGGCGCCCACACCTGTCGGTGTGGGCGCCCGCCGGTTAGGCGTCGGGGATGTTCCCGTCGGTCAGGTCGTGCTCGAGGGGGCACTCATCGGGCCACTCATGGGGCCACTCATGGGGCCACT
The DNA here is from genome assembly GCA_035655615.1 of Dermatophilaceae bacterium. Classification (GTDB taxonomy): domain Bacteria; phylum Actinomycetota; class Actinomycetes; order Actinomycetales; family Dermatophilaceae; genus UBA4719. The sequence continues at coordinate 1,667 of DASRUA010000050.1, forward strand.
CATGGGGCCACTCATGGGGCCGCCTGAGGTGGCGCCGTTGGACGAGGGCTTCATGCCGTCACGCGAGCCATGGCCCGGGCCCCGGACTGGTCGGATGCGGTTCACCTGACTCGTGATCCGCTGGTTGAGCGAGCTCTTCATCTTGTCGGCCTGCGCCTGGGTGATCTTGCCGTCCTTCACCGCGGTGGCGAGATCGGCCTCGGTGGCTGTGACCATAGCCTTGATGAGTGAGTCGACACTGACCTTCTGGACCTTCGCGACATCCGCCAGGCTCTTGTCGCTCTGCAGCGCAGCGCGCAGCTTCTCGGGGGTCAAGCCGAGGGCCTTTGCGACGGCTTCCCGGGTGTGAACCATCCCCATTCCACCGAAGCGCCCTGCGGGACCGCGCATACCGCGCTCGCCACCTTTGGGCATCTTGTTGTCGAGGGTGCTGGCAACCTTGTCGGCCTGTGCCTTGGTCAGCGTGCCGTCGCTGACCAGGCCGCTGAGTGCGCTCTTCAAGCTGGCGAGCCGGCTGGTCACCGGGTTGGTGGAGGTGGTGGCAGAGGCGGGTGTCATGGCCACGGCGCCAACGGCGCCGGTTGCGAGAACACCGGCGAGAATGAGGCCGGTAGTGCGCTTGTGCATGAAATCTCCTCAATATCGGTTCGTCGTCCGTCCATCGTGTCCCGCGCACATGGGAAACCCCTGTGTAGAGCCACCGCGCGACATCTGTATACCCCCTAGGGTATGCTCGGACGTATGGAGCCCACTTCGACCAACTCATCCACGCCTACTCCCACCCGTTCTGTGCTCGACCGGCTGCGAGGGATGTTCGGCGGGCAACCGGCCGACGGCAGCCTCGGGTCGAAGATCAAGGCTGAGCGCGCCCTCGAGGTCGTCCGCGGCGGCGCGACCCTGCTCGACGTGAGGGAGGGCGGCGAATGGAAGTCCGGGCATGCACCTGGGGCCATCCACATACCCCTCGGTGATATCGACAAGGCCCCGAGACGGCTTCGCCAGGGGCGTCCCGTCGTCGTGATGTGCGCCAGCGGGATGCGCTCACGCACTGCGGCCAAGCACCTGCGCGGGCTCGGGTGGGATGCGGCAAGCCTTTCCGGCGGAATGATGGCCTGGCAGCGCGCCGGTGGTGAGATCCGTTGATGACCAGCAACACTGAGCTCTCCCCCACGCAGGACCCCACGAGGATCGTCATCGTCGGAGGCGTTGCCGGCGGGATGAGCGCCGCCGCACGAGCCCGACGCCTGGACGAGCACGCCGAGATCGTCGTCCTCGAGCAGGGGGACTACGTCTCCTTCGCCAACTGCGGCTTGCCGTACCACCTCTCCGGCGAGATCGCCGAGCGAGATGATCTCCTGTTGCACACTCCTGAGTCGCTGGCCGCGTCCCTGAACCTGGACGTGCGCACCGGCCACCGGGTCACCGGCATCGACAGGCACTCCCAGAAAGTCACCATCCAGACCGCGGATGACACTTACGCCCTGCCGTACAACGCGTTGGTGCTTTCCCCCGGTGCGGTGGCCGTGCGTCCGCCCATCGAGGGCCTGGACCACCCCGCCGTGCACACCCTGCGCACCGTCCCTGACGTCGACTCGCTGCGGGAACGCGTCGAGGACTTGCTTGCCTCCCGCACCCAAAGCCAGCCAGGTCCGAGCGCCGTCGTCATCGGTGCCGGATTCATCGGCCTCGAGGCGGTCGAGGCCCTCACCGCCCGCGGCCTGCAGGTCCACCTTGTCGAGCTGGCCGACCACGTCCTGCCACCGCTGGACGCCGAGCTCGCACCGCTGCTGGCGGCCGAGCTCGCCGCGCACGGGGTCGACCTGCGTCTGGGCGTGTCCGCCCAGACTGTGACGCAGCGCGGCACGATGCCCGTCACATTGGGCGGCGCCGCCCGCAAGCCGGGGAAGGACGCCTCAGCCGGGGCCGTAACGGTCACCCTGTCCGACGGAGCGACCCTGACCGCCGACCTTGTCATCGTCAACGTCGGCGTGCGGCCCGCCAGCGCTCTGGCCGTTGACGCCGGTCTGGACCTGGGGCCGACCGGTGCGATCCGGGTGGACGGCGACCAGCACACCTCCGACCCCCACATCTGGGCGGTGGGGGATGCCGTGGAGGTCACCCAGGCCATCACCGGAGCCCGGATCCCGGTGCCACTGGCCGGCCCTGCCAACCGGCAGGGGCGCAGGGCGGCCGACTCGATCTGCGGCCGCAGGACAACCCCCCAGGCTTCCGTCCTGGGCACCGCGATCGTGCGGGTCTTCGGCCTCACGGCCGCCACCACCGGCGCGAACCAGGCGACGCTGCGTCGGGCGGGCATCGCCCATGAGGTGGTGCACATCCACCCGGGCAGTCACGCGGGCTACTACCCGGGATCCGAACAGGTGCACCTCGTGGCAAGCTTCGCCCCCGATGGCACGCTCCTGGGAGCCCAGGGGGTCGGCCGCGCGGGCGTCGACAAGCGCATCGACATCCTCGCGACCGCCATCCGGGCAGGTATGACGGCGGATGACCTAGCCGAGCTGGAGCTCGCCTACGCCCCGCCGTACGGCTCCGCCAAGGACCCGGTGAACATGCTGGGGTTCGTTGCCCAGAACGTTCTGGACGCCACCATGCCCCAGTGGCAGGCCCGGGACCTGGACAAGGCCCGGTCCACGACTCTCATCCTGGACGTACGGTCGCGTTCGGAGTATGCCGAGGGTCACATCGACGGTGCCCTCAACATCCCTCACCTCGAGCTGCGGCAGCGGCTGCACGAGGTCGCCGCGCTGGCCGGCAAGCGCGCGGTGAGCGTGTACTGCGCCAGCGGGGTCCGCTCCTACCTGGCCACCCGAGTGCTGCTCAGCGAAGGGTTCGACGCCAGCAACCTCTCCGGCGGCTGGCTCACTCTCCAGGCCGTCCGCCCAAACCTCTGATCGCCTTTCTGCGACACAAGGAGCCGACCGTATGCGAATGAACCCCACCCGACCCTGGTCCCGCCGCGTAGCGGCCGCCGTTCTGGCGGTAGCAACGCTGGCGGCGGTCACCGGAGTCAGCGCCTGCTCAACCAGCGCTCCGGCGAGCAGCTCGGCCTCGCCGGCGACCGGACAGCACGTGTCCGCCAGTGACTTCTCCACCGCCATGAAGGCACCCGGCACGATCGTGCTCGACGTGCGCACCCCTGCGGAGTACGCCAGCAGGCACCTCCCACAAGCGAAGAACATTGACATAGAGGGCTCAGGCTTCGCGGCCGGGATCGCCGCGCTCGACAAGAACGCGACCTACGCCGTGTACTGCCACAGCGGGAACCGGTCCGGCACGGCGCTGGAGCAGATGACCGCCGCCGGCTTCACCCATGTCTACGATCTCGCCGGCGGGATCGGCGCCTGGCAGAACATGGGCGGGCCGATGGCGACCGGCGGCCCCTGACCCCGCGTGACATGTAACATGTGACATACCCGCCGGGGTAAACGGGACCTTTGGCACTATACCGAGATGAGAATGCTTCCTAGCGTGGTGAAGGAGTAAGTAACACCACCACAAACAGCTAGGAGCAGTCCGTGAAGAACTTGTTGGTGCTGGGTGCCGGAACGGCTGGCACGATGATCGTCAACCGGCTGAGGCGCCGCCTGGGCGCGGGCGAGTGGAACATCACGGTCGTGGACCAGGACGACGTGCACCACTACCAGCCCGGTTATCTGTTCCTGCCGTTCGGCACCTACACACCGGAGCAGATCACCCGCTCGCGCCACGCCACCCTGCCCCACGGGGTGGACTTCGTGATCGGTGACGTCGACCGGGTGGACGCAGCGGCCAACACCGTGGCGCTGACCGACGGACGAACCCTGGGCTACGACTACCTGGTCATCGCCTCGGGCACCACTCCCAGGCCAGATCAGACCCCGGGGATGCTCGGGGCTGAGTGGCGCCAGAGCATCTTCGACTTCTACACCCTCGAGGGATCCAAGGCGCTGGCCAAGGCTCTCCAGACCTTCGACCACGGCCGGCTCGTCGTGCACATCACCGACATGCCGATCAAGTGCCCGGTCGCCCCACTGGAGTTCACCTTCCTGGCCGACGCGTGGCTGCGTGAGCGGGGTCTTCGGGACCGGGTCGAGATCGTCTACGTGACGCCGCTGCCCGGTGCCTTCACCAAGCCGATCTGCTCCACCGCTCTCGGCTACCTGCTCAACGAACGCAAGATCGCCCTGGAGACCGACTACATGGTCGAGCGGATAGACGTCGAGAAGAAGGCGCTGGTCTCCTACGACGAACGCGAGGTGCCCTTCGACCTCCTGGTCACCGTCCCGCTGAACATGGGCGCCGACTTCGTGGCCCGCTCCGGCCTGGGTGACGAGCTCAACTTTGTCCCGGTCGACAAGCACACGCTGCAGTCCAAGGCGAACCCGAACATCTTCGCCATCGGCGACGCCTCTGACATCCCGGCGTCCAAGGCCGGGTCAGTGGCCCACTTCGCGGTCGAGGTCTTCACTGACAACTTCCTGGAGCTCATCGCCGGCAAGCCGATGACCGGCTCGTTCGACGGCCACGCCAACTGCTTCATCGAGTCCGGCGACGGCAAGGCCCTGCTCATCGACTTCAACTACGACACCGAACCGCTGATGGGCAAGTACCCACTGCCTGTGGTGGGTCCGATGAGCCTGCTGAAGGAGACCAAGGCCAACCATCTCGGCAAGATGGGCTTCCGCTGGATCTACTGGAACGTCTTGCTCCCCGGTCACTCGATGCCGGTACCAACGCACATGTCCATGGTCGGCAAGACCGCCGTCAACACCGCAACGAAGTAGAAAGAGAGAGCGCAATGCCAGTGACCACCCTCAACGGCCAAGAGATCCACGTCAACGAAGAGGGCTTCCTCACCGACCCGACCGAGTGGGACGAGGCACTCGGGACCGCGTTGGCCACCCAGATCGGCATCGAGATGGCCGACGAGCACTGGAACGCGATCCGGTTCCTGCGCAAGGACTTCGCAGAGACGGGCGAGACGCCGACCCTGCGCCGGGTGTCCACCGTCGGCGGCATCCCGATCAAGCAGCTGTTCGCCCTGTTCCCGCAGAAGCCCGCAAAGAAGATGGCCTACGTCGCCGGCCTGCCCAAGCCCGTCGGCTGCGTCTAAGCCCACCCCTGACCACAAGGAAAGACACTGACATGACCGACACAGACATCTCCCCGGCGATCGTCCCCAGTTTCGACTCCGAGGCAGGCCCCGGCCGCAAACTAGCCATCATCTGCTCCAAGGGAAGCCTGGACATGGCCTACCCGGCGCTGATCCTGGCCAACGCAGCGCTCGGCGAGGGCGTCGAGGTGCACATGTTCTTCACCTTCTGGGGCTTCGACATGATCAACAAGAAGACTATGGGAGACCTGAAGTTCACCATGCTCGGCAACACCGCCACCCACATGCCCCAGGGCCTGGGCGGGTTCCCGGGAATGACGGGGATGGCAACGTCGAAGCTGAAGAAGTCCATCGCAGACCTTGACGTGCCCGAGGTCCCCGAGTTCCTGGAACAGATCGTGGCCTCCGGCGGACACCTGTGGGCCTGCCGCATGTCCGCCGACATGAACAAGCTCACCATGGAGGATCTCTACGACGAGGTCGAGGACATCATCAGCGCCACCGACTTCATCGAGAAGACCGAGGGCGCCCAGCTCCTGTTCATCTAGTCCGAAGCAGCCCCGGGCAGCTTCATCCGGGCAGCTTCATCTCGTCAACGGGCAGCCATCCATCCAGCTGGATGGATGGCTGGATGGCTGCACTGCACCCGAGCTGACTGGGTTGCGGATGGATCAGGCAGGAATGTCTGTCGCCAGAGACACGTTGATACCCCAGGAGGTATTATCAGACGTCGAAAGGAAGCCTCATGACCACCCAAGCTCTGACCGCATCATCCTTCGAGCAAACCGTGTTCGACAACGACATTGTGCTCGTGGACTTCTGGGCGTCGTGGTGCGGACCATGCCGTACCTTCGGCCCGATCTTCGAGAAGGCCAGCGCCGCCCATCCCGACATCGTCTTCGGCAAGGTCGACACGGAGGCCGAG
>DASRUA010000051.1:0-2466 GCA_035655615.1 Dermatophilaceae bacterium
GACTCCCGTGTCAGGACAACCCAACACCCTCCAGCAACGCGGGAGCCGGTGGTTGTCCGGCATCGCCGTCAGCAGTGCCGTGATGGCCTACGGCCTGATCATCTTCGGCAGCCAGGTCCGGGTGAGCGACTCGGGAATGGGATGTCCTGACTGGCCGCTGTGCGAAGGCAAGCTGGGACCGCTCCAGGAGTTTCACGCCCTCATGGAGCAAACGCACCGGTACCTGGCCGCTATGGTCACAGTCCTGGTCCTGACCACTGCAATGCTCGCCTGGCGGAACCGGTCCCGGTCCGCAGCAATACGCCCGGCACTCTTCACCGTTGCTGTCATCGTGGTGCAGATCGGGCTCGGCGCACTGACCGTGATCGCCGGCAACGGCGCGCCGACGGTAGCCGCGCATCTGCTCGCTGCCCTGGCCATGCTCGCCGGAGCAACAATCACGGCGGTCGCCGCCCTGGTTCCCTTGCGCCCCACCACCGGCCGTCGGCTGGGAAGGCTGGGCTGGACGGCCATCAGCGCGGCAGGAGTGTTGTTCGTCTCGGGTTCGTTGGTGGTCAACGCTGAGGCCGAGAAGGCCTGCGCCAGCTTCCCGCTCTGCCCATCGGGCCAGCCGGGCGGGATGGTCGCCCTGCACCTGATCCACCGCGCTGTGGCGGTGCTGGCCGGGACCGCACTGCTCACCTTCGCGGTACACGCCTGGCGGCATTGGTCGGTCGCGTCCGGGGCCCGTGCACTGGCAGCAGCACTGGTCGCCCTCGTCGTGGCAACAGCTTCTCTTGGCATCGTGAGCGCCCTGTTGAAGGCACCTCCGGGCTGGCAGGACCTGCACCTGGCCGGTGCGGCCGCAGTGCTCGCCGTCTCGATGGCCCTTGCGGCCCTGGGCTGGCTGACCGGCGCGGACAGCCGACCCGCGGAGGGGCCCGAGGCCGACCGGCCTGTACCGGCGAAGCCGGCGGCATCCACGGGCACCGGCATCAACAGGTCGTGAACGATTTGTTACGCGGATCGAGTGAGTGCTGAGTTCCACGGTCTGCCCCGCCCATCGCCTCGCGAGGGGTGACGTTCTTCCCCAGTCTGACGATGAGTGGCTACAACAGTTGGCTGACGACATATGCACTGTGGCGGCGAATCGTGGATCTCATGAGGAAGCCCGCCGTCGCGCTCCTGGACTGGTGCCAGGGCGGTATTCGGAGGCTGGGGCTCAGGGATCGAAACGACTGGCACGATCGGGCGGGGAGGGTCCCGAGTCTCCACCGCGCGATCCCCACACCCAGCAGCCACAAGGCGCCGATCGCCAACAGCGGCGGGGCGATCGTGGCGCGATCACGGATTCTGATCTCCGGTTCGACGGCAACCCTGCTGGGCACAATGACCAATGAGACCGGCTTCGACGTGTACTTCAGCGGCTTGCCTCCCGTGTCATCGCGCTTGACACCGATGGCGGCGAACATATCCTGTTCGGCGACTTCAGCTCGCCCCGCGGCCGCAGCCGACCTGTGGAGACTGGGTGGTGCATCCCGGGGCCATGATCGTTGACCGGACACGGATCCCCGACCGGCACAGCGAGAACCTGTTCGTTGGCGTCCCGCGTAGCAGGGTTTGAGCGTCAGTCAGCGTTCCCTGATTCGGACGGACGGTCTTGAAGTCGCGGTTTTTGGCGGCGAAAAGACGCACGTTCGGGGGAGGGCGTCAACCATTGCTTCCACGCCTACCTGACCCGTCCCGCGGTCGACAGTGGTCCTCAGGCGTGGACCTGCAGCGCATCGGCTACCGTCCTCGCGACCCGGGCCACGGCGTTGTACGTGGATTCATCCGGGTTGTTGTAGGTCTGCAGTGCCGCTTCCACCTGCGCGCCGATTTCGGCCCAGGTCGTCCAGGCGACTGTGTCCAATGGGTTTGGGGCGGCAACCTGACGACCGTGGCGCGCAGAGATCCGCTCCTGGCCGACATGCACCGCGTCCTCGATCGAGAGGGTGCCGTGGCCCTGCACTCTGATTGGCGGCGGAGCGCCGAGCACGAGCAGGAGTACTGGGTGCCGATCTCGAGCGTGTTTCGCCGCGAGGATCAGCTCCTTGGCGAGTTGATCTGCTTGGAAGCTCGACCGGCGTAGTCGCTTGGCCTCGACGAGTACGAACGCTGCGGGTGAGTCGATCCGGACGTCTGGCTGTGCGCGGATATCGAGGTCAGGGTGGGTCAGGTCACCGGGTAGGAGGTCGACCACGGCCTGCTCGATGTCGGCCTGCGCCAGCACCAGCGGGGCACCTGACGCACCCGCCAGGACCCTGCCCAGGAATGCCTGACGGGGCAGGAAATCCAGGGCCTGGAAGACCTCGGCGGTGATGACGTTTTCTATGCCGAGGCCACCGTCGTGGTACCTGCGAGCGTTCCCCTCCCACGAGAGCTCGTCAAGGAGTCGGCGGACGGCGCTAACGCGGATTTCCACGCAACTGGTTCGGGCAAGGGGGT
>DASRUA010000052.1:0-2850 GCA_035655615.1 Dermatophilaceae bacterium
CGAGGAACGCGCCCTGCGGCACCTCGCAGGTGGACGTGCGAGGAACGCGCCCTGCGGCACCTCGCAGGTGGACGTGGCCAAGCCTCCGGGGATCGGTTCTGGCAAGAACCAGATCTTGGGATCGATGGGGCTCTGCCCGCAGCGTGCGAGTAGCAGTGGGTTGCTGGCTTCCGGCGGTGAGAGAGCCCAGGCATTCCAGGCCGTGCTGATGTCGACAAGCGAGTGGCCGTGCGGCTGGGCGTTGGCCGGAAGGAAGCCACGAGTCGCCGGTCCCGAGGCGCTGACGGGCCCGGCGACCGACGCCATCAACAGGCCAGCCGCCAGTGCGATCGCGAGTCTCCGCATGACAGATCCCTCCGTCTCGCGGGTCGGGTTCGCCAGTGGCTCGGCGCGGTCCCGGCGGCCAGGGTGTGGGCCGCGCGTCCAAGCCTCCCGTGTGCACGCCGATTCTCTCACCAAGAGGAAGTGGCGCGGCCCTGACGACGGCCCCCGGACGCCCGATGCGCGTCCCATCCCGGCCGGGTCCGGAGCGGAGCGGTCGAGACGCGGACGGGGACCGGCAGACAGCCCCGAGGGATGACTTGGCGTGCGCTGAACCCACCAGATACAGCGTGGATCCCGGTTGCCGCGTGGCCTCCGCGCGACGGCAGCAGCGATCCAAGCGCCAGCGTTGGATGCGAAGAAGGTCGGTGCCGGCTTCTCTTCGGTCGACTTCCCGACGGCACTCAGGACCGGGTTGACTATGCCAACGGGGAAGACCTGGGCGACGATCGCGACGATCGCGACAAGAAGGCCGTCAGGCTTCGTGATCGGACCTCACGCGACCCACGCTCAAGCGCTCGATTTCGTGCATGACACAGTCGACGTGCGGCCGGACGCGGGGCAGCAGGTCGTCCCAACGCTCCGCCTCTTCGCCCAGGTAGTTGGCGCGCGCACGCGCCAGGACGGGGCGATGCTCCTCCGGCAGCCGCTCGAGCACCCAGTCCGCGGCGGCGTCCTTGGAGCGGATGACGCCGTCGCGGCGACAGCTCCCGGCCGGAGCCGGGATCGTCGTCGACGCGCGGAGCGAGGCAACGGGAGCCTACGAGCCGTCGCCTACGCGCCGCTGATCACCGAACATGACGAGGCCCCCGTCGGAACGGGGGCCTCGTGAGCGGCCTGAGAGAGGTCAGGCTAGACGGTCCCCGACGGGGAGATGCTCACCTCGAGGAAGGGGTCATCCGCGGAGCTCGGACTGCGCGTCGGCTATGGGCCGACGACTGTCGGAGCGGGCGTTCCGCGGGCGTAGAGGGCTGCGGAAACCGCGGAGCAATGGAAGTCCAGCTGTGGCAGCGGGACTTCGAAGGCCTGGCCTGCGGCCTCAGCCGCCTTGATCTGGGCAAGCGTGGTGATGTGCGTCTTGGCTGCGTCAGCGTTGGTGAAGAGCACGAGGACCGGCTCCCAGATGACGTTGAAGTCGCCACCAGTAGACGCGATGCCCACCAGGTGGTCATGTCCCAGCACGCCCTTGCCGTAGACCAAGGGCACAATCCCCATGGCTGCGCCGGCCACGCCTGGCCCGTGGTCAGGGCAGTTGTCGGCGGGCATATGCGCGCAGTTCAAGCTGGCGGGATTAATGCCCGAACCGACCGGGTAGACCGGCAAGTACAGCGGTGCCACGTTGTGAGCGTTCGCGTGGGTCTTCGCGTTGTTGGGGGTGAACAGGTAGACGGTATTGCCATTCGCGTCGTCGATGGCCGGTTCGACGACCCCTCCACCGCCGGTGAACTTCACGCTCGGGGGCGTGCCCGGAATCGTTACGAGGCTGGTGTTGCCGATCATGACCTGGCCGCTCGGCAGTGGGCTGGTTGCTGAAACTGAGGCCACCCCGAAGGAGGCGCTCAAGGCAAGCGCCATTGACATCGTGGTGAGAACTCGAGGGACGCGCCTGGACAAACTGACCTCCCGCGTCGCAAGGACGCATTGCCGACGGGTCGGTCTCACCATTGGCTCAGCGCGGTCTTGGTGACCAGCGCGGAAACGCGCGCCTCACAGCCCCCCATCAGGTCGTGTCTTTATGCGTCGCGACCGTGGGAAAGTCAATGCGGTTGTCCACAAATTGCGTTGCCAGCTGGCAACGCTAGTCACTCCGGGTCGATCCGCCGAGCGGGCGTCGGTAGGGCTCATCCGGATCGACGCCCTGGTCGCCCGGTACGCGACCCATCCTCCGAGGAGAGCGGCGCACCGGCGGTCGGTTGTGGCATCGTGGGCGCCGAGCATCAGGAGGATGGCGATGTCCATGTCGATCCAGCTCGTCTTCGACTCCGCGGGACCGGCTCAACTGGCTCGGTTCTGGGCCGAAGCGCTCGGTTACCGGCTCCAGCCCCCACCGGATAGCTTCGATACATGGGAGTCGTTCCTGCGGGAGCAGGGCGTACCCGAGGAGCGATGGGACCACGCCTCGGCGATCGTCGACCACGAGGGCAAGGGACCGCGGATCTACTTCCAGCGGGTCCCCGAGGGCAAGACCGCCAAGAACAGGATGCACATGGACCTCAACGTGTCGGGCGGGGACGGGCTCCCCTTCGACGAGCAGAAGCGGCGGGTTGATGCCGAGGTCGCGAGGCTCAAGGCGTTCGGTGCGACGGACGAACGCGGCGCGATGGAGCGCGACGGCGAGTACTGGGTGCGGATGAACGACCCGGAGGGGAACGAGTTCTGCGTCCAGTAGGCGGATACGAGTGAGGAACTGCCTGCCTCAGCGTGCGGGAATGTCAGTTGGCCAGAGGCGTTCAGCCTGGGTCGTCGAAGCCCGTGGCAGACGGATTGCGCACGTTGCCGCAGCGGCTCCAGTTGGGTTGGTTCTGGACT
>DASRUA010000053.1:0-4564 GCA_035655615.1 Dermatophilaceae bacterium
CGTGCTGCTGGATCCCACACCACTGCCCACCCGCCGTACGTCCCTGTCGGCGCCGCTGCAGGCACTCACCCATCGCGGCCTGCTCACCCTGAGCATCACGGCCCTGCTCTATAACTGGGGCTTCTTCACGATGCTCGGTTACGCGCCATTCCCGATGGGGCTGTCGGCCATCCAGCTCGGGTTCGTGTTCTTCGGCTGGGGCCTACTCGTGGCGTTCTTCTCGGTCTTCGGCGCGCCGCGGCTTCAGCGAAGGTTCGGCACCGCACGGTCGCTGTACGCCGCGCTGCTGTTCTTCGCAGCCGACCTTGCGGTCATCTCGATCTTCGTCAACAACCGCACAGTTCTGGTCGTCGCCGTGATCACCGCCGGGATCTTCATCGGGATCAACAACACACTGACCACCCAGGCCGTGATGATGGTGTCACCGGTCGAGCGGCCGGTCGCCTCCGCCGCATACGGGTTCGTCCGCTTCCTCGGCGGCGGACTGGCCCCCTTCGCCGCCGGCAAGCTCGTCGAACGCTTCAACCTGCACGTGCCCTTCGCGCTCGGCGCGGTTGCCGTGGTTGCGGCAGTCATCGTGTTGTCCACGGCACACCAGATGCTGGCCCAAGCCGACCACGGCCTCGACGAGGACGGCCATCCGGCGACCGAGCACGGCGACCCGACCGACGTCGCCGGTGAGATAGCCGACGAGTTCGGTGGAGCCGGCGCCGCCATCGACAGCATCGAGGAGACGCTCCACCACGCAACCACCCGGGACTGAGCTGACAGGACCGAATGGGTACGGGGGGATGGATGAGGTCCGTCCTGTGGCCTCTTGCCCGATCCGTGCGCGATCTGCCGCTGATGTCGTGGGGCCGACCCGGACATGGGCGTCCCGCGACAGGAACGATGACCGGACGCATCGGAGCCCAGTCTCGGTGTCCGTAGGCGGATCCTTTGCGGACATCCGTGGACCGGGGTGGGCCCGATTCCCCAATCTGGCCGGCGGCCCGGCAGGCCGTGTCACTCGCGAGACCCGCCACCGAATTCCGGCGTGCATAACCATGCATGGACGCAGTCCGGCCAAACTACCGGATGTCTGCCGCGATCCGCCCGCGCGCGAGGTGAGTCATACCGCCGCGAGCGGAGCGCCCTCCGACCGGCAGTGCGTCGGTATCATGATCGCCTGCCACTTGGCGTTCAGCGGAGGTGCCTCACATGGCGGAGCTCGTCCGGACCAACGACCCCGGGGTAATCTCCGCAATCGAGGGCCTGCTTGGCGGGGCCGACATCCCGTATCAGGTCACAGACCGCAACATGAGTGTCCTCGAGGGCTCGATCATCGCGATTCAGATGAGGATCCTGGTTCCGGACGACCACGAGGCAGAAGCCCGTGAGCTGCTCGTCGACGCCGAGCTCGGCAACTGGCTGCGCCCCTAGATCCCGGCGCCGTCGCCAGACTCCGGGGTATGCAAGGCGCGTCATTCCGCGAGTCGGACCGCACCTTCAAGATCCCTTGCGGACGCCCGGAGGTCCCGCCCCGCGTCATCTGAACGCACTCATTTGGCGCGGGAAACGTTCATGTCAGTCATCTACTGGGGAAGCCGTCGCGCGGCGAGGAGAATGTGCGAATGAACCACAGGGAGGAACGGGCCGAGTTGCGGGGTGCGGTCTACCGCGGGGACGCCGGATCCTTCGTCGGCATTCTGAAGCGGGATGTGTGGCCGGAGAACGCCCTGCAACTCATCGGGGACGGGCTGCTTCGGGTGCTTCATGCGCCGACCGGAGGCATCGACGAGGCCGCGCACCGGTGCGTGGGTGCGCCGGACTTCGCCAGCTCGAGACCAGCAGGATCCGCGCCTCATCCAAGCCGCGTGGGCATGGCTGGCCCTCTTCACAGAACCTCGAGGTGGCCCGGCACAGATCGGCAAACAGCTTGGCGCTGTCAGCATCCCGCAGGATCTGGGTGCCCAAGCAGGTGTTCATGACGGCGCTGCCCTCATCCCCTGGATCTCCTGGGTCGCGGCGACGACCAAGGGAAGGACGCTCATCGCGGCGACCTTGCCTTGAGGAGTTCGAGTGCGGCGATCGTGTGGGCGTAGACGCCTGGAGCCAGATCAGGCACGCCCGTCTCGAACCTGCGCAGGGTGGAGATGGAGACCCCAGCCTGCGCCGCAAGGTCCCCCAGGGCGACTCCCGCCTGCTCGCGCATCTGCCGCAGTGTGACTCTTTCGGTTGCTATGGGCGGACTGAGTCTGGCCAGGTCCACACCTTCGCCATCGGCGCGGTCGCCTCGACGATGGTCCCGCTGGTCTCCTGTCTGGTCAATGACGCTCACGATCGGTTCCCCTTAGCTCGGGCGAATCGGTAAGACCCGGTCGGACTCAGCCCGCCGACCGGGGTCGTTCTGTCTTGTCCAGCCCGATCTCCGGGCGGTCGGTGCTGCGGGGCAGCCGGGACGAACCGGCACGGATGAGGCGCTCCAGACGCTGGCGAGCCTCGATCATCGCGGGCTCGGCTGCCCGATCCCGGACACTCTGCCTGCTCTCGTCCAAGACGGTCTGGACGATGTCGGCGACCAGGTCGATCGCGGCCCTTTCCTCCAGCTGCGCGAACAGGGCTGCGGTCATCCCGGCCGACAGCTGCTTGGTGTCGCTGTTCGTGGGTTGCCCCGGCGCCAGCAGCGTGCTCGCCGCAGTCGCGCCGTGGAGGCGGCCGTCGCTAGCCAAGGTAGTTGCAGGGGTCGTCGAACGGCGGCGGGTCGGTGTCGCGTGATCGGCCTGCTCGTGGTGCACTGGCCGGTCGCGGTCGGGGTCGGGGCGGGTTGGTCGCCGGGCCGCGTTCGCTCCCATCGCCCTGCTGGAGTTGCGCCGCATCACCACCTGGTGTCGCGGGAGTCCGGTGCGCGGCACGGCGTCCAAGGGTGGCGGCGTCGGTGGGCTTGCCTGCCTTCCTGGGTGACATGTGCGGCTCCTTCGATTCAGTGGCAGCCTGGCTGCCGCAACACTCCATCGGTGATCAGGTGTCCCACCGATGCTTGCCTGGGCCCAGACCCCGGCCGGTGAACCGAACGGGGCGGCCGATCACTCTCTTGTGGACTTACGGTCCTGTGGGTGTTCCACGGACGCATCCGTTCCGGGGAACACGAGAGACTCGTGCCCGTCGTCGCGGCGCACCAGATAAGGAGGTGCACCGCCCGGTCCCCGAATCTCGATGATCTCCGACGTCTGGTCGGACGCGCCGACAACCCGGCCGTGTACGTGAAGCCGGTCACCTACCATCGCGTGCATGGCCACCCTCCCCTAGAGTCCGACTTCAAGAATGCACGCTCGGGCACCTTCTGCGGAAGAGGAACCAACCACCCAAACCGGGCGCACCAGGGATCAGCGGCAGCCGTCAGTCGCTCGCCAGCGGCTAGCAAGCATGTGACAACCGCTCACCGCCGGCTCTGGTCGTCCCCTGGCGGGATCCTCGGACAGGCGAGATGATCCTGCTCTCTTCACAAACGTCAGAGTTGCTGTGAGCGTCCAGCGCCACCCGCGAGACCCTCCACTGCAGCCGACGTGCATAACCATGCATAGACGCAGCCCGGCCAAACTACCGATAGCCGCGATCCGGTCGTTCTAGGGATTGTCACGGGCCGCGTCATTCCGCAAGTCGTGCGAACGTCGGTTGAGGCACATAGCGTCATCACCATGTCCGACGACCTCGAGATCATCGCATTCTCCACGGTGGAGGAATTGTGGTCCTGGCTGGAACACCATCATGCGACTCACCCCGGGGCCTGGGTGCAGCCGCAGAAGGCAAGCAGTGCAGTGGCCTCGATCGGCTTCCACGACCTGCTGGAGGCCGGAATCGGTTACGGGTGGATTGAGAGCACCCGCCGAGGCGCTCGTATTCGCCCTGCCAAATCACTTGTGGGAGCCGTGACATCGCGAAAAGATTGGTCACAAACCAGGAAGTCGGGAGCGCGTGATTCCGACTTCGGGGGGCGAGAACGTGACCCGCTGACGGGGTGAGGGGGAGGACGTGACATTCATCGAGGCTGCTTTTTTTCTGCCCTGTTTCCTGGTTGCTATCTTGTTCCTGTGGCTGCTGGCCTACGTGCCGCAGAACCTCCGACGGGATCGGGCGAAGCAGCCGGGGGCGCTGGACCGCATGGATGAGCTGAGGTGGAGTGCCTGGTCCTTCCCCGAGGGCTGGCCTCCCTTGACGTGTTGGTCTGAGTGCAGGGATCTCCACCGTGAGGACTGGTGGAGGGCGTACCTGCATCAGACGTGCTGGTCCGGGTGCCGCGATCTTCACCGTGAGGACTGGTGGAGGGCGTACCTGGAGCAGGCAAGCCCACGCGTTACCGAAGCTCCCATGCACAGTCGACCAATAAAAACCCAAAGGCCTTGGCGTACCCCGGACAGCTCAGCCCGGGGCGCTGGTCTCCCGGCCTGAGTCAGCCTGAGTCAGCCTGAGTCAGCCGGTCTCGTGGTCAGCCGGTCTGGTGGCCTGAGTCAACGATTTTGGCCATTGGCGTCAGCCGTCTGGCCATTGGCCTGCACGTGGGCCGGGACCTCCTGCTCGACCTCAC
>DASRUA010000054.1:0-12341 GCA_035655615.1 Dermatophilaceae bacterium
TGAGGCCGAGCTTGCGCGTTTCCAGGAGATAGAGCTTGCCGAATCGGAAGTGGTTCACCCCGCATTTGGGTGAACACCTTCCCCTCCGGTAATCTGACGTGTCGATCTACGTCTTGTGTGACGTGGGTCGAGCCGTTCACACGGAATCGACGACAGACCTCCATCATCGGAAGCCATGAACCGCCTGAACCCACGCCTGCCCCTGGTGTTTGACACTCGGGAGCTCAGCCGACGTCCGGGATCCATGCTCGAGATGCAGCGGACCGTCCCGGCTCCGGACGACCTCGGTGACATCGACGTGATTGCCATACCTCCGGGCCAGCCCATCGAGCTGGAACTGCGGTTGGAGTCGGTCATGCAGGGCGTTCTTGTGACAGGCTCGGCACACGCCACGGCAACCGGTGCTTGCGTGCGTTGCCTGGACCCGATGACCCACCATGTGGGGGGTCATTTCCAGGAGCTGTTCGCTTACGCCGATCGTGCGACTCACCACCACGAGGTGGCGGCCGAGGACGAAGATGATGATGAGGTGTATGAGCTCGTGGGCGACCTGTTCGACCTCGAGCCCGTGCTCAGGGACACCATGGTTCCGGCCATGCCGTTCCAACCCGTATGCCGGAGCGACTGTCCGGGCCTGTGTTCCGAGTGTGGGGCGCACCTGGCAGAAGACCCGACGCATCACCACGACCAGATTGACCCACGATGGGCGGCGTTGCAGAACATCGCGACACCGTCCGGCAACCAAGAGAAAAGGAACTGACGTGGCTGTCCCGAAGCGTAAGACTTCGCGATCCAACACCCGTTCGCGTCGTGCGAACTGGAAGACGACCGCGACCACGCTGACCACGTGCCCGCAGTGCTCTGCCCAGAAGCAGCCGCACATCGCGTGCCCCTCATGTGGCACCTACGCCGGTCGCCACTACGGCGTCGCGGAGCGTAGCGAGCACCAGAGCTGACCCGGTCACACCGCGCGTGAGTGTTTCTCAGTTCCCTGGCGGGGACAGCGCGTTGCGGCGGCCCGTCGATCGTCTGGTCACCCACCTGTTCGGGGTGGTTGGTGAGACGATCGACGAGTCGCTGCTTTTGCGCGCTCTGACGCACCGTTCGTATGCCTACGAGAACGGCGGGCTGCCGAACAACGAACGCCTGGAGTTTCTCGGCGACTCGGTGCTCGGGCTGGTGGTCACCGACAGCCTGTATGCCGCGCATCCGGACCTGGCCGAGGGTCAGCTCGCCAAGCTGCGGGCCGCTGTTGTCAACATGCGCGCGCTGGCCGAGGTGGCCCGCACCATGGGCCTGGGCGAGTACATCTTCCTGGGCAGGGGCGAGGACAGCACCGGCGGCCGGGACAAGGCCTCGATCCTGGCCGACACCATGGAAGCAGTCATCGCCGCCGTCTACCTCTCAGGCGGTCTGCCGGCCGCCACAACTTTCGTCCACCATGTTCTCGACCCGTTGATGGAGTCGTCCGCCAGTCTGGGAGCTGGGCTGGACTGGAAGACGAGCCTTCAGGAGCTGACCGCCTCGGGATCGCTCGGGGTGCCGGAGTATGGCGTCACAGAGGAAGGCCCGGACCACCAGAAGAGCTTTCGCGCCGAGGTGAAGGTTGGTTCTGAGCTGCTGGGATCGGGCTCTGGAAGCAGCAAGAAGGAGGCGGAGCAGATGGCCGCCGAGGTCGCCTGGACCGAGCTGACCCGCAGGGCCAAGGCGGTCCTGTCCAGTGCGGACCAGCTCGTCGACCGTCAGGATGCCTGAGCTTCCAGAGGTCGAAGTGGTCCGTCGGGGCCTGGACGACCACGTCGTCGGCCGCCGCATCGAGACCGCCCGGTTCATCGGTGCGCGTGTCGCCCGCCGCCATCTGCCGGGGCCGATCGATCTGGCCGATCGGCTGCGCGGCAACGTGGTTCAGGCCGCACAACGTCGGGGCAAGTACCTCTGGCTGGTGCTCGAGGCGCCGGATGGTCATCCGCAGGGCCTGGTCATCCATCTTGGGATGAGTGGTCAGCTGCTCGTCGAGGCGGCGGGTGCGCCTCGTGAGACCCACCTGCATGCAACGTTCGACTTCGCCGACGAAGGACCGCAGCTGCGCTTCGTCGACCAGCGCACCTTCGGCGGTTTGGCCCTTGCCGAGCTGGTCCCAGATCTGTATGCCATGGATGTTCAGGTCGTTGATCACGATGGCCCAGATCTCGGCGTCCAAGACCTCGGCGTCCGATCCCTCGGTGTGGTGCCGCGCACCTGGGGAATCCCGGAGAGCATCACACACATCGCGCCTGACCCCCTCGAGGCGGCTTTCGAGCAGGCTGCGGTCATTGCGCGACTGAAGGCTCGGCATACGGCGGTCAAGCGATGCCTGCTGGATCAGGGACTTGTCTCTGGCATCGGCAACATCTATGCCGACGAGGCGCTGTGGCGCGCGCGGGTCCACGGCGAGCGGGAGGCTGCGGCGATGTCGAAACCGGCCCTCGGGCGACTGATCGAGCAAGCCCGGAACGTGATGCTCGAGGCGCTGGGGCAAGGTGGGACGAGCTTCGACGCGTTGTACGTCAACGTCAACGGCGCCAGCGGCTTCTTTGACCGGTCGCTGAGCGCCTATGGCCGTGAAGGCCGTCCCTGTGCGCGGTGTGGCACTCTCATCCGGCGTGAGGCGTTCATGAATCGCTCGTCCTACTCCTGCCCTCGATGCCAGCCGCGGCCAAGAACGACTCGCTGAGCCAGCCACCGCTCTGCTGGCTGAGCCGGCTAGATTTCCGCAGGGT
Source organism: Dermatophilaceae bacterium (assembly GCA_035655615.1). GTDB lineage: Bacteria > Actinomycetota > Actinomycetes > Actinomycetales > Dermatophilaceae > UBA4719. The sequence continues at coordinate 2,760 of DASRUA010000054.1, forward strand.
AACGAACACCCAGGTCGGCGCGGGCTTGGTCGATCTGCTCGAGGACGGCGATCGTATCGGCGTGGGGAGCCAGCGGGCTTTCCAGCAGTCCCTGGCGAAGGCACCGCTCGACCTCCTCGATCTGAGGGCCGTATGCCGTCTCCCTGCCTTCGATCCGGGACTCACCCTGGCCGGTGGTGACCACGAGCCGTTCGGGTCTGACGAACCATGGTTCGACCGAGATCGAGCCGTTCGTTCCGGCGATCATGGCCCGCCCGGGTGTGCGTGCCGTCGTGGCGCAACGCAGCTGGGCGGTGGCGCCCGAGGCGTAGCCCCACTGCAGCGCGACGGTGGCATCGGAGCCGGTGGGGGAGAGGGTGCCGAGCACCTGCTGGGTGTCGGGACGGCCGAGGAACAGCCACGCGAAGTGCATCGGATAGACGCCGAGGTCGAGCAGGGCTCCCCCGCCGTTGGCCAGGTCGTACAGGCGGTGTCGCGGGTCGAAGTCGAGGCCGATGGAGAAGTCGGCGTGGACTGCCACGACGTCGCCGATGACGCCACCGGCCACCAGTTCCTGGGCCTTGAGGATCAGCGGGTTGGCACGCATCCACACGGCTTCCATGGCGAGGACGCCCTTGTCCCGGGCTGCGTTCAGCACCTCCCGGGCGTGAGCGGCATTGAGGGTCAGCGGCTTCTCGACCAGCACCGGCTTGCCGGCGTCGATCGCCATCAGTGCCTGCTCGCGGTGGAAGGGGTGCGTGGTGGCGACGTAGACGATGTCGACGTCGGGATCCTCGATCACGGCCCGGTAGCTGCCGTGGCTGCGGCTCGCCCCGAAGCGAGCGGCGAAGGCGGCGGCGCGGTCGGCGTCCCGTGCCGCCACGGCATACAGCATGTTGTTGCCGTGGTGGAGGTCGGCAGCCATCGAGGCGGCAATTCCACCGGCGCCCAGGAATCCCCAGCGGATCGGGCGGTCGGCAGCATATTGAGACATGTCCGGAGCCTATGTCCCGGGCCTGTTTCCCGGCCGGTGTCCCGGCACCTGTACCCCGGCGCACGAGCGGCTCGTAGGCTCTGCCCCATGGAACGTGCCACGATTTTTGTCCGTGGGCGGGTCCAGGGGGTCGGGTTCCGCTGGTGGACCCGCGCTCGGGCCCTGGAGCTGGGCCTGATCGGCTTCGCCCGCAACCTGGCCGACGGCCGGGTCGAGATCTGCGCTCAGGGACCGCCCGAGGCGATCGAGCGGCTACGCGAGCTGATCGAGGAGGAGCCGTCAACCACCAGCCGACCGGGTCACGTGCAGACGTGTGTCGTCCAGAACGGGGATCTCAGGCAGGGCCTGTCCGGATTCCAGGAGTGGTGACTGGCTCTGGCGTTGACCTGCCGCCGCGTCGGTGCGATTCTAAGAACATCCCCCGGGCCGTTGGTGCTCGGAGGCGTCCGCAATTGAGTGTCCATTCGTCCTTCGCACGTGTGAAGGATCTCTTCGGAGTTGGTATGGCCAAAGCGCTACTGGGTCAACGGGTGTATCGGAACGATCGTCTCGCCTTGGAGAGCGCTCGACTGAGGTCGCGGGTGCGCGATCTTGAGTGCATGATCGAACATTTGCAGCATGACAATGATCGGCTACGGGCCGACGTGCCCACAGAGGCCGAGGCGACCCCTCAACCCGCCTACTGATCACCCCCTCTGAGTTCTTCAAGAACTCAGAGGGTTCTCTAGAAACTGAGCGGGTTCGTCAAGAACTGGGCGAGCAAGACAAGCACCGAGCGCAGCCAGGACGGCACAGCCTGAAACCGGGGACGCCACGCTGCCCCCTGCGGGTCGCGTTCCTCGGCGGCACCGCTCCTCGCCGGTAGAGTGAGGCTGTTCACCGCCGCCCCAGAGGAGACCATCGCTCGTGTATCTCAAGAGCCTGACCCTGAGGGGTTTCAAGTCGTTCGCGTCGGCAACCTCGCTGCGGCTCGAGACCGGAATCACCTGCATCGTGGGCCCGAACGGCTCCGGCAAGTCCAATGTCGCCGATGCGCTCGCCTGGGTGATGGGCGAGCAGGGCGCCAAGAGCCTGCGCGGGGGCAAGATGGAGGACGTCATCTTCGCCGGCACCTCCTTGCGTGCTCCGCTGGGGCGGGCCGAGGTGGCGTTGACCATCGACAACAGCGACGGCGCGCTGCCGATCGACTACACCGAGGTCACGATCGCGCGGACGATGTTTCGCAACGGCGGCTCTGAGTACGCCATCAACGGAACATCCTGCCGCCTGCTGGACGTCCAGGAGCTCCTCTCCGACTCTGGTATCGGCCGCGAGATGCACGTCATCGTCGGTCAGGGGCAGCTCGAAGCCATCCTGCACGCCACTCCCGAGGAACGACGCGGCTTCGTAGAGGAGGCTGCCGGGGTTTTGAAGCACCGCAAGCGCAAGGAGCGGGCGCTGCGCAAGATGGAGACGATGGAGGCCAACCTCATCCGGGTCAACGACCTGACCGGCGAGATCCGCCGACAGCTCGGACCGCTGGGTCGCCAGGCCGAGGCCGCTCGCAGGGCGGCCACGATCCAGGCGGAGGCGCGGGACGCGCGGCTTCGGCTGCTGGCCGACGACTTGTCTCAGCTGACCACCACGTTCGACCAGGAGGTCGCCGACGAGGCCGCCCTGATCGCCCGGCGCGCCGAGGCCGAATCGGCCCTTGGCGCCGTTCGTGCGCGCCTGGCCGCCCTCGAGCTCGAGGCGCAGGAGAGCGCGCCTCGGCTGGCTCGTGCGCAGGAACGCTGGTTCGCGTTGTCGTCGCTGCGCGAGCGCCTCACGGCGACTGGTTCGCTGGCTGCCGAGCGGGTCCGGCTCCTGTCGGAGGATGAGAACGATGATGCCGACAACAGCTCGCGCGATCCCGAGCTCTTGCTTGCGCAGGCCGACTCAGTGCGTCAGCAGGAGCGGGTGCTCATCGCTGAGTCCCTGCAAGCCAAGGAGGCGCTGGACGCTGCGGTCACCCACCGCACCGAGATCGAGACGGCGTATGCCGCGGAGACAGCCCGGCTCACCCGGCTGGTCCGCGCCGCTGCAGACCGCCGAGAGGGTCTGGCGAAGCTGGCTGGCCAGGTGGGCGCACGGCGCAGCCGGATCGAGGCCGGAGAGGCCGAGATCGGCCGGCTCCAACAGGCCGTCGAGCAGAGCAGGGCCCGCGCTGCCCGGGCCGAGGAGGAGTTCGCAGTTCTGGAGGCATCGGTCGCCGCTGACGAGGAAGGCGAAGCAGGCCTGGATGACGCCTATGAGCAGGCTGCGTCCGCGCTGGCTCTGGCCGAGGCCGAGGTGTTGCAGTGGCGTCAGGCGGAACGGGACGCCGACAGAGACCGTTCGAGCTCCTCGGCCCGGCTCGAGGCGCTCGAGCTCAGCCTGCGGCGCAAGGATGGCGCGGCCGCGCTGCTCGCGGCGGGGGATGCGGCGCACGGGCTGATGGGGTCGGTCTCCGCCCTCCTGCAGATCAAGCCAGGACACCAGGCCGGTGTTGCCGCCGCCCTCGGGTGGGCAGCGGATGCGTTGGCTGTTGGCTCTGCCCAGGGGGCCCAGCGCGCCGTTGCCTCGCTGCGTGAGCAGGATGCCGGCCGGGCAGGTCTGCTGGTGTCGGCCACGGCTGCCAACATCGACGTTGCCAGCTGGCCGAGCCTGGACGGGCGGGCGGTCTGGGCGCGAGACGTGGTCACCTGCCCGAGCGGTGTCAGACCGGCAGTCGAACAGCTGTTGGATCGCGTTGCTCTTGTTGAGGACTCGTCGGCCGCCGTGGATCTGGTTGCCCTCGGTCAGGGGATAACGGCGGTCACCCGTGATGGCGACGTCTTCGCCCCGGGTTCTGTCCGTGGCGGCAGCGCGTCCGCGCCCAGCCTGATCGAGATTCAGGCCGCCGTCGATGAGACGAAGAACAAGGTCCAGGAGGCGGTTCACCGCGGCGAGCAGGCCAAGTTCGCTCTGGCGACCGCAACCCAACGCGTGGCGATGGCCGGTGACTCGGTGGAGGCTGCTCTGGAGCGCCTGCACGAGTCCGACGCCAGGATGGCTGCGGTCGCCGAGCGGCTGGGGCAGCTGGGCGGCACGGTCCGTGCCGGGCGGGCGGAGGCTGAGCGCATCGAGCGGGCAATCGCCGCGGCCGAGACAGCCTTGGGCAGTGACCGCGCAGAGCACATGGCCCTCAGTGAGCGTCTGGAGGCTGCCAGCGGGGAACCGGGCGAGCGAGAGCCGTCCAACGATGAACGTGACCGTCTTGAGCACAGCGCCACGCAGGCGCGCGCCGCCGAGACCGAGCTACGCCTGACATTGCGGACCCGCGAGGAACGGGCGCGCGCCACGTTGGCGAGGGCGGAGTCACTGGAGGCGGCCGCTCGCTCTGAGCTGGCAGCCCGCGAGCGGGCGGCAGCCCGCCGGGAGCGTCGCGAACGTGAGGCCAAGGTGGCAGAGGCGGTCCGCAGCGGGGCGGCATACGCGGCGGCGTGGGTGGCTCGGGCGCTCGCGCAGGGGACTTCGGAGCGGGCCGGCGCGGAGCAGGCACGAGCCGAGCGTGAGGCTGCGCTGACGATGGTGCGCCGTGAGATCGGTTCCCTCGGCGACGAGCTGGGCGACCTCACCAACCTGGTTCATCGCGACGAGGTGGCACGCACCCAGCAGCGACTGCGCATCGAGACGCTGCAGGCGAAGGCGATCGAGGAGCACGGCATCGACCCGCAGGTGCTCGTCGAGGACTTCGGCCCGCATCAGCTGGTGCCGATGATCGCCGACATCGATGAGAGCCCCGACGTCGTCGACGGCTCCGATGCTGTCGGTGAGCCGGTCGTGACCATCCCCTACGTGCGTGAGGCGCAGGCCAAACGTCTGCGTTCCGCCGAGCGCAAGCTCTCCACACTCGGCCGGGTCAACCCGCTGGCGTTGGAGGAGTATGCCGCGCTGGAGGAGCGCCACAAGTTCCTGACCGAGCAGCTGGAGGACCTCAAGAACTCCAAGCGCGATCTTCTGGACATCGTTCGCGAGGTCGACGAGCGCGTCGAGAAGGTCTTCACCGAGGCCTATTGGGACACCGCAGCCCAGTTTGAGGGTGTCTTCAGCCGGCTGTTCCCCGGAGGTGAGGGGCGGCTGGTCCTCACGGATCCCGACAACATGCTGACCAGCGGGATCGAGATCGAGGCGCGACCTCCGGGCAAGAAGATCAAGCGGCTCTCGCTGCTGTCCGGCGGTGAGCGTTCGCTGGTGGCCGTGGGACTGCTGGTGGCCATCTTCAAGGCTCGCCCCAGCCCGTTCTACATCCTGGACGAGGTCGAGGCGTCATTGGATGATGCCAACCTGGGCCGGTTGATCACCCTGTTCGAGGAGCTGCGTGCCTCCAGCCAGCTGATCGTGATCACCCACCAGAAGCGCACGATGGAGATTGCCGACGCCCTCTATGGCGTCACGATGCGCGGCGACGGCGTGAGCACGGTTGTCTCCCAGCGGATCCGGGACCTTCAGAGAGCCTGAGGGTCGCTCAGCGCAGCGTTCGGGGCGCCGAGTTGCGTTCGAACCCCGTCCAGATTGCGGCGCGCCGGTTGATCACGGACATGATCCTGGGGCACCATGGAGTCATGTTTGTCCTTGGACTCGGAATGCTTCTGAGCGTTGGCCTCGCCGTGGCAGTGGTGTGCCTGGTCGCTGTTCCCGCGCGCCGCGAGGGTCGCGACCTGCTCACGCCCAAGGGCGAAGACCTCGTGTCCCAGGTGCGCGAGAGGACCGGTTCGGCCGTGGAGATCGCACGCGAGAAGACCGGCGAGGCTTTTGATGCTGCACGCGACAAGGTGGCCGACGTCACCGGGTCCAGCGAGGACTGAACTTTCCCCAGACTCTCAGTCTGGCGGTCGTCAAGGCCGTGAAGACGGCAGCCGAGATCAGGCTAGCTTTTCCTGACCATCGGCCGAGCGACTCCATACGGGAATTGTGCCCGCAAGGAACGGATCGTCTCGAGGCGCCCATCTGCACACCGAATCAGGCTGGCGCGGTCTGTCGTCGGACGGTTACCGCGAGGCCGGAGGCGGTACTGCCCGCGCCTGGCACTGCGGGTAGCGTCACCGGCCGGCGGTGAAATCGAGGTCGGTTACTCCCTGCCCGCGCCTCAACTCATCAGATTGGAACATGTTCATGGGCACCAGTTCCCACTCCTCGGGGGGACGCGCTCTCGCCGCTGTCCTCGCCGTGTCCGCTGTTGTTGGCGGCTTGGTCCTCTTCGACGGGTTCACCCGCACGGACGGGGGTCAGATCGCGGTCATCCGCAATGGCGGTCCGCTGGACAACCGGCAGTTCCGTCAGGTTGTCCCGCCAGGCTCGTCGCTGACCTGGACGGGTATGTTCTCCCAGAGGCACGCCTATCCGGGAAGCCAGCGTTTCTACACCATCAGCGCCGACCCGAAGATGGCTGACTCCGGCGGCGTTGACGTGGAGACCGTGCCCACCAGTGACGGTGTCGAGATTGGCCTGGAAGCGACGATGTATTTCGACCTGAACCAAGACCCCGGCGTGCTCAAGCCCTTTGACAACAAGTACGGCACCCGGACCTACCGAGACAAGACCGGGGAGTATCACGCGGCGTGGGAGGGGGATCTCGGCTGGTCGACCTTCCTGGACGCGGTGATTCGCCCGGTCATCTCCAACGACCTGCGTCAGGAGGTTGGCAACTACAGGTGCGTTGACCTGCAAGCTTCCTGCGCGTTGGTGCAGAACAACGGGCTTAAGCCCGCTCAGGTCGTCGAGGTCGTCAAGGGTGGCGGCACGGTGAACAACATGACCATCGCCAAGATCCAAGAAGCGATCAACCAGTCGCTGAAGGAGGACTTCGAGTCCACCCTCGGCGGCCCGTACATCACGAATGTGGTCTTCCGGATCTCGAAGGTTGCCCTACCGGCCAAGCTGCAGCTGGCCGTCACGGACGCGCAGGCCTCGTTCGCGCAGATCACCCAGGCCCAGGCGAAGATCGCGTCGGCCACTGCTGAAGCGGCCGCCAACAGCCAACGCCAGAAGGGGTACGAGAACTGCCCTGCCTGCGCGCAGATTGACCTGTTGAAAGCTATCCCACCGTCGGTGACCACGTTCGCCCCCGGAACTGGATTCGCGGTCACCACCCCGGCCAAGTAGTTCTGCGGCGGGCCTTCCGGCGGCATCCGGATGGGGTCTATTGTCGTCAGTCCGGAAGCGGAGGAGGACGAGTTGGCGCATGTTCGAAACTTCTGAGGCTCCAAAGGTGCACCGTGACATCCAGGCGGCGGCATATGCGGCGCTCGGCTGAGAGACGGATCTGGGAGAATTCCCGACTGTGACCCAAACCCAGGTAATCATCGCCCTTGCGGTAGCCATCGCCCTCGCGGGGATCGCCCTGCTCGTCGGGCTTCAACGCGGCCGAGCCGGCAAGGGCAAGGCCCTCCCGCCGCGGACGCCCCCATCAGAGGCGACCGGAGGCTCCGAATCTGAGTCCGAGGAGCTCGCGGCTGGTTCGGACGGCGGTTCGACCGTCTCCACCCTCGAGCCCGACGTCTTCGAGACGCCGCCTGTTGCACCGTCGATCGAGCGGCCCGAGTCGGCGACCGGCCGCCTGCAACGCCTTAGGGCACGGCTGGCGCGCTCCAACACGGTCCTGGGCAAGGGGCTGCTGTCCCTTTTGTCTGGTGGGGGACTGGACGAGCAGGCCTGGGAGGACGTCGAGGACACGCTGCTCAGCTCGGACCTGGGGGTCGAGGCAACCAAGGAGCTGGTCGACTCGTTGCGCACCCGGGTCACCATCGAAGGGGCGCGTGACGAGGAGACGGTTCGGGGCTGGTTGCGTGAGGATCTGCTCAGGCTCGTGGATCGTTCGATGGATCGCTCCATCGCCTCATCGCGAGTCGAGGGTCGCCCAGCCGTGGTGATGGTTGTCGGGGTCAACGGGACAGGCAAGACCACCACGGTCGGCAAGCTGGCGCGCGTCCTGGTGGCGCAGGACAAGGACGTCGTGCTGGGGGCCGCGGACACCTTCCGCGCAGCTGCGGCCGACCAGTTGCAAACCTGGGGTGAGCGCGTCGGCGTACCCACGATTCGCTCCGACCGAGACGGCGCAGACCCTGCCTCCGTGGCCTTCGACGCAGTCAGGGCCGCGGTCGAGATGGAGGCCGATGTCGTCATCATCGACACCGCCGGCCGTTTGCACAACAAGGTCGGGCTCATGGACGAGCTGAGCAAGGTCAAGCGCGTGGTGGAGAAGCAGAGCCCGATCGATGAGGTCCTGTTGGTGCTCGACGCCACCACAGGACAGAACGGTCTGCGCCAGGCCGAGGTCTTCGGCGAGGTCGTCAATGTCACCGGCATCGTTCTGACCAAGCTCGACGGGACGGCCAAGGGCGGCATCGTCGTGGCCGTTCAGCGCAAGCTCGGCGTCCCCGTCAAGCTGGTCGGTCTCGGCGAGGGCCCGGACGACCTGGCGCCGTTCGACCCCGAGGCCTTTGTCGACGCCCTCATCTCCTGATCCGTGGGGGATCGGTCACCCGGGTCCGGGACAACGAGGCAGTGCTCAGCGCCGCTGTTCGTGAGACCTGAGGGGCTGCAGCAGCCCGGTCAGGATGCGGGTCAGGGTGCGGTTGAAGACTGTCTCGGGTCGCGATGCCTTGCCGTCATCTGGTCGGGCCGCCAGTGCGGCGGCCAGATGCGGGTGCTGCCCGGCCGCTACCACCTGCGTCAGATAGTGGGTGAGTGAGCTCTGCGACTCGCTCGCGGTCTCTCCGGTACGCTGCTGGCTGACCTCCCTGCTCGCGAGGAGCCGGACCACGCCGCTGAACATACCGATCGCCTCCAGCTTGACCTGTCCGCCGGCGTCGATCTCGCTGAGCGCAGCCAGCGCGTGTTCAAGATAGGTGACCGCGTTCGGCCCCATCGGCGTTCCTGCTCCGAGGGCGTCGAGCAGCCAGGGGTGTCGCAGGTAGATGGCCCTGCCCTGGTGAGCCAGGGTGAGGAGATCGCTCAGCCACTGCCCGGACCCGAGGTCGTCGTAGGAGAACTCGCCGTTGACATGGTCGATCATCAGCTCTACCAGCTCATCTCGCGTTGCCACGTCGCGGTACAGGGAAGCCGGTCCGGCCCCCATCGCTGCCGCCGCGGAGCGCATCGTTACCGCCCGAAATCCTTCATCATCGGCTATTGCGACACCGGCCCGGGCAATCTGGGCGCGGCTGTACTCCGGTGCCGGCCCGTGCCCGGATCGTTCGGGGCGCAGCCAGATACTCGAGTTGGGAGCGTCGGTCACAAGTTCCTCCAGCTTCACGGCGAGCAGGACCCGATCGTGCGTGCCAGTGCCGGTCGTGCCACCGCGAGAGCCATCGACGGCGCGCGCCTGGTGACCTTCCCAGGCGTCGGGCACGACCTCCCGGACCAGCTGTGGCCCACCGTTGCTCAGGAGATGCATGAACTCGCCGTTCGGTCTCGCAAGCCGGTGGCCTGACCCGAAAATGAACCCATACCCTCCTACGCGACGTCGGGGATGGGGTCGAAGCGGACGGTCAGGCCCAGGGCGTTGGCTTGGCGGATGATGCGTCGCATTGCACGTTCGGGGTCTTGTTTGGTGAAGTAGTCGCCGC
>DASRUA010000055.1:0-34907 GCA_035655615.1 Dermatophilaceae bacterium
CGGCGCGAGCTCCTGCGCGAGGGCCAGGTGTTCCTGATCCACAACAGGGTGTCGTCCATAGAGAAGGCGGCCGCCAGGGTCCGTGAGCTGGTGCCTGAGGCGCGGATCGCCACCGCCCACGGCCGGATGGCCGAACACAGGCTGGAGCAGGTCGTCGTCGACTTCTGGGAGAGGCGCTTCGACGTCCTGGTCTGCACCACGATCATCGAGACCGGTCTGGACATCTCCAACGCCAACACCCTCATCGTGGAGCGCGCCGACGTGCTCGGCCTCAGCCAGCTTCACCAGCTGCGCGGTCGGGTGGGCCGTGGTCGCGAACGCGCTTACTCCTACTTCCTCTACCCCCCGGAGAAGCCGCTCACCGAGACCGCGCACGACCGTCTGGCCACGATCGCCAGCCACACCGACCTCGGTGCCGGCATGGCTGTGGCCATGAAAGACCTCGAGATCCGCGGTGCCGGCAACATGCTCGGTGGCGAGCAGTCCGGCCACATCGCCGGGGTCGGCTTCGACCTCTACATCCGCCTGGTCGGGGAAGCCGTTGCTGACTTCCGCGGGGAAGGTGGCGAGGCTCCTCCCTCGGAGATCAAGATCGAGCTGCCCGTCGACGCGCACCTGCCGCACGAGTACGTCCCGGGGGAGCGGTTGCGCCTCGAGGCGTACAAGAAGCTCGCGACAGTCCAGGACGCGGGCGGGCTGGCCGAGATCGAGGCCGAGCTGCAGGATCGTTTTGGCACTCCGCCCGAGCCGGTGCGCAACCTGTTCGAGGTGGCTCGTCTGCGCACGGTGGCCCGCAAGGCGGATGTGGCCAACATCAGCGTCCAGGGCAGCTTCGTCCGGTTCGGTCCGCTCCAGCTGCCCGAGAGCAAGCAGCTGCGGCTCCAGCGGCTCTACCCGGGCTCGCTGGTCAAGCAGGCTGTCCGTACGATCTTGGTGCCCAGGCCGATGACTGCCCGGGTGGCCGGCGAGCCGCTGCGGGATACGGCGGTCTTGCGGTGGGCGAGTGACCTGATCGAAGCGGTCCTCCTTGACAACGTGGCGGACGCGGCACGAGTCGCAGCCGGTCAGCATCGATGAAAGGAACGGCCTTGGCGCCTTCACAACACATCCGATCCACGCTGGGCAGGGCCCGCACCTCCCGCACGGCGTTTGCAGGAGTGGTCCTGCTGAGCGCAACCCTGGCGCTGTCCGCGTGCGGTACCCAGCAGGCCGGCACGGCCGCGATCGTCGACGGGTCCGCCATCAGCGAGCAGGACGTCCAGGCCGTCGCGGTCGAGCTCGCTCCGCTCGCCCAGGGTCAGCAGCAGATCTCGCCGAGCATCGTGCTGGGCAACCTGATTCTTGAGCCATACGTCCTTGCCGAGGCCGGCAAGGGCGCCCCCAACGACGCCCAGGTGCGCCAGGCCATCGCGAAGGTGGCCAACCCCTCGTCCTTGACGATGAATGTCGTCCGGACGAATTTGGCGATCCAGTCCCTCAGCCCAGCCGCCAAGAAGTCCATCCTGGCCAAGCTCGGCAAGGCAAAGGTCACCGTCAACCCTCGCTATGGCTCATTCAATGCCACACAGGCCGCGCTTGTCCCGATCTCACCCAACTGGATCAAGGCCAGCGCGTCACCGGGTGCCAAGTGACTGCCGACGGCGTTGCGATGGTGCGCCGGCTCACCCTGTTGCTCAGCAGTCCGCGGATCGCCCCCGGCCTCTTCTCGCGGGACGCCTGGACCGCCCTCGCGGGCGCGGCCCACGTCCTGGCCAGGGATGAGGACGAGTCGCAGCTGTACGCCATACAGGAGTCCGGTATTGCGGCCACTCACCTTGGCGAGCAGGGGCCCGATGTTCTTGCTCGCGCGCTGGTCGACCGGACCGACGACGGTCAGGTGGTCTGGATCGGCTCCTCTGACGGCGACCCGGGCCTGACAGATGCCCTGGCCGCCGAGGTCAGCAGTCGTCAGGATCCGCCGGAGGTGGAGATCCTCGTCGGGTCTTATGACGTTCCGGGGTCCCGGCTGCTCGACCTGGTCGCGGTGATGGACCGGCTGCGTTCACCGGGGGGCTGCCCCTGGGACGCTGAGCAGACACATGAGTCACTCGTGCCATACGTGATCGAAGAGACCCACGAGCTGGTTGAGGCCATCGAGTCGGGGGATCGCACGCACATGGTGGAGGAGCTGGGCGACCTCCTGCTGCAAGTTGTCTTTCACGCACGGGTGGGACAGGAACACACTGACTCGCCGTTCGGGATCGACGACGTGGCGGGCGGCATCGTCGAGAAGCTTGTCCGCCGTCACCCGCACGTGTTCGCCGATGTCGACGCCGACACGTCGCAGGAGGTGGCGGACAACTGGGAGCAGATCAAGGCAGTCGAGAAGCCGCATCGGACTTCGCCCCTGGACGGCATACCCGAAGACCTGCCGGCCCTTGCCAGAGCGAACAAGGCAGCGGGGCGCCTGGCCACGGCCGGCCGCTTCGACCTGGCAGAAGCTGCCGCCGCCGAGGACGACCTCGGTTCGCGACTCTTCGCGCTCGTGCTGGAGGCACGCGACAAGGGTCAGGACCCGGAGGCGGTACTACGGGCTGCCGTTCGCGCCCTGGACGTTCAGCTCTGAGCTTTTGCCACCAGGTTCCGGAGGCCTGAGTCCTGCTGCGGGTCGGTGACCTGTCGACCCGGGGAGACCCGTTAGGCTCAAGATGTTTCTATCCGGCAATATGCAGGAGAGTCTTGTGGCCAGTATTGAAGCAGTAGTCGCGCGTGAGATCCTCGATTCGCGTGGCAACCCCACTGTTGAGGTCGAGATCGCGCTGGACGACGGCACCGTCGCCCGAGCGGCGGTTCCCTCCGGCGCCTCCACCGGCGCCTTCGAGGCAGTTGAGCGCCGTGACGGTGACGCGAAGCGATACGGCGGCAAGGGGGTTGAGCAGGCTGTCGAGGCGGTCCTTGACGAGATCGGACCGGTACTGCTCGGCTTCGAGGCCAGCGAACAGCGGCTCATCGACGCCGCGATGATCGCCCTCGACGGCACGCCCAACAAGGGTTCGATGGGCGCCAACGCCATCCTGGGCGTCTCACTTGCAGTGGCCCGGGCGGCCGCCGAGTCGGCGAACCTGCCCCTCTTCCGCTATCTGGGCGGGCCGAACGCGCACGTCCTGCCCGTTCCGTTGTTCAACATCCTCAACGGCGGGTCCCACGCCGACTCGAACGTGGACATCCAGGAGTTCATGATCGCTCCGCTCGGCGCGCCGACCTTCCGCGAGGCGCTCCGCTGGGGCGCCGAGGTCTATCACTCCCTGAAGTCGGTCCTGAAGGAGCGTGGGCTGTCCACCGGGCTCGGCGACGAGGGCGGCTTCGCGCCCAACCTCGAGAGCAACCGCGCAGCCCTCGACCTGATCATCGTGGCGATCGAAAGGGCCGGATACAGACCCGGCACCGACATCGGCCTCGCGCTCGACGTGGCTGCCTCCGAGTTCTGCACCGATGGCGTCTACACCTTCGAGGGCAAGCCACGCACCTCCGCCGAGATGACGGCGTACTACGCCGAGCTCGTTTCGGCCTACCCGCTGGTGTCCATCGAGGACCCGCTCGACGAGGAGGACTGGGAGGGCTGGGCCACCATGACGGCCGAGCTCGGCGACTCCGTTCAGATCGTTGGTGACGACCTGTTCGTCACCAACCCCCAGCGTCTGTCCCGGGGTATCCTGGCCGGCTCCGCGAACTCAATGCTGGTCAAGGTCAATCAGATCGGCTCGCTGACCGAGACCCTGGATGCCGTCGACATGGCGCACCGTGCCGGATATACCTGCATGATGAGCCACCGTTCCGGTGAGACCGAGGACACGACCATCGCCGACCTCGCCGTGGCGACCAACTGTGGCCAGATCAAGAGCGGTGCCCCGGCCCGGTCCGAGCGGGTGGCCAAGTACAACCAGCTCGTGCGCATCGAGGAAGAGCTGGACGATGCCGCCCGGTATGCCGGCGCCGGAGCGTTCCCGCGTTTCAAGGGCGCGGCCGCCGCGTCTGTGGCTGCCGACAAGGCCTGAGCGACGCCGCAACGATGGCGACAACGCGACGACCAGGTGGTACGCCGAGGACTCCTCGGCGTACCACCTGGTCGCGTGCCGGCGGCCCCGCCTCCGCCAGGGCTCCGGCAACCCGGCCGGCCGCAGCGGCGCGTGGCAGTCGTCCCCCGGAGGATCTGCGCCCGCCGCGATCCATCAAGAACCTGGCCATCCTGGTGTCGATCTTCCTGCTGCTGGCGATAGCGCTCATCCCGGCGTTGCGCTCCACGCTCAGTCAGCAAGGCCAGATCAACGCGCTGCGCGACCGAATCGCCCAGCAACGCCAGACGGTCGCCGCCCTGCAACAGGAACAACAGAGGTGGACCGACCCGGCATACGTCGAGCAGCAGGCCCGCGAACGGCTCAAGTTCGTGAGGGTGGGAGAGAAGTCGTTCACGGTGATCGACGGGGAGGCAGCCTCCGTCTTGACCGGTGGCGCGCCGATAGCCGCTCCGGCAAAGACGTCCACCGCAAACATCCCTTGGTACGGCCAGCTGTGGCAGTCGATGGTGATCGCGGATACCCCGCCCAACGTGGCAACAGGGGAGCCCACTTCGGCGCCTCGGGCGCCATGAGTGGTCGAGGCGGAAAGGTCGAAGCTGCGGATCTGAGCGCCGTGCATGAGCAGCTGGGCCGGGTTCCGCGCGGCGTCGCCGCGGTGGCCCACCGATGTCCTTGCGGGTGCCCGGACGTGCTGCGGACCGAGCCAAGGCTGCCCGACGGCACGCCGTTTCCCACCACTTACTATGTGACCTGCCCGCGTCTGACCGGGGCCATCAGCACCCTTGAGACCAGTGGCATGATGCGCGATATGACGCAGCGGCTGGGCAGCGATCCCGAGCTGGCCAAGGCCTACGTCGGAGCCCATGAGGACTACCTGCGCCGTCGTGGTGAGCTGGGTGACGTCGCCGAGATCGAGGGCATCTCTGCCGGCGGAATGCCCACCCGGGTCAAGTGCCTGCATGTGCTGGTCGGGCACTCCCTGGCAGTCGGCCCCGGGGTCAACCCACTCGGGGATGAGGCGCTCGAGGCCCTCGGCCACTGGTGGGCGGCAGGACCATGTGTGCCACGAAGCGAACCCCGAAGCGAACCCCGAAGCGAACCCCGAAGCGAAACCCGCGACGGATCCGGAGGCGAACGATGACCCGCGTCGGTGCGATCGACTGCGGCACGAACTCGATCCGGCTTCTGATCGCCGACGTAGACCCGGGTTCGGGGATGTTGACCGATCTGGTGCGGCGGATGGAGATCGTGCGACTGGGTCATGGCGTCGACAAGACCGGGGTCATTGCTCCCGAGGCGATGGCCCGCACGTTGGCTCAGGCCCGCGAATATGCCACCCAGTGTTCGGAGCTCGGCGTCGAAAGGGTCAGGTTCGTGGCGACCTCGGCCTCACGCGATGCCCGCAACGCGCAGGAGTTCGTGGACGGCGTGGGTGAGGCGTTTGGGGCTTTTGGGGTAACCCCTGATGTGGTCACCGGACATGAGGAGGCCTCCCTGTCCTTCCATGGCGCCACCGGCGACCTTCGCGCGAACGGCATCCCCGGTCCGTATCTCATGGTGGACCTGGGTGGTGGTTCCACGGAGTTCGTCCGGGGCACGGATGACGTGGAGCAGGCGCGGTCGGTCGACGTGGGGTGTGTTCGGATGACCGAGCGTCACCTTCGTGGTGATCCGCCGACGCCCGGCCAGATCGCGGCGGCCGTTGTGGACGTCGAGGCGGCCATCGACCAGGCCGCCGCAGTCGTTGGCTTCCAGGGGATCTCGACGCTGGTGGGGTTGGCCGGGTCCATCACCACCATCACCGCCCACGCGCTGCGGCTGACCAGGTACGAGCCCGAGAAGATCCACCTCTCGATGCTGCCTTCAGCCCAGATCATCGACGCCTGCACCTCGTTGCTGTCGATGACCCGGGCGGAGCGGGCTGCCCTGCCGTTCATGCACGCCGGGCGGGTCGACGTGATCGGCGCCGGTGGCCTGGTCTGGAGCACGATTGTCCAGCGCCTGCAGCACGAGGCCGGCATCAGCCAGGTCGTCACCTCGGAGCACGACATTCTCGACGGCATCGCCATCTCAATCGCCTGAAGTGACCCTGATCGTGATCGTGATCGTGCCCGTGACAAAGGCCAAGCCGGCAGCCCAGTTCCCCCATCCGGTGACCGGAGACCTGTTCGGGTCGCCGGTGCCTCCAGGCACCGGTTGGCCCGGGGATCCCGCAGAGCCTTTCTCGCCGATCGCGCGGACGGAGCATCAGGTTGAGCGGCTGGCCGCTCTGGCCGGGTCCGTTGCGGAGCTGGACGCCGTGGTGTCCGTGTGCCGTGCCTGCCCCAGACTCGTGAAGTGGCGCGAGACCGTGGCCACCGAGGGCAAGCGGGCATCCTTCGCCGACCAGCCGTACTGGGGTCGTCCCGGTCCCGGATTTGGTGACCCGGAGCCAGGGATCCTCGTCATTGGCCTGGCTCCTGCTGCAAACGGCACCAACCGCACCGGCCGGATGTTCACCGGAGACCGAAGCGGTGACTGGCTCTATGCCGCCCTGCACCGGGCGGGATATGCGAGCCAGCCCACCAGTGCCCATGCCGGGGACGGTCAGTCGCTCAACGGGGTACGCATCATCGCCGCAGTGCGTTGCGCACCCCCGGCCAACAAGCCAGACCCGGCTGAGCGGCATACCTGCGGGATCTGGCTGGACCGTGATCTGGCCCTCGCTGCGCCAGGCCTGCGTTCGATGCTCGCGCTGGGCGCGATCGCCTGGGACGCAACCCTGGCCAGCGCCCGCCGACTCGGGTGGACGGTCCAGCGTCCCAGACCGCGATTTACGCATGGATCCGAGACCGTACTGGTCACCACCAATGACAGGTCGATCCGGCTGGTGGGCAGCTATCACGTGAGCCAGCAGAACACCTTCACCGGAAGACTCACAGAAGCCATGCTGGACGAGGCTCTCGCGGGTCTCTGAGTCGCGATAACGTCGAACCATGAGAGACCAGATCATCGCTGTCACCGTCCTGGGGCACGACCGGCCCGGGATCGTGGCGGACGTGACGAGGGCGCTCGCCGACCTGCACGGCAACCTCGAGGACTCGACGATGACGCTGCTCCGCGGTCACTTCGCCATGGTCCTGCTCGTGCACACCGGCGCGGGCGCCGCGGCGGTCGAGGCTGCTCTGCGTCCCCTGTGTGCCGGTGGTTCGCTGGTCATCAACGCCCGTGTGCTCGACGACCCTGCGGTCAGCGAGGTCTGCGGCCCGTCGTATGTGCTGCGGGTTCATGGCGCGGACCGGCCCGGGATCGTGGCCACCATCACCGCCGTCGTTGCCCGGCACGGTGCCAATATCGTCGACCTTGGCACCCGCCTGGTCGACGGGCTATACGTTCTGACGGCCGAGCTGGAGCTGCCCAAGGATGCGTCTGCGGTTGGCCTGAAGGCCGAGCTGCAGGGCGCCGCAGAAGAGCTGGGCGTCGACGTGCACCTCTCACCGATCGACGACGACCTGTTGTGAGCCCCGGAACCGCAGCCTGGGCGATGCCCGGGCTGCCCGCAGGCACGGTGCGCCGGGTCTTTTGCGCTCCCGATCCCGTGCTGTCCACGCCCGGGCGCGACGTCGACCCGACAGACGCTGCCACGATCGAGCTCGTTGCGGACCTGCTTGCCACCCAGCTGGTTTCGCCCGGTTGCGTAGGGCTGGCCGCCCAACAGGTCGGTGTTGCCGTGAGGGTGTTCAGCGTGGATGTCTCTGGTCATGCCAAGACCAGGACGTGTCACGGGCTCTTTGCCCTCTGCAACGCCTTGGTCGTCAGCGCGAGTCGCAAGGAACGAGGTCGCGAGGGCTGTATGTCGGTCCCTGACTTCACCGGGGACGTCGCCCGGGGTCGGCGTCTGGTTGTTCGCGGTCAGCTGCCGGTGACCGGGGAGTGGGTGGAGGTCATCACGGACGGTTTCGAGGCCGTGGCGCTGCAGCACGAGATCGACCACACCAACGGCTTGCTCTTTCTGGACCGGGTTAGTGGGCCGCGCGGCGTACACCCGCGCCGAACTTATCTGTAATCTGACCTCTGTCCCCGTAGCCCAACGGCAGAGGCAGGCGACTTAAAATCGCTCCAGTGCGGGTTCGAGACCCGTCGGGGACACCAGGATCCGGGACGTCGGCCCGTGGCGGGGGAACTTCCGGCGATCGGCAACCTTTAGTCTGTTGACAGACCAAGGTCTGTTGACGGAGCTGTCTCTGTTGGCAGCACTCTGTCTGATCAGAGAACCGTCCCTGGGGCGGCCCTACGTGCTGGAGGAAAGACGATGGCAAACCCGGTGTTCGACCGGCTCGACAAACAGATCGCCAAGGGCGACTACGCCGGCTTTGATCGCGGATCCTCGGCCTCCGGGATGAGCGCGGGAAGCGGCGTTCAGGACAGCCTCAACTCCCAGCAGCTCCAGGACCTGTACAACCAGCCGTCTGCGGGCCCGGTGCAGATGCGCCGGGTGACCCTGGACGACGTCGTCATGAAGACCCTCGGGCTCTTCAGCATCGTCGTCCTGGTCGGCGCGGCCACCTGGTACTACGTGGCCGGCCAGCCAAGCACCAGCCCCACCCCCATGGCGCTGATGCTTGCGGGCATGTTCGGGGGTCTGGGCGTCGGGCTGCTCATCGCCTTCAAGAAGACCATCAACGTGCCACTGATCGTGACCTACGCCGCGCTGGAAGGTGTCCTGGTCGGGGCGATCAGTGAGGTCTTCAACCAGCGCTGGCCCGGAGTTGTCGCGACTGCGGTGATCGCCACGGTGTGCACCTTCGCCGGCATGCTTCTGGGTTACAAGACCGGTCTGATCAAGGTGACCGACAAGTCTCGCCGGATCTTCGGCATGGCGATCATGGGCTACCTGCTGTTCGGCCTTGTCAACCTGGTCGCAGCTTTCATGGGAGTCGGCGAAGGCTGGGGCTTCGGCGGCACCGGCTTCATGGGCATTGCCATCTCGGTGCTCGGCGTTGGCCTGGCGTCGTACTCGCTGGCGATCGACTTCGACTCGGTCGACCGCGCGGTCAAGGCCCAGCTCCCCGAGAAGTACTCCTGGCTCCTGGCCCACGGTTTCATCGTCACGCTGGTCTGGCTGTACCTCGAGTTCCTGCGTCTGCTGGCCCGCATGCGCCAGTGACCGTGCCACTTGCCCTGAGGTCGCCGGTCCCCCAAGAGGTCGGGGCCGAACTACAGCGCGTGGTCCAGCGATGGCGTCAGCTGCCGCTCGACCGCGCGCTGTCGTATGCCGGTCACGTCCGCGCGCTCGTCCAGTCACTGGCTGACGGGGTAGCGGAGGCGACCGGCGTCAGGGCGTCAGCTGTTCCGGACTGTGGCCCGGCCACCCTGATGGACCAGCTCACCGTCATGGTCTATGACGCGTGCGCCGCCGCAGTGTCATCGACGCGCACATCGGCGCAGACCTCGAAGCTTGTGCAGGACCTGGCGAGCCTGCGCCGCGAACTGGCCTGACCGGCATACAGCCCCCACCGCCTGGGCGAGAGGGTCGGGCGTCAGCTGAGTCGCTCGTAGATGATGGCCATCCCCTGGCCACCGCCGATGCACATCGTCTCGAGCCCGAACTGGCCGTCGCGGGCAGCCAGACCGTTGAGCAGGGTCGTCGTGATGCGAGCGCCGGTGGAGCCGAACGGGTGGCCCAGGGCGATCGCGCCACCATGGACGTTGAGCCTGTCCGTGTCGATGCCCAGGTCATCGACCGAAGCCAGCACCTGTGCCGCGAACGCCTCGTTGATCTCGATCAGGTCCATGTCATTGATCGACATGCCTGCTCGCGCCAGGGCAAGACGGGATGACTCCACCGGGCCCATACCCATGATCTCCGGGGAGAGAGCGCTCACCCCGGTGGAGATGACGCGTGCGAGCGGGGTCAGGCCCAGCTCGCTGGCCTTGGCGTCACTCATGATCACGAGCGCCGCCGCACCGTCGTTGAGCGGGCAGCAGTTGCCGGCGGTGACAGTGCCGGTCTCGCGAAACACCGGCTTGAGCGCGGACAGGGCCTCGATGGTGACACCGGCCCGCGGGCCGTCATCAGCGGAGACAACGGTGCCGTCCGGAGTGGTGATCGGGGTGATCTCCCTGGCGAAGAAACCGTCGACGATGGCCTTCTCGGCGCGGTTCTGGCTGATCATGCCCCATTCGTCCTGGCGTGCCCGCGAGATGCCGCGGCTGGTCGCGACGTTCTCCGCGGTCTGACCCATCGCGAGGTAGACGTCGGGCAGCAGACCCTCATCGCGAGGGTCGGTCCAGAGGGAGTTGTCGGCGGCCATCCGGGCGCCGCGGGCCTGGGTTGCGGCAAACTTCGGGTTCTGGGTCTCGGCCAGGGCGCCACCGGGCCCGGCAAAGTTGGTGTAGCGGGAGACGCACTCGACGCCGGCGCTGATGAAGATGTCACCTTCGCCTGCCTTGATCGCATGGAATGCCATCCGGGTGGTCTGCACCGAGGAGGCACAGAAGCGATTGACCGTGGAGCCGGGGAGGTGGTCGAAGCCGGCCAGCACCGCGACGACGCGGGCCAGGTTGGCACCCTGCTCGCCCGACGGCTCAGCACAGCCGAGGTAGAGGTCCTGGACCAGCCTGGGATCCAGACTGGGAATCTTGGCAAGGGCCGCGGTCACCACGGCAACCGCCAGGTCATCCGGGCGGACGTCCTTCAGCGAGCCTTTGAAGGCTCGGCCGATGGGGCTGCGGGCGGTGGAGACGATGACGGCTTCGGGCATGGTTCCTCGCTTCATTCTGTGTGATAGCTCAGGTTGATGCTATTGCGGCGCGGAGACTCCCGGGATGTGTGCTTCGTCTCCTGTCTCGTCACCTGTATGGACGGATTGGTCGGCAGCCCCGGCGACGTCTTTCAGGTCGCTGCGGTCCGGGACCGGGCGGCGGTGTCGGCGCAGGAGCATGGCCCACCGGCCTCGGGGACCGCCTGCCTGGCCCCCCACCGCAGTCCCGCTCACTTCGGTGCCGGCTTCGCGAACGGCCTGAACGGCGGCTACGGCGACGGGTCCCACGCGTTCGCCGCGAAGTGAGTCCGGGAGACGGTCGGCCGGGCTCGCCCAGAGGCCCAGAGCGTCGCAGACGCTGGGCAACAACGCCGAGGCCACCCGTGCGTAGCCGGCCGGCGAAGGGTGGAACCTGTCGTGGCTGAACATCTCGTGGGAGGACATGGCGAACTGCGGGCCGAGCAGGTCGCCGAGAGAGACCGTGCGGCCGCCGGCCTCGACCACGGCGACCGTCTGGGCTGCGGCCAGGTCGCGACTCCAGCGACGGGCCAGTAGTCGCAGAGGCTGGGCCACCGGCTCGATGGTGCCCAGATCGGGACACGTTCCGACGATGACCGCACAGTCGGTGGAGCGAAGGGCGCTGACGGCTTGTTCGAGGTGACGTACGGCAATCGACTTGTCGATGCGGTGCGTCACGTCGTTGGCACCGATCAGGATGACGGCGACGTCGGGGTTGTCGACCTCTTCCAGTGCATCGGCGAGCTGCTGGTCCAGGCCCGTGGACTCCGCGCCGATGACCGCGACGTTGGTCAGCTGGACCGGTCGCCCGCTGAGCGCGGAGACACCGTGGGCAATGATGGCGCCAACGGTCTGTTGCGCGGTGTCCGCCCCCATTCCCGCGGCGCTGCTGTCACCGAGCAGGAGGAGCTGGACGGGATAGCCCGGGCCTGAGCCGTATCGTCCGTTGTCGTCCGGGGCACCCTCGAAGGGCTTGCCGACGATCCGCCTGGCCAGCAGCGCCTCGACCTTGAGCACGCCGTAGCCGACGAGGCCGAGCGCGCCGATTCCTGCAGCGCCGATGCCGCCTCCATAGGCAGCCGTTGCCGCGATCTTGCGTGCGCGTCGTGCCCTACCCATGCCCCTCAGCCTTCGTCGTCATCGAACTCGTTGACAGTCCTGGTGATTCTCATTGTCCTGTTCCGTCTTACGCTAACGGCGCGGTGCAAGTCTTTGTGCCCGAGCGCGCCATGACGGGGAGGGCTGTCCCGTGATCTGTTCAGAGTCTGAGAGCATAACCGGGTGAAATATGCCGAGAATATCGCCGACCTCGTCGGGAACACACCCCTGGTCAAGCTCAACAGGGTCACCGACGGCATTGCCTGCACCGTCCTGGCCAAGGTGGAGTACGTCAACCCCGGAGGTTCGGTCAAGGACCGAATCGCCGTTCGGATGATCGATGCCGCCGAGGCCTCCGGTGCGCTCAAGCCCGGTGGCACCATCGTGGAGCCCACCTCGGGCAACACAGGGGTGGGGCTGGCCCTGATCGCCCAGCGCCGCGGATACAAGTGCGTGTTCGTCTGTCCCGACAAGGTGAGCGAGGACAAACGCAACGTCCTCAAGGCGTATGGCGCCGAGGTTGTGGTGACCCCGACGTCGCTCGCGCCGGACCACCCCGACTCGTACTACTCGGTCAGCGACCGGCTGGCCAAGGAGATCGAGGGCGGATGGAAGCCCGACCAGTACTCGAATCCCGAGAACCCGAAGAGCCACTACCTGTCGACGGGTCCGGAGATCTGGTCCGACACAGAGGGCAGGGTCACCCACTTCGTCGCGGGCATCGGGACCGGCGGCACGATCACCGGCACCGGCCGGTACCTGCGAGATATCTCGGCCGACCGCGATGGTGGCAGGGTCCAGATCGTCGGCGCCGACCCTGAGGGCTCCGTCTACTCCGGTGGCACCGGCCGTCCGTACCTCGTCGAGGGGGTTGGCGAGGACATGTGGCCGCCCGCCTACGACCCGTCCGTGCCGGACCATGTCATCGCGGTGTCGGACGCCGAGTCCTTCGCGATGACCAGGCGGCTGGCGCGCGAGGAGGGCCTGCTGGTGGGAGGTTCCTGCGGTATGGCGGTCGTCGCGGCCCTGCGCGCGGCCAGGGACCTGCCGGCTGACGCGGTGGTCGTGGTGCTGTTGCCGGACAGCGGTCGCGGCTACCTGTCGAAGATCTTTGACGACGCCTGGATGTCGTCCTACGGCTTCATGCACGAGAACGGCGGGCGGACCGTTGGCGAGGTGCTCAAGGGCAAGACCGGGGACCTGCCGACGCTCGTGCACACGCACCCGACCGAGACAGTCCGCGACGCCATCGAGATCCTGCGTGAGTATGGCGTGTCGCAGATGCCCGTCGTCACCTCGGAGCCGCCGGTCGTGGTCGGCGAGGTTGCCGGCTCGGTCAGCGAGCGCGACCTGCTGGCCGCGCTCTTCGCGGGCACAGCGCACCTTGCGGACCTGGTCGGGAAGCACATGAGCCCGATGCTGCCGCTTGTCGGTGAAGGTGAGCCGGTGTCGGCGGCTCGCCAGATCCTTGAGGCCGAGGACGCGATCCTTGTCATCAGCGGCGGCAAGCCGGTTGGCGTGCTGACCCGGGCGGACCTCCTGGGGTTCCTCGTCGGCTGAGCGCCCGCAACAGCCAGGTGGCCTGGCTCAGATCAGCGTGTCGAGGCGGTGACGGTGAACTTCGCGTTGCGGCCGATGACCCGCGTTGGTCCGACAGCGCGGGTCAGCTGGCTGAGATAGGGCAGATGGGAGTTGAACACGGTCCACAGCTGACCCCCGGGTCTCAGGACACGACCCGCGGCCTGGAAGAGCTTGACGGAGGCCCCGGAGTGCACCGAGGTGCCCAGGTGGAACGGCGGGTTGCACACGACCAGGTCCACGCTGGCGTCGGCCAGGGTTGACATCGCGTCGTCGCGAAGGACCTGGACGTGATCGGCCAGTCCGTTGGCTGTCACGGTGGCCAACGCCGACGACACTGCTGCTGCCGACTCGTCGGTTGCCAGCACGCTCAGCCTCGGATGGGCCCTGGCCAGTGCTGTGGCGATGACGCCGGTGCCACAACCGAGGTCTACCGCCGTCCCGGCAGCCGGCTGCATGCGATCGAGGAACTCCAGGAGGAACCGCGTGCCGATGTCGATCTTGGTTCCTGCGAAGGCCGCGCCGTGCGCACAGACCCACAGGTCCAGGTCGAGATGATGCTGTCGCAGCGGGTATGTCGTCGCGCCCGCCCCACCCGCGGGTCGAGGCCCGCCGGCAACCAGGACGCGGGACTTCTGGTGCGCCAGGGAGGCCCGCACATCGCTGAAGCTGTCGCTGAGCACGTCGTTCATGGCGTGGGTCATGTGCTTGACCCGGCCACCGAGGAACACCGTGACGCCGGCGCCGGCGTGGGCAGCGGCAAGCTGGCTGATCTCCCGTAGCGCGTCGAGACTCTTGGGGAGCTGACCGATCACGACAGTGGCTCCGGTGAACAGCTCTGGTTTGAGCGGGAGCTGCCGGAAACCCTCGGCCAGCCCTGAACGGGCCGCATTCTGCGCCAGGGCCTGCTCGCCGGTGATGAGGTCCTGGTGAACCCGAACCTCGCGTGCGCCATGCAGCGCCATGGCGCCGAGCGTCATCGCCCCATACCGGTCACCGACCACCACGACCTGCCCCGGTGACGTGGCCTCGATGGCCGCGGCAGCCTCGGTCAGGACCAGCCGGTCGGTGGCGTCGACTGCCACGAGGTTGCCGGCCTCGAGGTCGGGGAAACGTCGCAGGACCTCGAAGGAGAAAGTGTTGCTCATGGGCTGATTGATGGCAGCAGGTCAGTCAGGCGGGCGGACATCCGTCTGGGCGGGCACTTGATCCTGACTTACCAGGCCAACCGGGCAGGTCATCCCGTTCGGGCCGTGGTTGCAGTAACCACCGGGGTTCTTGTGGAGGTACTGCTGGTGGTAGCCCTCGGCGTAGTAGAAGGGGCCGGCATCCTGCGCCGACCGGATCTCGGTGGTGATGTCGCCAAAACCGTTCCCCTGCAACACGACCTGGAAGGCCTCTCGCGTCGCAAGCGCTGCTGCCTCCTGGCGGGGGGTCGACCAGTAGATCGCGCTGCGGTACTGCGTGCCGAGATCGTTGCCCTGGCGGAAGCCCTGCGTCGGGTCGTGGTTCTCCCAGAAGGCCTTGAGCAGGAGCTCGGGGGAGGTCAGTGATGCGTCATACGCGATGAGCACCGCCTCGGCATGTCCGGTGCGGCCGCTGCACACCTCCTCGTAGGTCGGGTTGGGCGTGTAGCCCCCCATGTATCCGGCGGCTGTGGCCACCACGCCGGGCAGCTTCCAGAAGATGCGCTCGGCACCCCAGAAGCAACCCATGGCGACATGAAGGACCTGAGTGCCGTCCGGCCAGGGACCCAGCATCGACGTGCCGAGCACCTCGTGACGGTCCAGAATGTCGGGCAGGGGTGTGCTCCGTCCGGTAAGGGCGTCGTCGGCGGTGGTCAGGGTGCGCTTCGTTGATCCAAACACAACACAAGTCTCACACGATTCGACGTATCGGGGGTTCGCCGGCTGAGAGGATGATCGGTACTCCTGGAACGCGCGGAGTCAGGGAAGGCGAGACATGGCGCAGGACGGCGAGCCCGTTGCGGTGACGATTCACAGCGTCGCGCGAAGAGCCGGAGTCTCGACGGCGACCGTCTCCCGGGTGCTCAAGGGCAGCGCGCCGGCCTCTGAGTCGACTCGGGCCAAGGTTCTTGCCGCTGCCCGTGAGCTGGGGTACTCGCCGCCCGATCGGCCTCGCGCTCCCGCAGTGCCACGCCGGAATGCCTACGGGCTGGTTCTTGCGGACCTCACCGGTTCCTACGACTCTGAGCTCGTCATGGGCTTTGAGTCCGCCGCCGCGGAACTGGGCCAGGGTGTCGCTCTGGTCGTGGCCCGGCGTAGACATGATGCCTCCGAGGTGCTCCAGGCCCTGGCCCAACGCGTCGACGGGCTGGCCATCGGAGCGAACACGGTGCCCGACTCGGTGGCTCACGAGCTGTCCCGGGGGCAGCCGGTGGTCCTGCTCGCGCGCAGCGACGTGGCCGGCTGCGACTCGGTGCGGGCTGAGAACCTCGCGAACGCTGCCCTGCTCACCTCTCATCTGCTGGAACACGGCAGGTCGCATCTGGTGTTCGTCGGCGATCCCGACAGCTCTCCGGACGTCGCCGAAAGGTACTCCGGGTTCCGAACGGCGCACGTCGTCGCGGATGTGCCCTTGCGCCGCCCTCCCTTGCGGGTACCTCTGGTGGAGGGCGCCGGGATCCAGGTCGCCGACGAGATCCTCCGGCGACGGGTCAGGATCGACGGGCTCGTCTGCGCCAACGACGACCTTGCCCTGGCCATCATGAAACGACTGCAGGACCACGGAGCTCGTCTGCCGGATGACCTGGCCGTCGTGGGCTGGGATGACGTCCTGGCCGCCCGGTACACCTCCCCGGCGCTGACGACCGTGCGACAGCCGATCCGCCACCTCGGCCGGCTTGCCGCTTTACAGCTGCAGGCCCGCATCGTGGGCGGGCAGCCGGTCGGCGGGGCTCGGGTCGTCCCGACCCGGGTGGTCGTCCGCTCCTCCTGCGGTTGTCCGAGGCTGGCACCGTCCATCGACGTCTGACCGGTCGTGGTGGCGGCTCACGTAACCTTGGCGCCATGACCGCCGCGAACACACAGAACCCCGAGACCGCCGAAAACAGTGCTGGGTTCAACACCCGCGCGATCCATGCGGGTCAGGAGCCGGACCTGGCCACGGGGGCCGTTGTTCCGGCCATCTACCAGGTGTCGACGTACAAGCAGGACGGGGTCGGCGGCCTTCGGGGCGGCTATGAGTACAGCCGTTCGGCCAACCCGACCCGCGCCGCGCTGGAGGGATGTCTCGCGGCGCTCGAGGGTGGTGGTCGCGGCTTCGCCTTCGCCTCCGGTCTGGCTGGGCAGGACACGGTGATCCGGGCGCTGCTCAAACCCGGTGACCACGTGGTCGTTCCCGGCGATGCCTATGGCGGCACCTACCGCCTGATGAACAAGGTCGCCCTCCCATGGGGGGTGGAGCACTCGATCGCCAGGATCTCCGACGTCGACGCCGTGCGCGCCGCGATCCGGCCGGGCCAGACCAAGATCGTCTGGGTCGAGACGCCGACCAACCCGTTGCTCGGCATCGCTGACATCGCTGCGCTCGCGGCCGTGGCTCATCAAGCGGGTGCCCTTCTCGCGGTGGACAACACGTTCGCCACGCCCTATCTTCAGCAGCCCCTGGCCCTCGGCGCTGACGTCGTCATGCACTCGACCACGAAGTACTGCGGTGGGCACAGTGACGTCGTCGGCGGGGCGGTCGTGACCGCGAAGTCTGTTGCCGTTGCGGGGTTCGAGGACGCGGAAGAGCGCATTGCCTTCCACCAGAACTCCATGGGGGCGATCGCCGGGCCGTTCGACGCCTGGCTGGTGCTGCGCGGCCTGAAGACCCTCGGCGTGCGAATGGAGCGCCACTGTGACAACGCCGAGAAGGTCGTCGAGTTCCTGCAGGGTCACAGCGCGGTCACTGCCGTTCACTACCCGGGTCTGAGCACACACCCCGGGCACGACGTGGCAGCCAGGCAGATGAGGCGATACGGCGGCATGGTCTCCTTCCAGGTCGCCGGCGGCGAGCAGCAGGCGGTTGACGCCTGCGGCGCAACGGAGATCTGGACCCTGGGTGAGAGCCTCGGCGGTGTCGAGTCGCTGATCGAGCACCCCGCACGTATGACGCACGCCTCGGTGCGCGGCACCGAGCTGGAGGTGCCCGCCGACCTGGTGCGTCTGTCCACCGGTATCGAGGACGCCGAGGACCTTATCGACGACCTCGACCGCGCACTGGCCAAGAGCGCCGGTTGACCAGGATCCTCTGCGTCGACTTCGGGTCGACCTTCACCAAGGCAGTCCTGCTCGACCCGTCGGACGGCAGCCTGTTGGCGGCTGCCTCGGTGCCGACCACCATTGGCACGGACGTCCTGGACGGCTACCGGTCCATCTGCCAGACCATTGCCGCTGCGGGGTTTCCGCCGGCGGATGAGGTTCTGGCGTGCTCCAGCGCTGGTGGCGGTCTGCGGCTCGCGGTGGTTGGTTACGAGCGTTCCGTCACGGCCGAGGCGGGCTACCGGGTCGGGCTGAGCGCCGGGGCGAAGATCGTGCATGTCGCGTCCGGGTCGATGACCACGGCGCAGGTGGCGGTACTTCGGGCCACCCGGCCCGACGTCATCCTGCTGGTTGGCGGGACCGATGGCGGCAACGCAGAGGTTCTGCTGCACAACGGTTCCCGGCTGGCCAAGGCCCGGATGGGTGCCCCGGTCGTGGTCGCCGGCAATGTCGAGGCCCGCGCCGGGGTGGCGCTCGCGCTGGAGTCGGCCGGCCGGCGTTTCATCCTCACCGACAACGTGCTCCCGCAGATCGGGGTGATCAACCCGGACGGCGCCCGCGCGGCCATCCGCCAGATGTTCCTTCGCCACGTCATCGGGGGCAAGCACCTGTCCAAGGGCCCGCAGTTCGCGGCGATGGTCAGGGCGGCAACCCCTGACGCGATGCTGCGCGGAGTCGAGACGCTCGCCGCAGCGGCGGACGGGGATGGCGGAGATGTGCTTGTCTTCGACATCGGCGGCGCTACCACCGACGTCTACTCGGTGATCAGCCCCGAGGGCGAGGATGCCACGCTGCGCAAGGAGGTCGTCGCCCCGCTCTGGCATGCCCGAACCGTCGAGGGTGACCTCGGGATGCGCTGGAACGCCCGTGGTGTCACCCAGGCGGCAACGGTGGAGCATCTTTTGTCAGGCCCTGACCTGGAACACCTGCAGACCTGGGCGGCCCGCGTCGAGGCCGACCCGGCACACCTGCCGGACGGCGACGGCGAGCTCGAGCTCGACCTGGCCCTGGCCCGGGTGGCCGCGCTCACCGCCGTCCGGCGCCACGCGCGCCCAGCCCAGCCCGGGGACCCGGCCCGCCCACTGGCCCGGCTCGCTCACGTCATCGGCTCGGGCGGGGTGCTGCGGCACAGTCCGAAAGCCAAGCAGGACAAGGTATTGCGGGCCGTCATCACCGACGTTGGCGGTGGCTGGAAGGTGCCCGCGCACGCGCGCACGACGGTTGACTCGGCATACCTCCTGTTTGCGGCCGGGCTTCTGGCAGACGCTGACGGTCACGGCGTCGAGGTGGCCGCCCGGGTGGCCCGAAGGGTCCTGGCTTCGGAGGTTCTGCACCTGAGCTGACTCCGGCCGACGGTAGCCTTCACGCATGGCATCAACGTCGCTGCCCGTCTCCGTTGACGATGTGCTCGCTGCCCAGGACCTGCTCAGCGAGATCATCCGTCCCACCCCGCTGGAGTTCAGCCAGGCACTGTCCGACCGCGTTGGCGGTGACGTCCACCTCAAGTGCGAGAACCTGCAACGTGCCGGGTCTTTCAAGATCCGCGGCGCCTACACGCGCATGTCTCGTCTCAGTGATGAGGAGAAGGCCCGCGGTGTCGTCGCTGCCAGCGCCGGAAACCACGCTCAGGGCGTGGCACTCGCAGCCAAGCTGCTGGGCATCAGGTCGACCGTCTTCATGCCACTGGGTGCGCCGATCCCCAAGCTGATGGCGACCCGCGGGTACGGCGCCGAGGTCGAACAGCTCGGCACCAGCATTGACGAATGCCTTGTCAGGGCAAGGAAGTTCGAGACCGAGACGGGCGCTGTCCTGATCCACCCGTTCGACCACCCCGACATCGTCGCGGGCCAGGGAACCTGCGGCCTGGAGATCCTGGAGCAGTGCCCCGACGTCAGGACCATCCTCGTCAGCGCCGGCGGTGGCGGGCTGCTGGCCGGCATCGCGACGGTCGTCAAGGATAGGCGTCCCGAAGTGCGCGTGATCGGAGTCCAGGCAGAGATGGCTGCGGCCTACCCGCCGTCCCTGGCCGCCGGTCATCCGGTGCCGCTGGCCTCGATGGCCACGATGGCCGATGGCATCGCGGTCGGTTGTCCGGGCGAGGTGCCCTACGCGATCGTCCGTGAGCTGGTCGACTCTATCGAGACGGTCAGCGAGGACATGCTTTCGCGTGCCGTGCTGTTCCTGCTCGAGCGGGCCAAGCAACTCGTCGAACCGGCGGGCGCCGCGGCCGTCGCGCGACTGCTCGATGCAGGCAAGGGTGTTCACGATGGGCCGGTCGTCGCCGTGCTGTCCGGTGGGAACATCGACCCGCTGCTGCTGTTGCGGATCATCCGCCACGGTCTGGTCATTGCCGGGCGTTACCTGCAGTTCCGGGTCCGGGTCCCCGACCGTCCGGGCTCTCTGGCGGGCCTGCTGGCAGACCTGGCCGGCGCCGACGCCAACGTGGTGGACATCGAGCACGTTCGCACGAGTGCCACGTTGCCGGTGGACCAGGTCGAGATCGCCGTGCAGCTCGAGGCCAAGGGCACCGCGCACTGCGAGGAGCTGTTGAGCACGTTGCGCGACAAGGGATACGTGCTGACGTTCGGCTGAGTCCAACGCCAACCGGTTCGGTTCTCGGCCTGCTGGGTCCCAACGGCGCCGGCAAGACCACGGCCGTGCGTATCCTGGCGACCCTGTTGACGCCCGACTCCGGCACCGCCGAGGTGGCCGGGGTCGACGTGCTCAAGAACCCTTGGGAGGTTCGGAGACGCATCGGCCTCAGTGGCCAATATGCTGCCGTCGACGAGTACCTCACCGGTTTCGAGAACCTCGACATGATCGGCCGGCTCTACCACCTGGGTCGCAAGCCGAGCCGTGACCGAGCGCGAGAGCTGCTGGCCCAGTTCCGCCTGGAGGACGCGGGCGACCGGATGGCCAAGACCTACTCGGGGGGAATGCGCCGGCACCTCGCTGTTGCTGACCACCCAGTACCTCGAGGAGGCGGATGTGCTCGCGGACAACATCGTGGTGATCGACCACGGCAAGGTCATCGCGGAAGGCACGGCCGATCAGCTCAAGGCGCAGGTCGGCGTAGCTTCGTCAGCGCCGTTGGCGATGGTTTCGTGGTGGCCAAGCGCAACCTCATCAACATCAAGCGCGTCCCCGACCTGCTTGTCTTCACAACGCTTCAGCCGATCATGTTCGTCCTGCTGTTCGTGTACGTGTTCGGCGGTGCCATCGCAGTCAAGGGCAGCAACTACAAGGAGTTCCTCATCGCGGGGATCTTCGCCCAGACGGTGATCTTCGGTTCGGTCATCACGGGAGCGGGGCTCGCC
The DNA here is from genome assembly GCA_035655615.1 of Dermatophilaceae bacterium. GTDB lineage: Bacteria > Actinomycetota > Actinomycetes > Actinomycetales > Dermatophilaceae > UBA4719. The sequence goes on from DASRUA010000055.1 coordinate 21,075, forward strand.
GAAGACATCCAGAAGGGGATCATCGACCGGTTCAGGTCACTGCCGATGTCTTCGTCCCGCTGACGACCCGGCAGTTCCGCCGGTCGGTGAGTCGCTGACCGGCTCAGGCGTCGTACGGCTTGGCTTCGAGGACCCTGACCTTGATCTCATTGCCCTTGGGATCCCGGTAGCTGGTCGCGTCGTCGGCCTTGAGGTCGAGGATGGCCTTGCCCAGGGGTGACTTCTCGCTGTACACGGGCAGATCCGAGTCCCCGGCGATCTCGCGGTTGCCCAGGAGGAAGGTCAGCTTGTCGCCGAACAGCTCGACCGTGACGACCATGCCAGGCTCGACGATGCCGTGATCCTGGGGAGCGTGCCCGACGGTGGCGCCGTCCAGCAGCTGGGTCAGCTGACGGATCCGGGCCTCCATCTTGCCCTGCTCCTCCTTGGCCGCGTGGTAGCCGCCATTCTCCTTCAGGTCGCCCTCGTCACGGGCCGCCTCGATCTTCTTGGAGATCTCGGAGCGGCCTTCACCCGAGAGCTGGGTCAGCTCGCCCTTGAGCCGGTTGTAGGCCTCTTGGGTGAGGTAGCTCGCAGCTGGCGTCGTCGCGGTGTCGGTCACGTCTAGCTCCTAGGGTGCGGGGGTTGGCAACGGTCCGTCATACCTGCGGAATGCCGTGAGCCAAGTAAGCGGGTCCGGCCTCCCGATCTGTTGATCGGTGGAGGCCAGACCCCGGTTGCGTTGCATCAAGCGTAGCAATCTTCTGCCAACTCTGGCATAACCCCTGCTCAGGAGCTTCTGTTCAGCTGATCGTGCAGGACTTGACCACGCCGGTGACAGCTCGTGTCGTGGTGCGGACCCGCGTCGTGCGCTTCACCGAGGATGCGTCCGAGTCCGGGATGTGGACCTCGATCAGGCCCACCGTTGCGAAGCTCCGGTCCATGGCTTGGATCACGCAGGTGACGTCGTGACCGGCCGGCCGGCTGACGAGGTAGGTGACATCGACAGCTCGGTCATCTATGACGTGATAGCCCATGACGGTCCAGCTCGGTTTGCCGACGGTGCTGGCCAAGCCCCACCACACGGCCATGGCGGAGCCGAGCAGAATACCGATCGTGGCTATCACCCACCACTTGGCGGCGCCTTGGGCGGGGCGGGGAATCGGCACGGGTCAAGACCTTTCGCGGGTGGTCGTTGGTGGGTGAGAGGATGAAGACTGGGACCACCATTGGGACCATAGTCCGGTATGTGAGGACTGTCCTGCACGACCTGTCCTGTATGACGGCGAGTGTCCGGTATGACCTGTCTGGTATGACCTGTCTGGTATGACATCGAGCGGGAGCGCACGTGGAGAAGAGACTGAGACTCATGGCGGTGCATGCGCACCCCGATGACGAGTCGAGCAAGGGTGCCGCGACCATGGCGAAGTATGTGGTCGCCGGTGTTGATGTGCTGGTGGTCTCATGCACCGATGGCGAACGCGGCGACGTTCTCAACCCGGCGCTCAAGAACGACCCGGAGATCCTGCGTAACCTGCCCGAGGTGCGTCGTCGCGAGATGGCCGAGGCTCAGCGGATCCTCGGTGTCCGGCATACATGGCTGGGTTTCGTGGACTCGGGTCTTCCCGAGGGAGACCCGCTGCCGCCACTGCCCGACGGCTGTTTCGCGCTCGAGCCCATCGAGGTGACCACCGAGGCGCTGGTCCGGGTCATCAGGGACTTCAGACCACACGTCATGACGACCTATGACGAGAACGGTGGCTACCCGCACCCGGACCACATCATGTGCCACACGGTGTCGATGTCCGCCTTTGCCGCGGCCGGTGACCGTAGCGCCTACGCACATGCCGGCCCGGCTTGGCAGCCTCTGAAGATCTACTACAACCAGACGCTGACCAAGGCCAGGATCATGGCGTACCACGATGCGATGGAGGCGGCCGGGATCGAGTCCCCCTACGGCGAGTGGATCTCGCGCTGGGAGGACCGAGGCGAACGCACCATCACCACCAAGATCGAGTGCGCCGACTACTTCGAGCTGCGCGACCGGGCACTTCTGGCCCATACCACCCAGGTCGATCCCGACGGTACGTGGTTCAAGGTGCCGCTGGCGATGCAGAAGGAGATCTGGCCGACCGAGGACTTCGAGGCTGCGGTGTCCTATGTGTCGATCCGGGCGCTGGAGCCAGACCTGTTTGCCGGACTTGGCACTCCCGAACAGGCCAGTGCACTGGCGATATCCGGTGATCTTCACATCGCGTATGACGGACGGAAAGAGGCCCGATGAGTCCCGAGAGCGTCGACGTCACCGCTGGACTCGGTGGCTTCCTGGCCTTCTTCCTGCTGGCCGTCGCGTTGTACTTCCTAATGCGCAACATGAACACGCGGCTGCGCCGGCTGTCCTATCGCGAGGAGCAGGAGGCCAAGGCTGCCGGTGAAGGATCACTCCACGACGATGAGCCCGATTCGCACGGCCCGCAGGCTGGTCTGCAGGACGGCCCCGACTTAGGCTGACCTAAGGCGCGGACTGCCGTGCCGGTCAACCAGCACAGAGTCTGTCAACACCAACGGAGGTGAGTGTCATGAGCGGTCGCGTGGTGCACTTCGAGGTTCCCTTTGATGACGGTGATCGGGCCAGGGCGTTCTACCAGAAGGCGTTCGGCTGGACCATCATGCCGATGCCGGATATGACCTACACGATGGTCGGTACGGGGCCGATGGCTGAGAACGTCGGGCCGACCGAGCCGGGCTATATCGGCGGCGGCCTGACGGAACGTAACGAGCTTCTCCGGGGACCGGTCATCACTGTCGATGTCGACGACATCGACGCCACGCTGGCCAAGATCGAGGGGCTCGGCGGCAAGATCGTCCGGCCGCGCCAGGAGGTTGGGGACATGGGCTTCAACGCCTACTTCACCGACCCCGAGGGCAATCTGACGGGCCTGTGGCAGAACGCTCCACAGAACGGCTGATCGGTCAGGCGACAGGTCCTGACGCGTAGACGGCCATCGACACCGCTATGTAGTGCACGACGAACGCGGCGACCGTCAGAACGTGGAAGATCTCGTGGAAGCCGAACCATCGCGGCGAGGGGTTGGGTCGTTTGGTCCCGTAGACCACGGCGCCGAGGGTGTACAGCAGCCCGCCAACCGCGATCAGGATCACGACGGCTGCCCCGCCGGAGTGATATAGCGGCTTGAGGTAGAACACGGCGACCCAGCCCAGCGCGACGTAGATGGGCGTGTAGAGCCAGCGCGGCGCACCCACCCAGAAGACGCGGAACAGCACGCCGGCGATTGCACCGATCCAGGCGATGAGCAACAGGCTGCGGGTCTGGTTCGGCGGAAGAAGCAGCAGCGCGAAGGGGGTGTAGGTGCCGGCGATGATCAAGAAGATGTTTGAGTGGTCCATCCGCTTGAGCAAGCCCCGGACCTTGTCGGACCAGGTGCCGCGGTGATAGACCGCCGAGGTGCCGAACAACATGGCCGCCGTGATGGCGAAGATGATGGCACCCAGGCGTGCCTTGCCGCCCGGGGCAAGGATCACCAGGACGATGCCGGCAGCCAGAACCAGCGGGAAGCTTCCGGCGTGAATCCAGCCGCGCAGCTTGGGTTTGACGGCCGCCACGGCTGCGACGGCCGCTCCCAGGGGGTTGCGTTCGGGCTGGGGGGGTGTGGAGCTCATGTGACAACGGTAACCTACGGAACCGTAAGTTACCACCGCGTAACTTGTGGTGCCGGTCGCTTGTACTTGCCAGGAAGTCACAGAAAGTCGGAGTAACGTTGAATTTGCCGGCCAGAGATCAAGGAGACGTGCCGTGGGGCTGCGTGACCTGCTGTTGGGCGCCTACGAGCGTCGGCTCGCTGCATCCCTCCGGCAGCAGAAGCTGCCGCGCCACGTGGGTGTCATGCTCGACGGCAACCGCAGATGGGCCAAGGCCAACGGCGCCAACACCGCACAGGGGCATCAGGCGGGCGCTGACAATATCTCGCCACTTCTGGGATGGTGCGAGGAAGCAGGCGTCGAGGTCGTCACCCTCTGGCTGTTGTCGACCGACAACCTCAACCGCCCGGCCAAAGAGCTGACGCCGCTCCTCGCGATCATCGAGCACGTGGTCACCGACCTTGCCGCCTCGAGGCGCTGGCAGCTGAATCCGGTTGGGGCACTCGACCTTCTCCCTGCCGGGACGGCCCAGTGTCTCAAGGACGCGGCTGATGCCACCCGGGACGTCGACGCCATGATCGTCAACGTCGCGGTCGGTTACGGTGGCCGCCGCGAGATCGCCGATGCCGTCCGCTCGATGTTGCTGGAGCATGCGGCCAAGGGGACCTCGATCGAGGAGCTTGCCGAGGTCTTTGACGTCGAGCACATCGCCGACCATCTTTACACCAGGGGTCAGCCCGACCCCGACCTGGTGATCCGAACCTCGGGTGAGCAGCGGCTCGGTGGCTTCCTGCTCTGGCAGAGCGCCCACAGTGAGTTCTACTTCTGCGAGGCCTACTGGCCGGACTTCCGACACGTCGACTTCCTTCGGGCGCTGCGTGCCTACGCCGAGCGCGAAAGGCGTTACGGCTCCTAGCCTCAGCCACCAGGGCTTGACCGGAGAACAACGCTGGACGGACAGACGGTGGACATCTCGCGTGTCGGCGAGAATGTGGTGACAGTCGCCCGGTTGAAGGCTTAGCCTCAGCAGTGACGCAAGGCACCTGTCTTGCGTTCGGGAGGCCCGCCACATGGAGCGATCTCAGCTCCGGACGGAGGGCCGGTATCGGCCCCACCGTCTGATGGGGGTTCGGTCCTGGCACCTCGTCCGCGAGTAGTCGCACAGCCAAACGTGCTGTGCGCAGGGGAGTCGCAATGGCCACGATTCGTCGTTCTTCGACCAGCTCCACCGCCAGCCGCGGCCGCACCAAAGCAGCCAGCGTCGGCCAGGGAACTCCACGCAGCGGTAAGAAGCTCGCCGAATCTCCCCCGCCAACGGAGGGTGGCCCCAAGACTTATGTGCTCGATACCTCTGTTCTGCTGTCCGACCCGCGAGCGATGCTGCGCTTCAGTGAGCACGAGGTGGTGCTCCCGGTCGTCGTGGTGACTGAGCTCGAGGCCAAACGTCACCACCCGGAGCTGGGTTTCTTCGCACGTCAGGCCTTGCAGCTACTCGATGAGATGCGCATTCAGCAGGGACGCCTCGACGCACCGATCCCGGTGGGGCAGGAGGGGGGGACCCTGCGCGTCGAGCTCAACCACACTGACCTCGAGTCGCTGCCAGCCGGCTTCCGGCTCGGCGACAACGACACACGCATCCTGGCCGTTGCCAAGAACCTGAGCCTCGCCGGTCGCGATGTCACGATCGTCAGCAAGGACCTGCCGATGCGCGTCAAGGCTTCGGCGTGCGGGCTGGACGCGGAGGAGTACCGCGCCGAGTTCGCCGTGGACAGCGGCTGGACCGGGATGGCTGAGCTCAACGTCACGGTCGAGGAGATGGACGAGCTGTACGAAGCGGGTCGCCTCGAGAGTGAGCAGGTCCTCGACCTGCCGTGTCACACGGGGCTGGTGTTGATGTCGCCCCGCGGTGGGGGCCTTGGCCGAGTGGGCCCGGACAAGCTGGTCCGGTTGGTGCGCGGTGACCGAGACGCGTTCGGGCTGCATGGCCGCAGCGCGGAGCAGCGGATTGCCCTTGACCTGCTGATGGACCCTGACGTCGGCATCGTCAGCCTCGGCGGGCGGGCCGGCACCGGCAAGAGCGCCCTGGCATTGTGTGCGGGACTCGAGGCAGTCATGGAGAGGCGCCAACACCGCAAGGTGGTCGTCTTCAGGCCGCTGTTTGCGGTCGGCGGCCAGGAGCTCGGCTATCTGCCCGGCACCGAGACCGAGAAGATGGGGCCCTGGGGGCAGGCGGTCTTCGACACCCTGGGCGCGCTGGTCTCCACCGAGGTGGTCGAGGAGATCATGGACCGGGGGATGTTGGAGGTCATGCCGTTGACTCACATCCGGGGCAGGTCGTTGCACGACTCCTTCGTCATCGTGGACGAGGCGCAGTCACTTGAGCGCAACGTGCTGCTGACCGTGCTGTCGAGGATCGGCCAGAACTCCAAAGTGGTCCTGACCCATGACGTCGCCCAGCGGGACAACCTGCGGGTGGGTCGCCATGACGGTGTCGCGGCGGTCATCGAAGCGCTCAAGGGGCACCCTCTCTTTGCCCACATCACGTTGACCCGCAGCGAGCGCAGCCCCATCGCGGCGCTGGTGACCGATCTGCTGGAGGGCCTGGAGATCTGAGGGCAGCGAGATCTCCGGGCCCTGAATCCGGGTTTCCATGTGACCGCTGGTGCCCATGCACGACTGATGGTGCTGGAGAGTCGCTCCGTCGTGCGGCGATTTGGAGTTCTTGGGAACCCTATGGCACCGTTGCGGGCAACGTCTTGAACCTAGGACGCAAACGGACCACCAAATCTGGTGGTCTTTTTCTATGCGGAGGCTCGCTGCATGTCCACTGCTTACAAGGGGCGACATACCGGGGGAGCTGACCGGACCCAGGCCGTAGGCAAGACTCGGACCACAGTTAATGGGGTTTCTCGTACCATTCGCCGGCCGCTGGTCTCTGCGGCCGCGATTCTGGCCGTTGCCGCCGTTTCCGCAGCGGGTTCGTCCGAGTCCATGCCGTACGCCGCCGCCTCAGGCGCGTCGTTCACGGCCAGCCCGATGGCAGTGGCGCAGGCTACCGAGCTCTCCCACAACCGAGAAGACACCAATGTTGCACTGGCCGCGGCGCGTCGTTCCGGCGTGCAGCGTTCCTCTGCCCTGACCCACGCTCAGAACGCCGCGGCAGACGCGTTGGTCCAGGCTACTTCGCAGGCGGCCGTTGTGCTGGAACAGGCTCGTGTGGCCGAAGTCGCGCGCGTCGCCCGCGACCGCGTCCGCAACGGCCTGATTGCCCACGCCCAGTCAGATCCGAAGGCCGTCGGACGCCTGCTGGCCGCGGACCGCGGCTGGGGAGACGGGGAGTTCTCGTGCCTGGAGAACTTGTGGAACAAGGAGAGCGGCTGGCGCTGGAACGCCAACAACGGCAGCTCCGGCGCCTACGGCATACCGCAGTCGCTGCCCGGCTCAAAAATGGCTTCCGTCGGCAGCGACTGGGCCACCAACCCGGTCACCCAGATCAAGTGGGGTCTGCAGTACATCGCGGGTCGGTATGGCACACCCTGTGGCGCGTGGGCCCAGTCCCAGGCAACCAACTGGTACTGAGCTCGGCTCAGATTCAGAGGCCGCACGGCCGGTGCAGGCCTCAGCGGGCGGAGTCGGGGCGGGTCATCGGCAGCACATCCAGCGCTTCGTCGAGCTGGGCCTGCGTCAGGTCGCCCGCATCGATGTGGCCAAGAGCGATGACGGTGTCGCGGATGGAACGACCCTCGCGCAGGGACGCCTGAACCACTGCGGCTGCCGCCTCGTAGCCCAGGTAGCGGCTGAGCGGTGTCACGATCGCCGGTGAGCTCCGAGCCAGGTCAAGGCAACGCTGCTCGTCGGCGGTGATGCCGTCGACGCACCGGTCGGCCAGCAGTCGGCAGGCGGTGGTCAGGAAAGTCAGCGACTCCAACAGGTTGCGCCCGATCACCGGCAGCATGACGTTGAGCTCGAAGTTGCCGGCAGCACCCGCAGTGGTGATAGTCGCGTCATTGCCGATGACCTGGGCACAGACCATGAGAACTGCTTCAGGGACCACGGGGTTGACCTTGCCGGGCATGATGCTTGACCCGGGCTGGAGCTCAGGCAGGTGGATCTCGCCCAGTCCTGCCCGGGGGCCCGAACCCATCCACCGCAGGTCGTTGCAGATCTTGGTCAGGCTGACGGCGAGGACCTTCGCCGCCCCGCTGAGGGCGACCAGGGCGTCCTGGGCGGACTGGGCTTCGAAGTGGTCCCAGGCCTCCCGGAACGAGCCGCCGGTGGCCATGTTGAGCCGGTCGATCACCGCCGAGGTGAACCCCGGCGCAGCGTTCAGGCCGGTGCCGACCGCGGTCCCTCCCAGTGGCAGCTCTGCGGCACCGTCAGCGGCCACGAGCAGGCGGTCGCGAGCCAGGTCGACCTGGCGCCGATAGCCCCCGAACTCCTGGCCGAGGGTGACTGGCACGGCATCCATCAGATGTGTCCTGCCAGCCTTGACGACGTCGGCGAACGCGTTCTGGCGACCGTGCAGAGCCGTCGAAAGGCCATCCAGCGCCGGTACGAGCTGGTCTCGCGTGGTGAGCACTGCGGCGACCCGGATGGCGGTGGGGAAGGTGTCGTTGCTGGACTGCCCGGCGTTGACGTGGTCGTTGGGGTGGACGTCCAGACCGGTGGCCAGGTGGGCGATACGTGCCACGACCTCGTTCATGTTCATGTTGGTGGAGGTGCCGGAGCCGGTCTGGAAGACATCGACGGGGAACTGGTCGTCGTGAAGGCCACGTGCGACCTCGTCGGCAGCAAGGGCGATGGCCTCCGCGACGGCGGGGTCCAGGGGGGACAGGTGAGCGTTGACCCGTGCGGCAGCGGACTTGATCTGGGCAAGGGCGTGCAGGATCGGCAATGGCATGGTCAGCCCCGAGATCGGGAAGTTCTGCACGGCACGAGCCGTCTCGGCCCCCCACAGGGCGTCGGCCGGCACCTCCAGCTCGCCCATCGAGTCGTGCTCGATTCTCATGGCGCCATCATGACTCAGAACCATGGCTCAGGACCATGGCTCAGAGCTTGCGCAACCGGATCCGGCGGACGCTGTGGTCCTCGCCCTTGGACAGCACGAGGGTGGCCCGGCCACGGGTCGTCAGCACGTTGTCGATCAGGTTCCGCTCATTGATCTCGCCCCAGATGCGCGCGGCGACCTCGCGAGCCTGTTCGTCCGACAGTCCTGCGTAGCGGTGGAAGTAGGAGTTGGGGTCTGTGAAGGAGGTCTCGCGCAGGCCGAGGAACCGCTCGACATACCAGGCCTTGATGTACTCCTTGCGGGCATCCACGTACACGGAGAAGTCGAAGAAGTCGCTGACCGCCATACCCGTGCGGCCGTCGGCCAGCACCCTGGGGGCCTGCAGGACGTTGAGACCCTCGACGATGAGCACGTCCGGGCGGCGCACCACGATCTGCTCGCCGGGGACGATGTCATAGGTCAGGTGGGAGTAGACGGGCGCGCTGACCTCGTCCTTGCCGGCTTTGACCTCGGCCACGAACCTGAGCAGGCGTCGACGGTCATACGACTCCGGGAATCCCTTCCGCTGCAGAATTCCCCGGCGTTCGAGCTCCGCATTCGTGTAGAGGAAGCCGTCGGTGGTCATCAGCTCCACCCGGGGCGTCCCGGGCCACCGGGCCAACAGCTCACGCAGGATGCGGGCCGTGGTGGACTTGCCCACGGCCACCGAGCCGGCGACTCCGATGACGAACGGGGTGCGCTCAGGTTGCTCGCCCAGGAAGTCGGCGGTGATCCGGTGCAGGCCCTCGGTAGCGCCGACATAGAAGTTGAGCAGGCGCGACAGGGGCAGGTAGACCTGTTCGACCTCGGCGAGGTCCAGGCGCTCACCCAGGCCTCGGAGCCGGGTCACGTCGGCCTGGGTCAGGCTCAGGGGATGGTGGTCGCGCAGCCGGGCCCACGCCGCACGGTCGAGCTCGACGTACGGCGACAGCAGCGAATGGGTATGGGACGGTCGCACCAGTCCATTGTGTCGGACTCACGGTGGCGGGCGCGCGCTTGGCCCAGGGGTCGGGCACCTCCCGTTAGGCTGACCCCCATGTGCGGAATCGTTGGATACGTGGGTCCGAAGGTCGATGGCAGGGCCCAAGAGGTCGTCATGGAGGGCCTGGCCAGGCTGGAGTATCGCGGTTACGACTCGGCGGGCGTGGCGCTGATCGCCGGCGAACATGTGGTGACCACCAAGCGTGCCGGGAAGCTGGCCAACCTCATCAGGGCCCTGGCCGAGGAGCCGCTGCCCGAGTCGAGCACCGCCATCGGGCACACCCGCTGGGCCACCCACGGGGCGCCGACCGACGAGAACGCCCACCCCCACCGCGGTGGCGAGGACGGCAAGCTTGCGCTGATCCACAACGGCATCATCGAGAACTTCCACGGCTTGCGGTCCGGGTTGCTCGAGGATGGCGTCACGTTCCTGAGCGAGACAGACACAGAGGTCGTCGCACAGCTTCTGGCGCGCTCCTATGACAAGGTCGGTGACCTCACCGAGGCCATGCGCGAGGTGGTCGCCGACCTCAGGGGCGCCTTCACCCTGCTGGCAGTCCACGCGGACCAGCCCGGGGTCGTCGTCGGCGCTCGCCGTAACAGCCCTCTCGTCGTGGGAATCGGCGACGGTGAGACCTTCCTCGGCTCCGATGTCTCGGCCTTCATCGGCTACACCCGCGAGGCGCTCGAGCTCGCCCAGGACCAGATCGTGACGATCACCCCACAGGGTGCGAACATCATCAACTTCGACGGGACCCCAGGTCAGGGCAAGGAGTACCACGTCGACTGGGATGCGGCCGCCGCAGAGAAGGGCGGCTTCCCGAACTTCATGGCCAAGGAGATCCACGACGAGCCGCATGCCGTGGCTGACACCCTCCTGGGTCGCACGGATGAGTCCGGTGCTCTGGTGCTCGACGAGCTGCGGATGGACGAGGCGGAGCTGCGCGCCATCGACAAGATCGTGATCATCGCGTGCGGGACCGCCGCGTACGCCGGCATGGTTGCCAAGTACGCCATCGAGCACTGGACCCGTATCCCGTGCGAGGTCGAGCTGGCCCACGAGTTCCGATACCGCGACCCGGTTGTCAACGACCGCACGCTCGTGGTCGCGATCTCGCAGTCCGGCGAGACCATGGACACCCTGATGGCCGTCAAGCACGCCCGTCTGCTGGGCGCGCGCGTCATCGCCATCTGCAACACCCACGGCTCGACGATCCCGCGTGAGTCGGACGCGGTGCTCTACACCCACGCCGGCCCGGAGATCGCGGTCGCCTCGACCAAGGCCTTCCTGGCGCAGATCACCGCTTGTTACATCCTGGGCCTCTATCTCGCCCAGCTGCGCGGCGGCACCTACGCCGACGAGGCGCAGTCCGTGATGAAGGACCTGTGCGAGATGCCGGCCAAGATCCAGACGGTCCTGGACGGGCTGGACCGGGTCCGCGAGATTGCCCGTTTCATGGCCGACACCCGGTCGGTGTTGTTCCTGGGCCGTCATGTGGGCTATCCGGTAGCCCTCGAGGGGGCGCTCAAGCTCAAGGAGCTGGCCTACATCCACGCCGAGGGCTTCGCCGCGGGCGAGCTCAAGCACGGACCCATCGCCCTGATCGAGGCCGGCCAGCCCGTCTTCGTCATCGTGCCCTCACCCAACAGCGAGCACGGTCTGCACGACAAGGTCGTCTCCAGCATCCAGGAGATCCGCGCCCGAGGAGCTCGCACCATCGTGATCGCCGAGGAGGGCGACGAGGAGGTTCTGCCGTTCGCTGACGTGGTCATCCGTGTTCCGGTGACGCCGACCCTGCTGGCCCCCCTGGTGACGGTGGTCCCCCTGCAGGTGTTCGCCTGCGAGCTGGCTTCGGCCAAGGGCCTTGACGTTGATCAGCCGCGCAACCTGGCGAAGTCCGTCACGGTCGAATGATCATCGGAGTCGGGATCGACGTGGTCGATGTGACGCGTTTCGGTCAGACGCTGCAACGCACGCCGCGGCTGCTCGAGCGGCTGTTCATCGAGTCCGAGCGTTCGATGGGGCTCAACTCATTGGCGGCCACTTTTGCGGCCAAGGAGGCGCTGGCCAAGGCTCTGGGTGCACCGACTGGTCTGCGCTGGGCTGACGCCAGCGTCCTGCGGAGCGACGACGGGCGCCCGCACCTGAAGATGTGGGGCACCGTGCAGGCCCGCGCCGACGTGCTTGGCGTGATGGGGCTGCACGTCTCGCTCTCCCATGATGCCGGGATCGCCTCGGCTGTTGTGATTGTTGAGAGCTGAGGCCACCATGATCCGCGCGTATGCCGTGTCCTCAGTTCGCGAGGCAGAAGCCGCGGCAATGGCCGGGCGGCTGGAAGAGAGTGAGCTGATGTCGCGCGCGGCCTCCGGCTTGGCTGCGGTCGCGTCGGCACGGCTGGGCGGCCCGGGTGGGCGACGGGTCGTCGCGATGGTCGGCGCCGGTAACAACGGTGGGGACGCGCTGTACGCCGTCGCCTCGCTCGCCCGCGATGGCGCGACCGCGGTGGTGCTCATGGTGGCAGCGTCCGTGCACGAGGGTGGCCTTCGCGCAGCCCGTGATGCCGGCGTTCTGGTGCTCAATGCGGTGGGTGGCAGCGCAGAGTCCGCTGCCGAGGTTTCGTCGGCATTGAGTCGGGCGGACCTGGTCATCGATGGGATCGTCGGCATCGGCGGACGTCCTGGTCTGTCGCCGCAGATCGAGGCCCTGCTTCGCAAGGTGAGTGACACGGCATACGTGCTGGCCGTAGACCTGCCCAGTGGGGCGGATCCCGATGGCGAGGTGGCAGCGCAGTCCTGCGTGTTCGCCGATGAGACCGTGACCTTCATCGCGGCCAAGCCGGTGCATCTGCTGCCGGCCACTGAGCCTGCCGTGGGACGACTCACGGTCCTGGACATTGGCGTGAAGATCGGCGGGAAGCCGGTGGTCGAGCGGGTGACCCAGGAAGACGTCTCCTGGCTCTGGCCGCAGCCCGGGCCGGCGGACGACAAGTACTCCCGTGGCGTGCTCGGCATCGTTGCCGGCGGTGAGAAGTACACGGGGGCGGCGCTGCTGTCGGTCACCTCGGCCGTCTGCTCCGGCGCAGGGATGGTGCGTTACGTCGGCCCACCGACGCCGACCATGCTCATTCGTCTCCGGGTGCCCGAGGCGGTCATCGGCGAGGGCCAGGTGCAGGCCTGGCTCGTCGGGCCCGGCGTTGACGTCGGCGACGAGTCTGCCCACGGCCGGGCACAACGGGCAGCCGCGCAGTCAGCCTTGGACTCCGGCCAGCCCTGTGTCGTGGATGCGGGTGGCCTTGACCTGATCATCGAACCGCGTACCACTCCAACCCTGCTCACACCTCACGCCGGTGAGCTCGCCGCTGCTTTGAGCCGGCTCGAAGGTGCGTCAGTCACCGTGGACCGCGCCGCGGTGACCAGTGCGCCCTTGGCCCACGCCCGGCGGCTGGCCGACCTGACGAACAGCACGGTCCTTCTGAAGGGGGCAACGACGCTGGTGGTGTCCCCTGGCGCGTCGGTTCTGGCGGTGCGCTCGCAGGATGATGGGCCGTCATGGCTGGCAACGGCCGGGTCGGGGGACGTGCTTGCCGGTCTGGCGGGAACGTTGCTCGCATCGGGGCTGTCCCCACTGGACTCGGGCAGCGTTGCCGCGTTGGTTCACGGAATGGCGGGGGACGCCGGTAACCCCGGGGGACCCGTTCGTGCACTGGGTGTGGCGCATGCCATACCGGGGGTTGTTGCCGCGTTAGTGGTTCGGAGGAACGCTCGGTCCTGAGAGACTGGTAGTCATGACGGACGAGATTCCTGCGTTGGCGGCTGGTGGCGTTGCATCGCCACCTTGTCGTGAGACCGCGCGTGCCACCGTGGATCTGGACGCGATCTCTCGCAACGTCGAGGTCCTGCGCAAGCACGCCGGGTCGGCCGCCGTGATGGCCGTCGTCAAGGCCGACGCCTACGGTCACGGCCTGGTGCCCTGCGCTCGCGCTGCCATCAGTGGTGGTGCGTCGTGGCTCGGAGTGGCCCAGCTGAGTGAAGCGATGGCATTGCGGGACAACGGGATCCACACGCCGCTCCTGTCCTGGCTGCATGTTCCTGGCTCTGATTTCAAGGTCGCCATCGCCGCCGACATCGACCTGTCCGTGTCTGCGTTGTGGTCTCTGGCCGAGGTC
>DASRUA010000056.1:0-12107 GCA_035655615.1 Dermatophilaceae bacterium
GCTGCTGCGGACAAACCTGGCGCAGTGGGTCGACTTCCTGCCCCCGCATGCGGCCGTCGTGTCGTTGATGAAGGGTGTCGAGCTGGGCACCACCAAGCGAATGAGCGAGGTCATCGCCGAGGTGGGTCATGTCGGTCAGGAACGCATCGTCGTCGTGTCCGGACCCAACCTGGCCAGGGAGATCGCAGCCAGACAGCCGGCAGCCACTGTCGTTGCCTGCACCGACGAGGCGATGGCCGAACGGGTGGCGCTGGCCTGCGCCGCACCGTACTTTCGGCCGTACACCAATTCCGACGTCGTGGGCACAGAGCTTGGTGGTGCAGTCAAGAACGTCATAGCCCTCGCCGTCGGCATGGCCGAGGGCATGGGCATGGGGGACAACACCAAGGCCACGATCATCACCCGCGGGCTCGCTGAGACCCTGCGGCTGGGGGTGGCCCTGGGCGCAGATCCGGCCACGTTCTCGGGCCTGGCCGGTGTCGGCGACCTGATTGCCACGTGTATGTCGCCACTGTCGCGCAACCACAGCTTCGGCGTGAAGCTCGGCCGCGGCATGAGCGTCCAGGAGGTGGTGGCAACGACCCGGCAGACGGCCGAAGGCGTGAAGTCCTGTCAGTCCATCCTGGAGCTGGCACAGCACCACGGCATCGACGTCCCGATCATCGAGAACGTTGCCGCTGTGGTGCACGAGGGCCGCAAACCCAGCCGTGTCGCCGACATGCTGATGTCCCGCGCCCGCAAGGCCGAGCGGACCTGAAGACAACGACCTGCCGCACAGCGCTGTGCGATCAGGCCAGGGGCTCAGCCCCAGGAGATCAGCCGGACGGGATCACGTGAGCCAGTGCCGCCTCGAGGTCGCGCCAGAGATCCTCGATGTCCTCGACCCCAACACTGAGGCGCAGCAGGTTCTCCGGGACGGTGGACGCCTCGCCCGGGTGCCGGCGGCGACGTTCGATCAGTGACTCGACGCCGCCCAGACTGGTCGCGTGGGTCCACAGACGGACTCGCGCGGCAACGGTCTCAGCCCCCTGCAGGCCACCGTGGACCTCGATCGCGATGATGGACCCGAAGCCCGGATAGCGCAACCGTTCCAGGGCGGGATGGCCCTGCAGCCGGGTGGCCAGCACAGCTGCGTTGGCACTGGAGCGCTCAACCCGCAGGTGCATGGTCCGCATGCCACGCAGCGCCAGCCAGGTCTCCATCGGCCCGGCGATGGCACCGTGCAGCAGCCGGTGCTGGGTGAGAGCTTCCTGAAACGTGCGCCCACGGTCGGAGCCGGAAGTGACTGTGGCGCCCAGAATCACGTCCGAGTGCCCGGCGAGGTACTTGGTGACCGAGTGGACCACCACGTCGGCGCCCATCGACAACGGCTGCTGCACCAGCGGGGTGGCGAAGGTGTTGTCGCACAGGGCGACTGCGCCGACGGCGTGGGCAGCCTCGAACAGGCGCCTGAGGTCGGCTACCTCGAGCATCGGGTTGGTGGGGGACTCGGCCCAAAGCACGTCGGCCCCCTCCAGCGCAGCGATCACGGCCGACGTGTCACTGATGTCGACCGTTCGCAGGGTCGCCCGTCCCGCCTTCACAAGTGACGCCAGGATCGCGCTGGTGCCGCTGTACGCGTGGGTTGGAGCCACGATGACGGCCCCCGGCGGTGCGAGGGAAAGGGCTGCCGCGATAGCCGCCATGCCCGAGGAGAAGATCAGGGCTGATCCGCCCTCGAGGGCGCCGAGAGCCTCCTCGAACGCGGTCCACGTCGGGTTGCCCGCGCGTGCGTAGTCGACCGGACCGTCCGCGACGTAGGTCGAGGAGAACTCCAGGGGGGCATTGACGCCGGCTCCCGGAATGCGTGGCTGTCGGCCGGCCGAGACCAAGATGGTTGCGGGGGCAAGGACTCCGTCATTCGTATCCACCTGCTCAGGGTAGGGCCACATGTGACGGGATCAGGCCGGTGGCGCACGGGCTTCGCGGTGGGTCGTCCGCCGGGCGGTAGGGTCGCAGGCGATGACCGACACCGACCAGCCCAGCCCAGAGTCCACCGAGGCCCCGCCGCGCAAGCCCACTGAATCTCGCAAACCGACAGTGGCCATCGTCTTCGGCGGCCGGTCCTTCGAGCACGCGGTGTCCTGTGCCACCGCAGCCGGGGTGATGCAGGCGATCGACCGGGATGTCTACGACGTGCTTCCGATCGGCATCGCCAAGGACGGTCGCTGGGTCGTGGCGTCCGAAGACACCGGAGCGCTCGAGCTCTCGCCCGGGCATGTCCCCGAGGTCGATGGCACCGGCGCAGCCGTGCTGGTCCCGTTGAGCACCACTGAACGCTCACTCAGCGTGCTTGACCCGGGAGCCCCGCCAAGGGCCCTTGGCGAGGTCGACGTGGTGTTTCCCTTGCTGCATGGCCCCTTTGGCGAAGATGGCACGATTCAGGGGCTCCTGGAGCTTGCTGACATCCGTTACGTCGGGTCGGGCGTGCTCGCCTCTGCGGTGATGATGGACAAGCACTACATGAAGGTCGTCTTCGCCGGGCACGGTCTTCCGATCGGTCCGTACGTGGTGATCACCGACCGGGACTGGAAGCGTGACCCTGCGGCATCGATGGATGCCGTCGCGTCACTGGGCTGGCCGGTCTTCGTGAAACCGGCCCGCGCCGGATCGAGCATCGGCATCACGAAGGTGTCCGGGCCAGAGGGCTTGCGGGCTGCCATCGAGTTCGCCCGTGAGCACGACCCCAAGGTCGTTGTCGAGGCCGGCATCATCGGGCGAGAGATCGAGTGCGGCGTCCTGGAGGGTCGCGATGGCGCCCCTCCCCGGGCCAGCGAGGTCGGGGAGATCCAGGTCGTTCAGGGTCACGAGTTCTACGACTTCGAGGCCAAGTACCTGGCGGAGTCCGATATCGAGCTCTCCTGCCCGGCAAAGGTGCCCGATGGCGTGGCCGACGAGATACGTCGGATTGCCGTCGCAGCGTTCGAGGCTGCCGGCTGCGAGGGGCTCGCCCGGGTGGACTGCTTCTACACCGAGCACGGCGACGTGATTCTCAACGAGATCAACACCATGCCTGGCTTCACCCCACTGTCGATGTTCCCCATGGTGTGGGCGGCATCCGGGCTTGACTATCCACACCTGATCGATGAGCTGATCCAGCTGGCTCTGGCCCGGCGTACCGGCCTTCGCTGACGATCTAGAGGCAGCGTCGTTCGCCCTGCGGGATGGCGGCAGCCGCCGCGCCGAACGCCGGCAGCAGCAGGGGCTCGGGCTTGTAGGCGCTGGGCACCAGGACCTCGATCGCCGGCGTGCGCCCGTAGGTCGTGAAACGCACACCGTCGGTGAGCTGATGCGCGACCCAGTCGATGCCGCTGACATCAAGGCACGGATCTGTGGTCGGGCCGGTGGGGGGCAGGCCGCAGCGGGCGATTATTGCGGGGTCACCCCAGGCGCGGACCGCCGCCGAGGATGATGAGGTCTGTTGAGGTCGCTGTCCGCCAACGGTCTTCGGCCAGTGGGCCGCAGCCGACCGACAAGCCGCAGATCCGGCGTCGGCCGGGACTGCCACTTCGGTGGACGAGCACCCGAGCAGCCCCCCCACGATCAGGATCGCGCCGAGGCACGCTGACAGGCGCGCACCGCGGGACGTGATACCGCGGCGCATGTCGTCTGGCTCAGACGTGCACGATCGTGCACGTCAGGGTGCGGGTGATCCCCGGGACGTCCTGGATCTTGGCGATGACCAGCTTGCCGAGGTCGTCGACCGTGCGCGCCTCGACCCGGGCGATGACGTCATAAGGGCCGGTGACGTCCTCGGCCACGGTGACGCCGGTAATCCCTGCTATCGACTCGGCGACCTTGGCCGCCTTGCCAACTTCGGTCTGGATCAGAACGTAGGCCTGGACCACCACGACGCCTCCAAAGAGAACATGATCGGAGCGCTTCACCCCGAAATGAACGGTGTTCGCCGACCACGCCCTGCATGGACCCGGCTCTGCAGACGCTACCGTGCGAATGCACAACTCATCCCACCGGGAGGTCACATGTTGGATGGACGCGCTGGCGCCGTTGGGCCGACGCTGGCCGACGTCGGCGAGGACGGGCTCCTGTCCGTCATCTTCCCTCTGCTGCCCGGCGGACCAGAGGTCCTCATCGGGCCTGGTGACGATACAGCGCAGCTCAGCACCCCCGGTGGGTCGGTGCTGGCCACGACCGACGCGATGGTTCGCGGACGTGACTGGCTCGACGAGTGGTCGTCCGGCGCGGACGTGGGTGTCAAGACGGTGGCCCAGAACATCGCCGACATCGCCGCGATGGGAGGAGTGCCGAGTGGCCTGCTGGTCACCCTGATTGCGGACCCCCGGACCCCGGTGGCATGGGTCCGGGACTTCACTGCGGGGTTGGCCCAGGCCGCGAGAGAGGCTGGGGTGCCTGTGCTGGGCGGGGACCTCTCGTCGGCGCCCGAGGGGGTTCTCGTGGTGTCCGTGACGGCACTGGGGGACTGTGAGGGCCGCGAGCCGGTATGCCGTTCGGGGGCGCAGGCAGGCGACCTCCTTGCCGTGTGCGGCAGCCTGGGTCACTCCGCAGCAGGCCTCTTGTTGTTGCAGCGCGGCCAGAGCGGGCTTGCACCGGAGCTGGCCGACTATCACCGGCGGCCGCGACCGCCCTACGAGCAGGGGCCTATGGCTGCACGCGCGGGGGCAACGGCCATGATTGACATCAGCGACGGGCTGGGCCGCGACGCCGGCCGGATCGCGCGGGCGAGCGGGGTCAGCGTCGAGCTGGACGACCTGCTTCTTGCCGATGAAGCAGCACAGCTGCGGCACGTGCTCAACGAAGGCGACGCGTGGCGCAGCGTCGTCGAAGGTGGTGAAGAGCACTCACTTCTCGCATGCTTCCCCTCAACGGGCGAACTGCCCGCCTATTGGCGCAAGATCGGCGACGTGACCGCTGGCGCGGGCGTGTTCCTGGGCGGCAAGCTGGTGATCGGCGGCGGCTGGGATCACTTTGGAGGTTGAGGTCTCGATGGAGGTTGAAGGCGTCAGTGACGGTTGAAGCGTCCGACCATCTGGATCGATGACTCCCATGAAGCGTCCGGGTACAACGAAGCCGACCTCCTCGTGGAGGTCGGCTTCGAAAATAGGCACTTGTTTCCAGGCATTGGTGCTTCCAGGTGCCTAGCCCTTCCAGGTTTCTAGCGCTTGACCTTGCCGGCCTTGAGGCACGAGGTGCAGACATTGAGACGCTTCGGGGTCACACCGGTAACGCCGACCAGAGCCTTGACGCGCTGGATGTTCGGGTTCCAGCGGCGGTTGGTGCGGCGGTGCGAGTGCGAGATGTTGTGACCGAAGCTCGGTCCCTTGCCGCAGACGTCGCAGTTGGCAGCCACGGTTTCTCCTGAGTTTCGATGGGGTGTGAGGGTGTTGCCACAGATTAGATCAAGGTCCCGAGGCAGGCAGGCAGAACGCGCTAACCAAGGGAACCGGTCAATCGTAGCCGAGCCGGTGGTCTGGGCCAAAATGGGTGGGTCGGAGGGCACGAACCTACCCTCGATCGAGGCGCGGGCGCGTTAGCCTCACGGCAGACAGGAGGTGGTGCGCGTGAGCGGTGACAGTGGTCGGCTCCAGCGGCTGGATGCCCAGGCGGCCCGGCGCTGGGCCGTGGCGACCCGTGCTGCCTTCGCGGCCCACCGCGCCGAGATCGACGAGCTCAACGTGTTTCCGGTGCCCGATGGCGACACGGGCACGAACCTCTACATCACGCTGGACTCCGCGCTCGAAGCGACCCGGGAACCACGCGAGCCACGCGAGCCACGCGAGCCACGCGAGCTGTTGCCGGGGTCGGGCCCCGGCGTTGCGGGAACGTTGGCCGGCGAGGCTGCGACATTGGCCCGGGCTACCCTGCTGGCCGCGCGCGGCAACTCCGGAGTCATCCTCAGCCAGCTGGTCCGGGGCCTGAGCGAGGTCATCGCCGAGTCGGCGACCTCGGGCGCCGAAGGGATGGATGGCATGAGTGGCATGGATGGGCCGACGCTGGCCCGGGCAGTGCGGCGGGCCAGCGACCGTGCCTACGCCGGCGTGACCCGTCCGGTCGAGGGGACGATCTTGTCGGTGGCCGCTGCGGCCGCCAGCGCCGCCGAGCTCGCCGCGTCGACGGGCTCCGACCTGTATGCCGTAGCCCACGCCTCGCTGGGGGCGGCCAGGGTGGCGTTGGCTGCCACCACAGCGCAGCTGCCGGTCCTGGCTCGCGCCGGCGTCGTGGATGCCGGCGGCCTGGGATACGTCCTGGTGCTGGAGGCGCTCGAGCTGGTTATCGCCGGTGAGCCGGTGGGCACGGCTGTGGGCAACGACGTGCGAGCCGTGCGGCCGGCGCACCTCAGCCCGGTAGCACTCCGGGCCGCGGCCCATGTCGACGGCGACGGGTTCGGGGACGGCGGTCGGCGCGAGCCGGGAGCACCGGCATACGAGGTCATGTATCTGCTCTCCGACAGCGACGAACAAGCGGTGGCCAGGCTTCGCAGCTGGCTGGATGCGCTGGGTGACTCGGTCCTGGTCGTCGGTGGGGAGGACCTCTGGAACGTTCACGTGCACACGGACGACGTCGGCGCGGCCATCCAGGCGGGTATCGAGGCGGGGCGACCGCATCGCATCGCGGTCACCCATTTCGGCGACCAGCAGCGAGCCCGAACGGCAGTTTCGCCGCGGGGCCCGGTCGCCGTCGTGGCTTGCGCGGCCGGTGTGGGCCTGGCTGAGGTGTTCAAGGCTGCTGGCGCCGTCTCTGTCTTCAACGGGCCTGGCCGGCGCGCCTCTGCGGGCCAGCTGCTGGATGCCGTTCGCTCCGCCGGCTCGCGATGCGTGATCGTCCTGCCCAACGAGGGGGACACGCTGCTTGCGGCGGACGCGGCAGCCTCGGCAGCCGCCGACGGGGGTCTGGAGGTGCACGTCGTGCGCTCGCGGTCGGCGGTCCAGGGCATCGCTGCGCTCGCCGTGTTCGAGCCCACCGCCGGCAGCCGGGACAACCTGATCGCCATGAGCGGGGCCGCTGCGGCGACTCGGCACGGGGCGGTCACGGTGGCCAGCAAGGAGTCGCTGACCAGCGCCGGAAGGTGCTATCCGGGTGATGTCGTGGGCGCGGTCGACGGGGATGTCGTCGTCGTGGGCAAGGATCTGGCAGTGGTCGGCGTGGAGGTGGTTGCCCGACTCCTGGCGGGTGGAGGGGAACTGCTCACCGTGGTCAGTGGTGCCGGCGTTGGGCCGGAGCTCGCTGCTGAGGTCGCGCAGGCGGCACGGGCGGGTCGCCGGGACCTGGAGGTCAGCATCATCGACGGCGGCCAGGCGATCTATCCGCTGTTGCTCGGGGTCGAGTGAGGTGGCAGATCTGTCCACCCCGCTTGGCAAGGTCGTCGGCCAGCCATCGGCCAGCCCGTTGGCCAAACACCGTGACATCCACACGGTGGGTGACCTGCTCGACTTCGTTCCCCGCAGATACTTCGAGCCCGGAAAGCTGACCGACCTGTCCAGCCTGGTCGAGGGGGAGGACGTGACGATCGTGGCCCGGGTGGACCGGGTCACCACTCGTCCGATGCGTCAACGCAAGGGCAGGATGCTCAACGCCACCATCACCGACGGCAAGCGTGAGCTCGACCTGACCTTCTTCAGCGCCTACGGACACGAGGGACGGCTGGTCCCGGGGGCACTGGGCCTGTTCGCGGGCACCGTCGGGCGCTACCACCAGACATGGCAGCTGACCCACCCTGACTATCAGATCTTCGACCCGGAGGAGGAGCAGGAGGCGGTTGAGCAGTACACAGGCAACCTGATCCCGATCTACCTGCCGGCGGGCAAGCAGATGCCGTCGTGGAAGGTCCGCAACGTCGCCCAGATCGTCCTCACCTCGCTGGGGGAGATCCCTGATCATGTGCCGCCTGACGTCCGCAAGCGGCGCGGTCTGGTCGACCTCGTCTCGATGTACCGCCTGCTGCACCAGCCCTCCACCGAGAAGGACGTGTCGCGGGGCAGATACCGTCGTAAGTACGACGAGGCCTTCACGGTCCAGACGATTCTCGCCCAGCGCCGGGCGGCGGGCGAAGGAGTGCAAACCAGGCCTCGACTCCCCATTGCAGGTGGGCTGCTCGAGGCTTTCGACGCCCGCATGCCGTTCGAGCTGACCGCCGGTCAGCAGGAGGTCAGCGCCGAGATCGCCAGGGACCTGGCCCGCGAGCACCCCATGCACCGGCTGCTGCAGGGTGAGGTCGGCTCGGGCAAGACCGTCGTGGCATTGCGGGCGATGCTGTCGGTGATCGACTCCGGCGGACAGTCCGCGCTACTGGCCCCCACCGAAGTGCTTGCCTCACAGCACTTCCGGTCGATCACCTCGATGCTCGGCGACCTTGCCATGGGCGGCATGCTCGGTGGCAGCGAGATCGGCACCCAGGTGACGTTGCTGACCGGCAGCCAGCCCACCGGCATACGGCGCAGGTCGTTGCTCGATGCAGCCTCGGGTGACGCGGGCATCGTCGTCGGCACCCATGCCCTCATCCAGGAGCACGTCCAGTTCTTCGATCTGGGGCTCGTGGTCGTCGACGAGCAGCACCGCTTCGGCGTCGAACAGCGAGATGCGTTGCGCGGCAAGGGCAAGCAGCCTCCGCATGTCCTGGTGATGACCGCGACGCCGATCCCGCGGACGGTCGCGATGACAGTGTTCGGTGACATGGAGACCTCCACCCTGACCGAGCTGCCCATGGGCCGTTCTCCCATCGCGACCCATGTGGTCAGCAACCCTCGCTGGTTCCAGCGAACCTGGGAGCGGGTCGCCGAAGAGGTCCGCGCCGGACATCAGACCTACGTCGTGTGTCCAAGGATTGGCGACTCGGGCTCAGACTCTGACCAGGCGCCAGGTGTCGACAAGGGAGAGTTCTCGGACGAGGACGTGGACATCGCGTTCGACGTCGATGAGTCGGCGCCGCCGGTGCCCCGTGAGCTGCGCAGTGTCCTGCAGATGGAAGTCGAGCTTCGCGACAACCCGGCTCTTGCCGGCCTGCGAATCGCGATCCTGCACGGTCGGATGGCCGCCGACGACAAGGACGAGGTCATGCGGGGCTTCAATGCCTGCGCTATCGACGTTCTCGTGGCCACTACTGTCATTGAGGTGGGCGTGGACGTGGCGAACGCTACTGTCATGGTCATCATGGATGCCGACCGCTTCGGGATCTCGCAGCTGCACCAGCTCAGGGGTCGGGTGGGCCGAGGCACGTCGCCCGGCCTGTGCCTGCTGGTGACCGAGACCGAGTCCGAGTTGGTCCGGCAGCGGCTGCTCAGCGTCGCAGCCACGAACGACGGATTCACCCTGGCCCGGCTCGACCTGGAGCAGCGCAGGGAGGGCGATGTCCTCGGGGCGCGGCAGAGCGGCGGCAAGTCACAGCTGCGGCTCCTTCGGCTGCTGCGCGACGAGGACCTCATCCTGGCGGCGCGCGAGGACGCCTTCGCCGTCGTCCAGGCCGATCCGGGACTCGAGAAGCACCCCGCGTTGCGCAATGTCATCTCCTCCGCTCTCGACGACGAGCAGGCCGCCTATCTGGAGCGCGGGTGACCGGCCGATGACGCGCATCATCTCGGGGCTCGCCGGTGGCCGGCGGATCAGCACACCGCCCGGCAGCGGCACCCGCCCCACCAGTGACCGGGTGCGCGAGGCGCTCTTCTCGCGCCTCGAGCACCTGGACGTGGTCCAGCAGGCGAATGTCCTTGACCTGTACTCCGGTTCAGGAGCATTGGGGCTCGAGGCGGCAAGTCGCGGAGCCGCCAGCGTCCTGCTGGTCGAGTCCGACTGGGCCGCCGTGGCCGTGATACGCAAGAACATCGCCGAGCTGGGTCTGCCCGGGGTCAGGGTGCGGGCCGAGACGGTTGAGAGGGCGCTGCTCGGCGGTCCGGGAGCGGATGAGGCGCGTTGCGATCTGGTCCTGGCCGACCCGCCGTACGACGTCACCGATGAGGCCCTCGGTGACGTGCTGATGCTCCTGGTGACCCATGAGTGGCTCAGTGAGGACGCGTTCGTCGTGGTCGAGAGATCGGCGCGTTCACCGGAACCTCGGTGGCCTCAGGGTCTTGATGGCGCGGGGGAGCGGCGCTACGGCGATACCAAGATGTGGTTCGCCGACTTCGCCGGGCCCCGTGGCGTCGCCTGATCCTTGCGCCGGTCGTGCCGCCACTGTGCTCGTGCCGCCACTGTGGTCGTGCCGCCACTGTGGTCGTGCCTTCCATGCAGTCGTGACCGTCGCTGCTAGGTTCGGTTGCGTGACGAGTCAACAACGTCGGTGCGTGTGTCCGGGGTCATACGACCCGGTGACAATGGGCCATGTCGACGTGATCACCCGAGCCGCGCTGCTGTACGACGAAGTGGTCGTCGCCGTGCTCCACAACAAGACCAAGCAGGGCACCTTCGTTGTCGACGAGCGGATCAAGCTGCTCGATGCGGCGTTGTCGGCCCTGCCCAATGTGCGCATCGAGGCTTTCGCCGGGCGACTGCTGGTCGATGTCTGTCGCGAGGCGGGTGCCCAGGCGATCGTCAAGGGGCTGCGCAGCGACACCGACTTCGCCTACGAGCTGCCCATGGCCCTCATGAACCGCCACCTGTCCGGCGTCGAGACGGTATTTCTGCCGGGGGACCCCAAGTTCGGTCACGTCTCGAGCTCGCTGATCAAGGAGATCGCCGCTTTCGGTGGCGACATCACCGGACTTGTTCCTGAAGGGGTGCGTGCGGCCCTCCTCTCGCGGCTCCAGAACCCGAAGGGAAGTTGACAGCCGATGGACGTCCACGACCGGCTCACCGAGGTCACGGCGGCGGTTCGCAACGCCAAGGCCATGCCCATGTCGGCGTCCTGCCTGGTCAACCGGGCGGAGACGCTCGACATCCTGGAGCGGATGCGTAAGGCGCTGCCAGCCAACCTCCATGACGCACAGGCCTTGCTGACCGACCGTGCGGCCGTTCTCGCAGCCGGCCGTGAAGAGGCCGAGCGCATCCTGGAGGGCGCCCGCGGTGAGCGTGAGCAGCTGATCGAGCAGACTGATGTGCTGGTGGCCGCCCGGGCGCGCGCTGCCACGGTGACCAGCGAAGCGCGTGCCGAGTCGACCCGTTTGCTGGCCGACGCCGACGAGTACGTCGACCGCAAGCTTGCCGAGTTCGAGGTCCTACTCGGCCAGCTCGCCTCGCAGGTGAACAATGGCCGGCTGCGTCTGACGACCCGCCGCCAGGCCGATCTGGCCCGTTTCCAGGGGACGACAGATGAGGCAGCACACAGTGGAGCCTGGCAGGATGATGGGCGCCCGGACGAGAGTGCCGAATCCGGCACCTCGCCCGATCCTGAGATGGCCGACGCAACGGCGGGCGTTTCCCTCGGAGCTCGCTGACCCCGCATTTGGGGGAACGCCATCCACTCCGGTAATCTGACGTGTCGATCTACGTCTTGTGTGACGTGGGTCGAGCCGTTCACACGGAATCGACGACAGACCTCCATCATCGGAAGCCATGAACCGCCTGAACCCCCGCCTGCCCCTGGTGTTTGACACTCGGGAGCTCAGTCGACGTCCAGGCTCCATGCTCGAGATGGCGCGGACCGTCCCGGCTCCGGACGACCTCGGTGACATCGACGTGATTGCCATACCTCCGGGCCAGCCCATCGAGCTGGAACTGCGGTTGGAGTCGGTCATGGAGGGCGTTCTGGTGACTGGCTCGGCACATGCCACGGCAATCGGTGCCTGCGTGCGTTGCCTGGACCCGATGACCCGCCATGTGGGGGGACATTTCCAGGAGCTGTTCGCCTACGTCGATCGTGCGACTCACCACCACGAGGTGGCGGCCGAGGACGAAGATGATGATGAGGTGTATGAGCTCGTGGGCGACCTGATCGACCTCGAGCCCGTGCTCAGGGACGCCATGGTTCCGGCCATGCCGTTCCAACCCGTATGCCGGAGTGACTGTCCGGGCCTGTGTTCCGAGTGTGGGGCGCACCTGGCAGAAGACCCGACGCACCACCACGACCAGCTTGACCCGCGATGGGCGGTGTTGCAGAGCATCGCGACACCTGACACCGCATCAACGCCAGGCAACCAAGAGCCTCCATCGACATCACAGCG
>DASRUA010000057.1:0-2317 GCA_035655615.1 Dermatophilaceae bacterium
TCACCGAACAGCTCTCGGGTTCGTGCACCACCGAGATCGCCTCGTTCAACGAGTTCACTGGCCTGCTGGCTGATCGAGAGTCGATCGCGGGGTACGAGCACGTCATCTTCGACACCGCACCCACCGGGCACACCATCCGACTCCTGAAACTTCCTGGCGACTGGTCGGGCTTCCTCGATGCAGGCAAGGGGGACGCCTCCTGCCTGGGGCCCCTGTCCGGACTCGAGAAGCAGCGCGCGGTCTACGCGGGCGCGGTCGCTGCGCTCGCCGACCCGACGGTCACCAGCCTCGTCCTCGTGGCCAGGGCACAGGCGTCAAGCCTCGCCGAGATCGCCCGGACCGCCGACGAGCTGACCGACACCGGGATCAGGCCCAGCAACGTGGTCATCAACGGTGTCATGCCGCGCACCGCGGGAGCGGTTGACGACCTCGCCCAAGCCATCCGGGACCGCGAGAGTGCAGCGATCGCCGGTATGCCGGTCTCACTCGCCGACGTCCCGCGAGACCTCATCGACCTCAAGCCCGAGAACATGGTCGGCCTCGCCGCGCTGAGGTCCTTGTTCGACAGTGCATCGGCGGTGACGGAAGACACGTCAACACAGACCCATGAGGACATGGCCCCCCCGCTGGATGCGCTGATCGACGAGCTCGCCCCCGACGGGCACGGGCTGATCATGTGCATGGGCAAGGGCGGAGTCGGCAAGACCACTATCGCTGCGGCGATCGCGATCCGCCTTGCCCAGAAGGGGCATGAGGTCCACCTCACCACGACCGATCCTGCCGGACACCTGGCCGACGCTGTCGGCGGCGAAGTCGCGATGCCGAGCCTCACCGTCTCCCGGATCGATCCCCAGCAGGCGGTCCAGGAATATCGCGATCACGTGATGAACACCAAGGGCAAGAACCTGGATGACGCCGGCAGGGCCGTACTCGCAGAAGACCTCATGTCACCGTGCACCGAAGAAGTGGCGGTCTTCCGTCAGTTCTCCCACCTCGTGAACGAGGCGCGACGCAGGTTCGTCGTGATGGACACCGCGCCCACCGGACACACGCTTCTCCTCATGGACGCCGCCGGCTCGTACCATCGGGAGATCGCCCGCAACATGCCTAGCGGCACCGCATATGCGACTCCGATGATGCGGCTTCAGGATCCGGACTACACCAAGATCCTGCTCGTGACCCTGCCGGAAACGACCCCTGTCTTGGAAGCCAGCGGCCTGGAGGACGACCTCAAGCGGGCCGGCATCGAGCCGTGGGCCTGGGTAGTCAACCAGTCACTCGAAGCAGCATCCACCACCTCGCCGCTTCTCCGGCACCGGGCCAGTCAGGAGCGAGGGCCCGTCGACGCCGTACGCAGCCGCGCTCACCGACTCGCCATCGTTCCCTTGCTCGAGCAGGAGCCCATCGGGCCCGAGCGTCTCGCCCTGCTCGCCGAGCAATCGCCCGCCGAAGGTCGGCTGGTGGCCGTCGCCGGGTCGGTCTGACCCCATGCCCCGCGTCATAGCCACCATCGAATGCGCGCTGGCTGCGCCCGAGAACCTCATGCCGGCTACGGATGCGGAACCACTCGTTGTCGTGCTCAAGGCGCTGGCCGATCCGGTCAGGCTCCGGTTGCTTCGTCTTGTGGCCGATTCCCCCGACACCACGGCGTGCGCCTGCCACCTGCCTGCAGCACTGGGCATCTCGCAGCCGACCCTGTCCCACCACCTCAAGAAGCTCGTCGATGCCGGCCTCCTGGTCAGGGAACAGCGGGGCAGATGGGCGCACTACCGGCTGGGGAGCCACGCGTTGCTCCCCGTCTTGGCGTACTTGGAGGGCTGCATCTAGCCCGTTCTCGGAAGCTGTGTGAACTCGGCTTGCGGGAGAGCCCTCTCACGTGGCGCTTGTACTTGCGGTCGGTGGTGTGGGTCTGTTCACGGCCCGTGAGCTGGCAGGGGGGCAGCACCCGTGACGGATTGGGGAGGCGCTACGCCGGTCGCGACCCCAGCATCGAGTACGAGCTCTGGGGCGAGCCTGCACCCCAGCCCTCCCGATGTACTCCCTGGCTCACCGTCAGGCTCTCCCGTTACGCCAACGGCTTCGACTCAACCATCCGCGACGACGAGCCCGCGGTCTTCGTCGACGGTTCCGAAGGGCTCCGCCCAGCCCACCGCATCGATCTCGGGCGCCTGCCAGACAAGCGCGAAGCTCTCCTCGTGGTCCACCACAGCGCCAGCGAAGTGGTGCCTGACCACGACGATGGGAGACGTTCTCGGGGTCACCTCCCCAGCCGGGGACGTGATCATCTCGGCACCCGACATGTCCTCTCTGGACCCGG